>NZ_DATMRV010000019.1:0-11511 GCF_035565795.1 Pseudorhodoplanes sp.
GGCGGCAGGACCGGTGATCTACGGGGCAGGGTTCGCGGCCGTGGGGAAGACACCGCTGCTTATTTGCGGCGCGATCGTTATCGTGAGCGTCGGCTATGTCTGCTCGCGTAAGCTCAAACGGCAGCAGCCGTCCAGCGTGTAGGCCAGAACGTCTGACCTCCCACGATCGCGGTCTGCGCAAGGCGCGCCAGGCGATCGCCGATTGTTCGGACCACGGCTGCCGAGGACGCGTCAGCCGCGCCCGCGATAGGGCGCGACGCCCTGGTCGGGCACCCAGACATCCTTCGGCTGCTTGCCGGCCTGCCAGAACACATCGATCGGCATGCCGCCACGCGGATACCAGTAGCCGCCAATGCGCAGCCAGCGCGGCTTGAGAAGGCCGTTCAGCCGCTTGCCGATCGCCACGGTACAATCTTCATGGAAGGCGCCGTGATTTCTGAACGAGTTCAGGTAGAGCTTGAGCGACTTCGATTCGATCAGGAACTTGTTCGGAACATAGTCGATCACGAAATGCGCGAAGTCCGGCTGACCGGTGATCGGACACAGAGCGGTGAATTCCGGCATGACGAACCGCGCCACATAATTCGTGTCAGGATGCGGATTCGGGACGCGGTCGAGCTGCGCCTTGTCGGGCGACGCAGGAAGTAGCGTCGGTTTGCCGAGCAGGGTGAGTGCCTTGATTTTGCGAGCCATACTGACCTCGAAACGCGCGCCTCAATACGTCAGCACGCGATCGGACGCAAAACCCCGGCAACATCGTGCTGAACGCGCGATCTAGCGCGCGTTCTTGAGCCGCGCCAGTGCCTGTTGCGCGATTTGATCGCCGTAGGTCGCCCCGACTTCGTACAGGATGCGGGCCTTGGCGAGATCCTTCGGAACGCCTTCGCCGGCCTCATATTGGGAGGCGAGATTGGCCGGCGCGCTGTCGTCGCCGCCCAGCATGGCCTGCTCGAACAGCTGAACCGCTCGGACGGGATCTTTCGGCACGCCAAGTCCGAGCGAATAGAGCACGCCGAGATTGTTCATGATCACCGGATGGTCCGGCGCCATGGCGTAATATTTTAGCGCGCGGTCATAGTCGACCTTCACGCCGCGGCCGAGCTGATACATGAAGCCGAGATTCTTGATGGCGCTCGCGTCGCCTTCCCTGGCGGCTTTCTCGAAGGTCTTCAGCGCACTGGCATAGCTCTGCGGACCGCCATGGCCGAAGAAATCCATGCGGCCGAGTTCGGTGAGAGCCTCCGTGGCGCCGAGCTCATACGCACCCTTGAAGATGGTCCGGGCCTTGCCGTGGTCGCCGGCGCCGTAATAGAGCGCGCGCCCGAACTGGTAATGCAGCCGCCCGTTATTCTGATCGGCGACCACCGCCTTCGCACAGGCCTGCACCGCCGCTTTCGTGACCTTCTTGTAGTGCACGCCACGCACCGAAGCGGGCTTGTTCCGGGAATAGGGGTCGGCGGCAAGCCGGTCACACTCTCCGGCAATCAGCTCCGCCTCGGGGATCGTCGCGCGCAGGCCTTCTTCCGCGACGATTTCGGCGATGCTGCCGGTCTTTTTGCCTGGCTGCGGCTGCAGCACCACGTCGCTGCGAAGGGATGAATGGTCCCAGGGAATCTGCTTTTCCCTGGTCGCAGAGACAACGTCGGTGCGGACACGCTTCAGCACGCTCGCGATTTCCAGCCCCGGCGTCTGCATGTGTTTGAGGAGGGCGGCCGTGAACGGGCTGTTCCGGCCGTCGCCGTCGAGCGCGACGTTATCGGGCTGTGTCGCGAAGGCGATCATGGTGTCGATCGAACCCTTTACCGATGCGAGACCGGATCCGACCGACGCCGTCCGCGTCGCGAGCTTGCGATCCATGTTGCCGACGAACGGATTGTCGCGGCAGGCATCGAGAAAGATCAGGTTGACGCGCTGCTCGGCATCCATCTGGCGCAGAACGTAGTCGAGGCTCACCGCGGCGAAATTCAGGTCCGCAGTCGCGTCGATCTTGGCATCGACCGGCACGAGGTAATTGGTGTTGTCGACCTGCAGGCCGTGCCCCGCATAGAAGAACACGATCACCTTCGCGCCCCGCGCCTTCTGCGTGAAGGTTCGGATCGCGTTCTCCATGCCCAGCCGGTCGACGTCGAGGCCCTGCACGACATCGAAGTTCAGCTTGCGGAGGGCGGCGCCGACGTCGGTCGCATCGTTGCGCGGATTGGGGAGCGGGGCGGCATGGCGGTAGGCGCTGTTGCCGATGACCAGCGCGACGCGTTCGGCGAATGCCGAGGAGGGTGCCAGGAGGGTGACGATCAGGCCCAGAGACGCCAGCAGCCGCATGGTTACCTCGCTCGGTCAGTCCATACCGGTAAAAGTCCTATGCCGGTCCGAGCGCCGTCAAGCCGACCTCCGGTCACGATCACTTCAGCGGGCGCAGCGACTTGCGCGGCCGGGACCATCCTGTACAAGCGGCGCCGAACCCAAGACGCCGAACCCAAGACGCCGAACTCAAGAAGCCGAACCCAAGAACAAGCCGGACAATAGCCATGACCGCCATCGTCAACATCGTCGGCCGCGAAATCCTCGATAGCCGCGGCAATCCCACCGTCGAGGTGGATGTCCTCCTGGAAGACGGCTCGCTCGGGCGCGCGGCGGTCCCGTCGGGCGCCTCGACCGGGGCGCATGAGGCCGTGGAACTGCGCGACGGCGACAAGGCCCGCTATCTGGGCAAGGGCGTCCGCAAGGCGGTGGACGCTGTCGACGGCGAGATTTTCGACGCGATCGGCGGCATGGACGCCGAGGATCAGGTCCTGATCGACGAGACCATGATCAAGCTGGACGGTACGCCCAACAAGGCGCGGCTCGGGGCCAATGCGCTGCTCGGCGTGTCGCTTGCGACCGCCAAGGCGGCCGCGAGCGCCAGCGGCCTGCCGCTCTACCGCTATGTCGGTGGGGCTGCGGCGCGGACGCTGCCGGTGCCGATGATGAACATCGTCAATGGCGGTGCGCATGCCGACAACCCGATCGACTTCCAGGAATTCATGGTGATGCCGGTCGGCGCGTCGTCCTTCGCCGAAGCGCTGCGGATGGGTGCGGAGATTTTCCATACCCTCAAATCCGCGTTGAAGGCGGCGGGCCACAATACCAATGTCGGCGACGAGGGCGGCTTCGCGCCTAATCTGCCGAGCGCGGAAGCTGCGCTCGATTTTGTCATGCAGGCCATCACCAAGGCCGGCTTCAAGCCGGGCAGCGACGTCCTGCTGGCGCTCGACTGCGCGTCGACCGAGTTCTTCAAGAACGGCGCCTATCACTATGAAGGCGAGGGCAAGACCCGCAGCATCCAGCAGCAGGTCGATTATCTTGCCGAGCTCGTCTCGAAGTATCCGATCGCCTCGATCGAGGACGGCATGGCCGAGGACGATTTCGACGGATGGAAGCTCCTGACCAGGACGATCGGCAGTAAATGTCAGCTGGTTGGCGACGACCTGTTCGTAACCAACGTGAAGCGCCTCGCCGAAGGCATCAAGTCGGGCATGGGCAATTCGATCCTGGTGAAGGTCAACCAGATCGGCACGCTGACCGAGACGCTTGCCGCCGTCGAGATGGCGCACAAGGCAGCCTACACCGCGGTGATGTCGCATCGCTCGGGCGAGACCGAAGACGCGACAATCGCCGATCTTGCGGTTGCGACCAATTGCGGACAGATCAAGACGGGTTCGCTTGCGCGCTCCGACCGCACGGCAAAGTACAATCAGCTGCTGCGCATCGAACAGGAACTCGGATCGCAGGCAATCTATCCGGGACGCGCTGCGCTGAAGGCGTGAGCGTTTGTCGCTCGACTTCGTGAGTCCATTAAGCCGCCCTTAACAGGGCACGGGCATGTTGCCGCAATGGTATCGCGCAGGCGAGCACGAGGAATCCTGACGGCGCTCGGCCTCTACATGGTGGCCGCAGCGCTGATCGCCTATTTCGGCTTCCATGCCTTCAATGGACAGCGCGGTCTTCGTGCGCGCCACGAGATCGACCAGCAGATGGCCGAGCTGACCGCCGAGCTTGTTCGGCTCAAAGCGGAGCACAACCAGTGGGAGCGCAAGGTCGCGCTCCTGCGGCCGGACCGGATCGATCCGGACATGCTGGATGAGCAGGCGCGCCTGTTGCTGAACATCGCGCATCCGAACGACCTCGTGCTCATGCGGCAGCACCGATAACGCGCTAGACGTTCAGGATTTCCCGTTTGGCCTCAGGCGTTTCGCCGCAATTCGCATTGCACACAGGGCGTGGGCAGCGCTTTAATCCGCGGACGAATTCGGGTAAGGGATGACCCGATTGTACCGACCCCCAGGGAGCGCCATGGCCGTGGCCAAGAAGACGTCAGCGTCTGCCGCATCTACCGAGAGTCCGGCCAAGCCCGCCGAATTCACAAAGGAACAGGAACTCACAGCCTATCGCGACATGCTCCTGATCCGGCGCTTCGAAGAGAAGGCCGGCCAGATGTACGGCATGGGCCTGATCGGCGGCTTCTGCCACCTCTATATCGGCCAGGAAGCCGTGGTGGTCGGGATGCAGATGGCCCTGAAAGAGGGCGATCAGGTCATCACCGGATACCGCGATCATGGGCACATGCTGGCCTGCGGAATGGACGCCAAGGGCGTCATGGCCGAACTCACCGGGCGCCGCGGCGGCTATTCCAAAGGCAAGGGCGGCTCGATGCATATGTTTTCCGTGGAGAAAGCCTTCTATGGCGGCCACGGCATCGTCGGCGCCCAGGTTTCACTTGGAACGGGACTCGCCTTCGCCAATCGCTATCGCGAGAACGACAATGTCTGCCTGACCTACTTTGGTGACGGTGCAGCCAACCAGGGGCAGGTCTACGAAAGCTTCAACATGGCCGAGCTCTGGAAGCTGCCGGTCATCTACATCATCGAGAACAATCGCTACGCGATGGGGACGGCGGTGCATCGCTCGTCGGCGCAGCAGGATTTCTCCAAGCGCGGCGCTTCGTTCAATATTCCGGGCGAGCAGGTCGACGGCATGGACGTGCGAGCGGTGAAAGCGGCCGGCGACAAGGCCGTCGCCTGGTGCCGCGAAGGCAACGGACCCTACATCCTCGAAATGCAGACCTATCGTTACCGCGGCCACTCGATGTCCGATCCGGCGAAGTACCGCACGCGCGACGAGGTCGAGAAGGTCCGGTCCGAACAGGACCCGATCGAGCAGGTGCGTCAGCGTCTTCTCGCCAACAAATGGGCGAGCGAGGACGAACTCAAGAAGATCGACGCGTCGGTGCGCAGTGTCGTCAACGAGTCGGCCGAGTTTGCTACCGTCGATCCCGAGCCCGATCCGTCCGAGCTCTACACCGACGTGCTGCGTTAGATGTCCCGTGTTGCGGTTCGCTGAACTAGAGAGCGTCCATGCCGATTGATGTCCTGATGCCCGCGCTCTCGCCCACGATGGAGAAGGGCAACCTTGCCAAGTGGCTCAAGAAGGAGGGCGACGCTGTCAAATCCGGCGACGTGATCGCCGAGATCGAAACCGACAAGGCGACCATGGAAGTGGAAGCCGTCGACGAGGGGACGCTCGGCAAGATCCTCGTTCCGGAGGGCACCGCCGACGTTGCGGTGAATACGCCGATTGCCGTGCTGCTTGGTGATGGCGAGGACGCGTCCGCGATCAAGGCCGGTGCGCCGGCTGCGAAACCGGCTGCCGCACCGCGCGAGGAATTCGAGGAGTCGAAAGCACCCGACGCGCCGAAGTCCGAGCAGCCCACAGAATCCGGCGAAGCTTTTTCGGCGGTCGCAATGCCGCCCGAGCCTGAGGCAGAGCCCGAGCCCGACGTGCCGGCCGGCACCGAAATGGTGACGCAGACCGTTCGCGAAGCTCTGCGCGACGCCATGGCCGAGGAGATGCGCCGCGACGAGACGGTCTTCGTCATGGGCGAGGAGGTCGCCGAATATCAGGGCGCCTACAAGGTCACTCAAGGGTTGCTGCAGGAATTCGGCGCGCGCCGTGTGGTCGATACACCGATCACCGAGCACGGCTTTGCCGGTCTTGGCGTCGGCGCGGCTCTCGCAGGTCTGAAGCCGATCGTCGAGTTCATGACCTTCAATTTCTCGATGCAGGCGATCGACCAGATCATCAATTCCGCCGCGAAGACGCTTTACATGTCCGGCGGTCAGATGGGCGCTTCGATCGTATTCCGCGGGCCGAATGGCGCCGCCGCGCGCGTCGCCGCGCAGCACAGCCAGGACTATTCGGCCTGGTATTCGCACATCCCCGGTCTGATCGTGGTCGCACCGTATACCGCGGCCGATGCGAAGGGCCTGCTGAAGTCCGCGATCCGCAATCCCAATCCGGTCGTGTTCCTCGAGAACGAGATTCTGTACGGCCAGTCCTTCCCGGTGCCGAAGCTCGACGATTACCTTGTGCCGATCGGCAAGGCCAAGGTCGTGCGGCCGGGCAACCATGTCACCATCGTGTCGTTCTCGATCGGAATGACCTACGCGCTGAAGGCGGCCGAAGAACTCGCCAAGAAGCACATCATGGCCGAGGTCATCGACCTGCGCACGCTGCGGCCGCTCGATGACGCCACGATCATCGAGTCGGTGAAGAAGACCGGCCGCCTGATCACCGTCGAAGAGGGCTGGCCGCAGAGCGGCATCGGCGCCGAGATTTCCGCACGGGTGATGGAAAAGGCCTTCGACTATCTCGATGCGCCGGTCATTCGCATCACCGGCAAGGATGTCCCGATGCCTTACGCCGCAAATCTCGAAAAGCTCGCCCTGCCGTCAGTGGCCGAGATCGTCGATGCGGCCAAGGCCGTAACCTATCGCTGAGCGGAGCTGCGAGATGCCGATCGACATCCGGATGCCCGCGCTCTCTCCCACGATGGAGAAAGGCAATCTCGCCAAGTGGCTCAAGAAGGAAGGCGACACCGTCAAGTCCGGCGATGTGATCGCCGAGATAGAGACCGACAAGGCGACGATGGAGGTCGAGGCGGTTGACGAGGGGACGCTCGCGAAGATCCTCGTTGCAGAAGGCACCGCCGATGTGCCGGTCAATCAGGTGATCGCGGTGCTCGCCGCCGACGGCGAGGACGTGAAGGCGGCGGCATCGGGCGCAAAGTCGTCACCCGCACCGGCCGCTTCTGCGCCGGCTGCACCCGCTCCGAAGCCTGAGCCGAAACCTGCTCAAGCCGCACCTGCGTCCGCTGCCCCTGCAGCGCCCACCGCAGCGCCGAAACCGGCGGCTGCTGCAGCTGAACCGGCAAAGGCCAACGGCGGCGCTCGCGTGTTCGCCTCGCCGCTGGCGCGTCGGCTCGCGAAGGATGCGGGCCTCGACGTGTCGCAGATCCAGGGCTCGGGTCCGCATGGCCGCGTGATCGCGCGCGATGTCGACGCGGCGAAGTCGGGCAAGGGGCTGAAAGCGGCGCCTGCGGCCGGGGCTCCGGCTGCTGCAACGGCGTCAGTTGCCGCGCCATCGATGAGCGACCAGCAGATCCTCGCCCTGTACGAGCCGGGCTCCTACGAGAGCGTCCCGCATGACGGCATGCGCCGCACGATCGCGCAACGCCTGACCGCTGCGACCAATTCGATGCCGACCTTCTACCTGACGGTGGATTGCGATCTCGGCAAGCTCACCGCGGCGCGCGAGGAAATCAACGCTGCCGCCGGCAAGAACGCGGAGGGCAAGCCGCTCTACAAGCTCTCGGTCAACGACTTCGTCATCAAGGCGATGGCGCTGGCTCTGCAGAAAATTCCGGAAGCCAATGTGTCATGGACGGAAGCTGCGATGCTCCGTCACAAGCATTCCGACATCGGGGTTGCGGTGGCGCTGCCCTTTGGGCTGATCACGCCGATCATTCGCCAGGCCGAAGTCAAGTCGCTGTCCGTCATCTCCAACGAGATGAAGGATCTCGCCGCGCGCGCCAAGGCCAAGAAGCTGAAGCCGAACGAATACCAGGGCGGCTCGTCCTCTGTGTCGAACCTCGGCATGTACGGCATCAAGGACTTCACCGCGGTGATCAACCCGCCGCAATCGTCGATCCTCGCGGTCGGCACCGGTGAAGAGCGCGCCGTGGTGCGTAACGGCCAGATCGTCGCCGCGACGATGATGAGCGTCACGCTCTCTTGCGATCACCGCGCCATCGACGGCGCGCTCGGCGCCGAGCTGCTGGTCGCGTTCAAGAAACTGATCGAAAATCCGGTGATGATGGTGGTGTAAGGCCACGATCTTCACGAGGGTCTTGCTGCACTGATTGTCTTGGCCCTTGCCGGCATTGCGCGACTTTTTCGTCATCCGCTTCCGGCGGCGGTGTTTCGATATTGTCTGCTGAACACGGGTTTGATCCCGTGAAACGTGCTCGGCAAATTTCAATCGCCGACCTTTGCGTTCCGTCTGTTCGGCGAGCGACAACTCGGCCATGATGGGCGCATAAGAGTCCGGACATCGAAGCCGGACCACATCGGGAGCAAACGTCCAATCAAGGGAGGTATCCGTGCACAACGGAGGCATGTCCGTCGTTCGTCTGCTGCACTTCCGTCAATTCAAATCATTCGCTCTGCTGTCAGGCCTCGTCGGCCTCGCTCTGACCTGTGCGCTTCCATTCGCGCCTGCGCTTGCCCAATCCGACTATCCGACAAAGCCCATCCGCGTTGTCGTGCCGTTCCCCGCCGGCGGTACGACCGACATGCTGGCGCGGCTCATCACGCAGAAGATGGGCGAGTCGATGGGGCAATCCTTCATCGTCGAGAATGTCGGCGGGGCAGGAGGCTCGATCGGCGCGGACCAGATCGCGAAGGCGGCGCCTGACGGCTATTCGCTGCTGTTCCACAATCTGACTTTCTCGACCACGACATCGTCGCTGCAATATGCGGGGCGGTCGCGTCATGACATCCAGAAGGATTTCGTCCCGATCTCGGTCGGCGCCTATGTGCCGATGCTGTTGCTGGCGCATCCTGGCGTCGGAGCCAAGGACCTGAAGGAATTCGTCGCCATCGCGAAATCGGCGAAGGACCCGATGTTCTACGGATCGACAGGGCCGGGCAGCGTGATGAATTTCACCGGCGAACTCCTGAAGCGCGATGCCGGGATCAAGCTTGATCACGTCCCGTTCCGGGGTGCGGCGCCTCTGGTGCAGGAACTACTCTCCGGCCGCATCCAGTTCGGCGGCGACCAGCTCTCGACATCGCTGCAACATGCGAAGTCCGGCGCGCTGCGTCCGCTCGCGGTGCAGAGCGCGACCCGCTCGCCCGCGCTTCCGGACGTTCCCACCGTCCGCGAGCAGGGCTTCACCTTCCTCGAACTGCAGGGCTGGAACGGCTTCTTCGCGCCGGCCGGCACGCCGGATGCGATCGTGCAGCGTCTGCACAAGGAGGTGGTGGCGGCGGTCAAGAATCCGGACGTGCGCGCCAAGATGGAGCTGGTCGGCGCCGAGCCCGGAGGCTCCTCGCAAGAGGAGATGAGCGCGATGCTGCGTGAGCAGGTCGGCAAGGTCAAACCGGTGATCGAGGACCTGAAGCTGATCGTGCAATAGATCGTCGTGAACAGAACTGCGGCGGCGTCGGGCGACTATCCCGGCGTCAGCCCCTTGGTCTTGATCACGGCCTGCGCCTCCGGGCTCCGCAGATAATCGATCAGCGCGCGCGCCGCGTCCTTCTGTTTGCCCTCCGACAGCAGACCCATCGAGAATTGCGTGACCTGATCGAGTTCGGCCGGCAGCGGCCCGAGCAATTCGGAACCCTCGACCGCGACCAGTTCGGAAATCTGCTGCACCGCGATGTCGGCCTCGCCCGAAACGACGAGACGCGCCGCCGGGGACGCGTTCTTCGCCTTCTTCTTCACTTCGTCGAGAATGCCAAGCTTGTTCATGGCGAATTCGAAATTGTTGCCGCTCAGACCGCCGGCGGAATACGAGATCGCTTTCGCGTCGAGCAGGGCCTTGCGCACCGCCTCTGGCGTCGAGATGTCCGGCCGCGGCTGGCCGGCCTTGATCGAGAGCCCGACCTGCGCGCGCGCGATGTCGATGCGGTCCCCGGTCACCTTCCTGTCCCTGATCAGCGCCTCGATATTGTCGGCATTGGCGATCAGAAGATCGGCGATCTCTCCGGCCTGGACCTTTTTCACCAGTTGCCCCGATGGGGCGACGACCAGATTGACCTTGTGGCCCGTCGCGGTCTCGAAGCGTGGCGCGAGATCCAGCAGCGACGTCCGCAAGGCCTGCGTGCAAAACACCGTCATCTCCGCGGCGGACGCACTTCCCGAGAGCGACACCATCAATCCTCCAAGAATGCTTCCAATTGTAACCGCGGCGCTCGGGCGCATGGTATCCTCCCTTGTATTTTCTTTGCAGGGTAAACCTGCTATCCGGCGGCGGTAATCGCCGGTGCGGCGAAGCGGCGCTTTCGTGCTGCCGTCAACACCGAAACTGCGCCGATAGTCCCTGCCGATCGTTTCCTTGCTCCGATTGTCCCTATGCTATCCCTTGGGGCGCATCATGATCCGGCTGCCATGGATCTCACTCGTGCTGGTTTGCGTTTCCGCGCTCGGGCAGGAGGTCTATCGGGGTCTGTCATCGGGGGGGCAGCTTGCCCGCTCGATGTCGCAGATCGCAATCCTGATCTATGGACCGATCCTTCTGCTGATTGTGCTGGCGGAATGGGGTATTCGCATGTGGCTCAATGTCCGCCGCCGCAAGGCCGCGAAATCGACGGAGTTCTAAGTGGCTGAATCCTTCGACGTCATCATCATCGGCTCGGGGCCCGGCGGCTATGTCACCGCGATCCGCGCGGCGCAGCTCGGCTTCAAGACCGCGATCGTGGAGCGCGCCTTCCTGGGCGGGATCTGCTCGAACTGGGGCTGCATCCCGACCAAGGCGCTGCTGCGCTCGGCCGAAATCTACCATTACATGCAGCACGCGAAAGATTACGGGCTGTCCGCCGATAACGTGTCGTTCGACGCGGCCGCGGTCGTGAAGCGCTCGCGCGGCGTTGCCGGCCGGATGAATACGGGCGTCGGCTTCCTGATGAAGAAGAACAAGGTCAGCGTGATCTGGGGCGAGGCGACCATCGACGCCCCCGGCAAGATCACGGTGAAGGCGCACGACTCGCGGCTTGCAGTGAACGTCCCGAAGGATGCGCTCGGACCGGGCAGCTATCAGGCCAAGCACATCATCGTGGCGACCGGTGCGCGGCCGCGCGTGCTTCCGGGTCTCGAACCGGACGGCAAGCTCATCTGGACCTATTTCGAGGCCATGGTCGCGCCCAAAATCCCGAAGTCGCTGCTGGTCATCGGCTCGGGCGCGATCGGGATCGAGTTCGCGTCATTTTACCGGACCATGGGCGCGGACGTGACCGTGGTCGAAGTCCTGCCGCAGATCCTTCCGGTGGAGGACGCGGAAATCGCGGCGTTCGCGCGCAAGCAATTCGAGAAGCAGGGCATGAAGATCATGTCCGGTGCAAAGGTCACGAAGCTCGACAAGAAGGCCGACAGCGTCGTCGCCACCATCGACGACGGCAAGGGCAAGTCACAGACGGT
>NZ_DATMRV010000020.1:0-5200 GCF_035565795.1 Pseudorhodoplanes sp.
GAAGCCCTTCAGCCGCTCCTTCCATGGAACATCTGCCCATAGCATGCCAGCGGCGGCCAGCACCACCAGTGCAACCGGTACGAACGCCGCTGGATGGCGCATCACATCGCGCAACTCCTGCGGCCGCAGCGTCGGCAACAGGGCAATGAGCCACAACGCAATCGCTATGAGAGAGATCGACGTCGACCACGGGACGGTTGCAACAACCACCGCGGCGAGCACATCGGCAGCCTTGCGCCATTGCGCACGGTCAATGCGCCACGATCCCCGGCCTTCATTGAGCGTCGCTGTCATGCTGACTTCGCCTGCAAATCTTCATTGCGCAACACCGACAGACCGCGCTGCGCCCGTATCCGCTTGTCCGACATCGCATCGTCCAGCTTCTGATCGTTATCGCCAAGCCAGGAGCGATCGGCGGCAGGATGCCACAGATGCAGCACGCCGGTTGCGAACACGCCGTCCTTCCGCCGGATGCCGGAATGAAGAAGCCGGACCAGCAGGTCGGAATCTTCCCGTCCCCAGCCCTGATAGGCGCAATCGAACCCGTCGACGCGATCGAGATCGCTGCGCCAGATCGCAAGGTTGCATGAGCGCGCCCCACGCCACGCGCGGAAGCGGATCTTGCGCAATGGCCCGAGCGGCAACCGCATCAGCGGCACGGTGCGGTTGATGCCGCCCCGTCCGCGCTCGCGCGCCCATTCGCGATAGGTCCAGCGCTCCGGATCGAGGTTGTCGCGCAGAACCGTCTGCGTGAGGGCTTCCGACATCAGGATTCGGTTGCCCGTGACGAACCAGCCGCGCTCCGCAAGCTTCCGATGTGTCGCGACGAAGCCGGGGCGCGCGATGCAGTCGCCATCCAGAAAGATGCAATAGGCGCCATCGCTCGCAAGGATCGCGCGGTTGCGGATTTCGGCGGCACGGAACCCCTGATGTTCCTGCCAGACATGCTTCAGCGGACGGCCAAGCTTCAACACCCAGTTAGCAATCAGCTTCGCGGTCGCCTCGCCCGAGCCATCGTCGGCCACAACGACTTCGAAGTCGCGATCGGTCTGAACCGCGAGCGAGCGCAGGACGGCATCCAGCGCATCCTCGCGATTCCATGTCGTGACGATCACGGAGATCAGATCAGCCACGGCCACGCCCCTTCAGCCACGCTTTCATGTAGCGATAATACGTCCCCTCGGCATTCGCGACCGCCAGCAGGAACCCTTCCCGCCCGTCAAGGAAACCCAGGCGGATGAAATAGGTCTGGACGAATGTCCACCAGCCTCTCACGATTCCCGTGAAGAACGACACGCGCCGTCCGGAATTCACGATCATCTCTGCCCGCGCCGTCGAATAGCGGTCCATGCGCGACAGCGAATCCTCGAGCCGCAGGACGGGGTGATGCGTGAGCGGCTCCTTCAGGCGGCCGACCTGCCCGTCATAGATCACGCGCTCATGGACGAGATCGTCGGAGAAACGGGCGCGGCTGCGCCTGAACAGCCGCAGCACATAGTCCGGATACCAGCCGGAATGGCGCATCGGCCGGCCGCAAAAGGTGGAGAGCCGCGGCATCTCATACGCATCCGTCAGACCTTCGGTGATCGCGCGTCGGATCTCGACGGCGAGATCCTCACTCACCTGTTCGTCGGCATCGACGGAAAGCACCCATTCGCCCGTTGCGAGCGACAAGGCGAAATTCTTCTGCGGCCCGAAGCCGCGCCATTCTTTGGCGATGGTGACCCTGGCACCCTTCGCTTCCGCGAGCCGCGCGGTCCCATCCTCGCTTCCGCCGTCGACGACGATGCGCTCGTCGCAAAAGGCGAGGCTGTCGAGACAGGCCTCGATGTTCCGGGCTTCGTTTTTCGTGATCACGATGGCCGAAAGACGCAGGCTCATCGCTCAGCATCCTGATGCCGGAAGCGGATGCGGTCGCGCAAGCGGCGCCTCGCATCCCGGAACTTCCGGAATGGCAGCGCGAGATAGTATTTGCGGAAGATCTGCCAGCGGCCGAGGAGGTCCATCGCCGGGGCGTCGGCCCGCGGTACGTACCAGCCATTCAGACCGGTCCGCCGCATCAGGCTGTAGCCGGCTCGCGTCATGAAGCGGTGCTTGTCGAGGCTGCTGACATGATCCTCGAGCAGGACCAGTCGTGGCTTCCACCGTGCAAAGTCGAACCCGCTCAGCACCTCGAGTTCGTGGCCCTCGACATCGACTGACATCAGGTCGATCGGCACCGGCGTGCGGCCCTCGTTCAGCACTTCATCGAGCGTGCGAACCTTGACGTCGATCACGCGATCCGCGCGCATGCCGGTCACAGCGAGATTCGGATCGAAGGAGGAGAATGGTCCGGCCACATGCAGCCGCATGGTCTGGCCCGACCGATCGGGCGACGAGCAGGCAACCTCGAACACCTGCGCCGTTCGCTGCCGGCGCAACTCTGCGGCAAGCTCAGGCAGGGGCTCGACCAGGATGCCAGTCCAGCCCGCCTCTTCCAGATGATAGGACTGCGAGTCCTTCTTCGGATCGTTCGCGCCGACTTCCACGAAGAAGCCACGCGGCCGGTCGCGGAAGAATTCGCGGACAAGCGGAGCTTCATATTCTGGCTTGAACACTGCGGGCACGGCGCGATTCATCCCCGCGAATTCAGTTCTTCGCCGTAGAGCGCGAGCGCTTGACGATATCGGTCGTCGAATGGCCGGGGAGAAGATCGACCAGGACGACCTCGCCACCATAGGCATCCACAATGTCATGCCCGACCACCTGCTCGCGGGTATAGTCGGCGCCCTTGATCAGCACACTCGGCCGGACCCGCTCGATCAGAGCGCGCGGGGTGTCCTCCTCGAACACGACGACGAGATCGACAGCTTCAAGCGCCGCCAGAACTTCCGCGCGCGCCTGGACCTTCTGGACAGGACGCTCGGGGCCTTTCAGCCGCGATACCGATGCATCGCTGTTCAGGCCGAGCACAAGCCGATCGCAGGAGGCTCGGGCCTGCGCCATGAGCCTGACATGACCGGGGTGCAGAATATCGAAACAGCCATTGGTGAAGCCGATGCGCAGCCCCTGCTTCCGCCAGACGTCGAGACGCGCATCGAGGTCCTGCCAATCGAACAGAATCTTGTCTTCGGCCGCGAGGGTCGCCGACGGAAGAATGCGATGGCGCAACTCTCCAATCGACAGGGTCGCTGTGCCACGCTTGCCGACGACCACGGCAGCGGCGGCGTTTGCCGCGCGCATCGCGGACTCGTAGTCCGCCTTCAGGCCGAGCATGGCCGCGAGGACGGCGACGACCGTGTCGCCTGCACCCGACACGTCGCTGATCTTCACGGCATAAGCAGGAACATGCAGCGGCGCCTTGTCCTTCGCGACCAGCGTCATGCCGTCATCGCTTCGCGTCACCAGAACCGCATCGCAGCCAAGCGCATCGCGCAGTTCGGTCGCAGCTTCCGCAACCTCGGCATCGCCCTTGGCATCGCGCCGAACGGCTTCCGACAATTCCTTGCGGTTCGGCGTCACCATCGTGGCGCCGCGATAGATGCTGTAGTCGCTGCCCTTGGGATCGACGATCACCGGCTTGCCGGCGGCATTCGCGGCGTCGATGAGACGCCGTATCAGTCCCGGCGTCAGCACACCCTTGGCGTAATCGGATAGGACCACCGCGTCCGCCTTGGGCAACGCCGCCAGCGCCGCATCGAGCAGCGCCTTTTCGGCCTTCGCGTCGGCTGGCCTTGCTTCTTCCCAATCGGCGCGCAGCATATGGGTCGCGAAATGTTCGGACACGAACCGCACCTTCCGGGTGGTGGGACGCGAGCCGTCGAGAACCAGCGAGGCGGTGATGCACGGTTCGGCGGCGAGCGCCGCCTTCAGGGTGCGGCCCGCTTCGTCTTCGCCGACCAGACCGACGAACACGCAATGGGCGCCCAGGCTCGCGATGTTGCGCGCCACGTTACCCGCGCCGCCGATCACCATTTCGCTGCGCTTGACCGCGATGACAGGCGCAGGCGCCTCAGGGGAGATGCGCGCAACCTCGCCATAGACGAAGTCGTCCAGCATCAGATCGCCGACGCACAGCACGGTGACGCCGGACAATCGTGACAGGCTTTGGTCGAAATCGAACATCAGCGGTACCGGTCGTCGCAATCGAGATAGCGGGTGACATAGCGGGAGACCGCCTCTTCGAGCGGCGTGAAGCCGGCATTATAGCCCGCCGCGCGCAACCGTCCGACCTCGCTTTGCGTGAAATATTGATACTGGCCGCGAATAGACTCCGGCATGTCCACATACTCGATATTCGGCACTCGCTTCAGGCTCGCGAACATCGCCTCGATCATTTCGCGGAAGCTGCGTGCCTGCCCGGTTCCGACATTGAAAAGACCCGACACGCGCGGGCTTTCCAGCAACCAGCGCACCACCGCGACCACGTCATCGACATAGATGAAGTCACGCCGCTGATCGCCATCGGCGATACCCGGCTTGTGAGACTTGAACAGCTTGACCGTCTGGCCGGCGCGCGCCTCGTCAAAAATGCGGGCCAGCACGCTCGCCATCTTGCCCTTGTGATACTCGTTCGGGCCGAACACGTTGAAAAATTTCAGGCCCGCCCATTGCGGCGGCAGTTTTTCGCCACGAAGCTTGCGCGCGATCAGGGTCTGATCGAACAGATGCTTGCTCCAGCCATACAGATTCATGGGCCGCAGCGCCTGCAGGTGCGCGGGAGAATCGTCGTCGGAAAACCCATGTTCGCCATTGCCGTAGGTCGCCGCCGACGACGCATAGATGAAGGGCGTCTGGGTCCGCGTGCACCAGTCGAGCAGCGCCAGCGACAGGCGGAAATTCGACTGCATCACCAGATCGCCGTCCGACGCCGTCGTGTCGGAGATCGCGCCCATATGGATGACCGCATCGAGCTTGCGCCCCTGCAGCCAGGCATTCAGCTCCTGCGGCTGCACAAAGTCGGCGAGTTGGCGCTTGGCGAGATTGCGCCAGCGGCCGTCCGTCCCCAGCGTGTCGTTGACGACGACGTCTGTACGGCCGGCCTCGTTGAGGCTCGCAACAATATTCGATCCGATAAAACCGGCACCGCCGGTCACCAAAAGCATCGCTGACGCGCTCCGCCGTCCCCCGGCCCAGGGTGACCCCAAGAAGGGCGATCCACACGGGCGATCCCACCGGTGATCCTTTGCCCGACAAGGCGAAAGCGCGCAACTTGGGTTAA
>NZ_DATMRV010000021.1:0-13916 GCF_035565795.1 Pseudorhodoplanes sp.
GCGGTTCGATGGCTTCGAGGCCAAGGCGAGCGGCATCAGGACCATGTTGCCGCATGTTGACGAATTGCGGCCGATCCACAATCTCAATGCGATGAAGGATCTGTGCCGCGCGCTGTCGGCCGATGGAGACGGCAAGGCCGAGGCGAAGTACTGGTTGAACAAGGTGGCGTAGGACACGAGTCCCGAAAGGCTTGCCTGGCCCTCATCAGGCTCCGGTTTTCGGATCAGTTCATGTTCTACAAGAGATTCAAATGCAGGCCGTAAGGGGATTCAGATGACTCAGAATTCGCTGGCGACGGACGAGGATATCCTGAAAGCCGCAGAGGACTGGCGGAAGGCCGGGCGCGGGGTTGCGCTTGCGACGGTCGTCGAGACATGGGGTTCCGCGCCGCGGCCGGTCGGCTCCAATCTCGTGATCGACGAGGAGGGCAATTTCCTCGGCTCGGTGTCGGGCGGCTGCGTCGAGGGCGCCGTGGTGACGGAAGCGCTCGACGTGATCGAAAGCGGGAAATCCAGGACACTGGAATTCGGTGTTGCCGACGAGACCGCATGGAAGGTCGGCCTGTCCTGCGGCGGCACCATCCGCGTCTATGTGGAGAAGGTGGATTAGGCGAAAGTCTCGCCTCCCGGACGCAATACAGCGCGATGGCGGTGCATTGCTGAGCCGGGAACCATGGAATAGGTCCCGGTTCTGCAGCGCATCACTTCGTGCTGCGCCGCGCCCGGGACACGAGCGCAGTTGAACGAACATGAAGCTCAGTATCCTCTCCGCACTCAACACTGAACGCGCCAACAGGCGCGCGGCGGTGGTCGTGACCGACGTGGCAAGCGGCGAACAGCGGCTTGTGAAGGGCGCCGATGTCGCGAACGATCCGCTGCGGGAATTCATCGAGAAGCATATCCGCAGCGGCAAAAGCGGCATGGAGGAGACGCCGTCCGGCAAGGTCTTCTTCACCGTCCATGTGCCGCCGGCGAAGCTCGTCATCACCGGCGCGGTCCATATCAGCCAGGCTTTGGCGCCGATCGCGAAGCTGCTCGGCTATGACGTGACCATCGTTGATCCGCGCACGGCCTTTGCGACACAGGAACGCTTCCCGGATGTGAGGGTGATCGCGCAATGGCCGGACGAAGCGTTGCCCGGCCTTGGCATTGACAAATACACCGCTTTTGTCGCGCTCACGCATGATCCCAAAATCGACGACCCTGCGCTCCTCCACGCGCTGTCGAAGGATTGCTTCTATATCGGCGCGCTCGGCTCGCGGAAGACGCATGGCCGCCGCGTCGAGCGTCTGAAGGCGCAGGGCATCAGCGACAACGAGATCGCGCGCATTCATGCGCCGATCGGGCTCGATATCGGTGCGGTGTCGCCGCCCGAGATCGCAGTCTCCATCATGGGTGAGATCACTGCGCGGCTGCGGCAATCGCCGGAGAAGTCTTCTCCCTCCCCTGAAAGGGGAGGGTCGGTGGGCGCGTCAGTGCGCGCCGGGGTGGGGTCATGACGAACTCCGCCCAAACCTCCACCCGACTGCCGTCGCTTCGCTCGGCAGTCGACCTCCCCCTTACAGGGCGAGGTAAAGGAGCGGACACATGAAGTTCGGTCCCGTCAAACCCGACGAGGCGCTCGGCGGCACGGCGGTCCACACCATCCGTGAAGGCTCGCTCGTCCTCAAGAAGGGCACGGTGATCGAGCCCTCGCACGTCGCTGCGCTGAAGGCGGCGGGCATAGCCGAAATCGTGGTGGCGCGGCTCGACGCGGGCGATGTGTCGGAGGATGACGCGGCCGCGGCGCTGGCCGAGGCCTCGAAGGGCGAGGGCGTCCGGACCGACAAGGCCTTCACCGGCCGCTGCAATCTCTTCGCCGAGAGGGCGGGAATCCTCGTGGTCGATCGCGAACAGATCGACGCGATGAACCGCATCGATGAGGCGGTCACGGTGGCAACGCTGCCGGCCTACAAGCCGGTGGTCGAAGGCGAAATGCTCGCCACGGTGAAGATCATTCCGTTCGCGGTTCCTGGCGAAGTCTTCATGTCCGCCATGAAGACGGCCCAAGCCGCAAAGCCGCTGGTACGGGTCGCGCCCTACAAGATCAGGAAAGTCGGCGTCGTCTCGACGCTCCTGCCAGGTCTGTCGCCGAAGGTCGTCGACAAGACCCTGAAGATCACCGATGAGCGGCTCGCACCCGCCGGCGCGCGCATCATTGCGGAGCGGCGTGTCCCGCACGATCAGACAGCGCTCGCCAAGGCGATCCGCGAAGTCGAAAGCGAAGGCGCCGAACTCGTCATCGTGTTCGGCGCGTCTGCGATTGCCGACCGTCGTGACGTCATCCCCGCGGCGATCGAGGCGGTGGGCGGCACCATCGAGCATTTCGGTATGCCCGTCGATCCCGGCAACCTGATGCTGATCGGGCAGGCGCATGGCCGTCCGGTGCTCGGCGCTCCGGGTTGCGCGCGTTCGCCGAAGGAAAATGGTTTCGACTGGGTTCTGATGCGTCTGCTCGCAGGTCTGCCGGTGACACGTGCCGACATCACCGGCATGGGCGTCGGCGGTCTCCTCATGGAGATCGTGACCCGTCCGCAGCCGCGCGAGGAACCGCTGCCGCGGGAGAGCGGGCGTTTCGCCGCTGTGGTGCTTGCGGCCGGACGCTCGACCCGCATGGGCGGACCGAACAAGCTGCTCGCGACCGTGACCGGCAAGCCGCTCGCCCGGATCGCCGCCGAAGCCGCGCTCGCTTCGAAAGCGCGGCCGGTGGTCGTCGTGACCGGCCACCAAAGCGAGACCATCACAGACGCTCTGCGCGATCTGCCCCTCCAGTTCGCCCACAATCCGGATTTTGCGGAGGGGTTGTCGACCTCGCTCCGCACCGGTCTTGCCGCGTTGTCCGACGACATCGACGGTGCGGTCGTGATGCTTGCGGACATGCCGCAGGTCGATCAGGCATTGATCGACCGCCTGATCGCGGCCTACGATGCTGGGAAGGGCGCTCTGATCGCCGTGCCGGTGATCGACGGCAAGCGTGGCAATCCGGTTCTGTGGTCACGCCGCTTCTTCCCGGAATTGATGACGCTGTCGGGCGATGTCGGCGCGCGTCATCTGATCGCTAAATACAGCGAGGCTGTGGTCGAAGTGCCGATGATCGGCAACGGCGCGCTGATCGACGTCGACACACCCGAAACGCTGAATGCGGTGAAAGCCGAACTCGAACGCGGCTGATTGCCGCGCGATGTTGCGCGCCATCGGCGACTCACGGATTTTTCCGCGCGGAAATATTCCGGGAGAGAGGGGATGCGCGCGCTCCGCGCAGCGTTCTGTGCTGCGACTTTTCTGACAACGACAATTCTCGTTCACGCGCCCGCGTCTGCGCATGGTGCGCTCGCGATCGGCGC
This sequence comes from Pseudorhodoplanes sp., assembly GCF_035565795.1. Lineage (GTDB taxonomy): Bacteria > Pseudomonadota > Alphaproteobacteria > Rhizobiales > Xanthobacteraceae > Pseudorhodoplanes. The sequence continues at coordinate 3,384 of NZ_DATMRV010000021.1, forward strand.
ATGCGGCGCCTATGGCTTCTCGCGCGGTTACGCGGCAACGTCTCAGGCAGAGAAGGAAGCGCTTTCCAGGTGCAGCGGAAAGAACTGCAAGATCGTTGCGTCGGTGCGCGGGACCTGCATGGCGTTTTCGGTCGAATTGGCGAACCCTTGCGGCGCGTACGGTTATGCGACCGGAGAGGGGCTCGCCAGAACACAGAACCGCGCGCTGCGCGAATGCTCGCGTAACGGCGGCAAGGATTGCGTGATCCGGGCCTTCGCCTGCGATTGACGCATTCAAGTCATTGAAATCGTTGAAGTTTATCCCGCTCACGGTTTTGTGCGGAGGGACCGACTTGCGCATGACCGTCTCGCCAAATATGACTGACTGGTCAGTCATAAATTTGTTCGAGCGATGCCCTCCAAGGTCCGGAAAGAAGCTTCCCCTGTCAGCGCCAGTACGGCGCAGCCGGCCGCTGCGCCGACGGCGCCATCCAAGGATGCTAAGCCGCTCGGTGCGCGCGAAATCCGCAGCGCCGCACGCCGCGAAGCAATCCTGAATGCTGCGCTGGAGGAATTTTCCTCTCAGGGTTTCGCGGCGGCGCGGCTCGATGATGTGGCCAAGCGTGCCGGTGTCGCGAAAGGGACGATCTATCTCTACTTCGCAGACAAGGAAGCGCTGTTCCAGGAACTGGCGCGTTCGATCCTGTCGCCGCTGGTCGGACACCTGGAAGGTCTTGCGAAAGTCGACGTGCCGTTTCCGGTGCTCGCGCGTGGTCTCGTCGATGTCATGGTGCGGGAAGTCCTCGGCACGCGGCGCAAGGACATCATCCGCCTGATCATCTCTGAGGGTACGCGGTTTCCCGCGCTCGCCGAGTTCTATCACCGCGAAGTGCTGAGCAAGGTTTTCACCGGTCTGCGTATTGTGTTGCAGAGGGCGGTCGAACGCGGCGAATTGCGGCATCGGGAGCTGGTCGATTTCCCGCAATTGCTGGCGTCGCCGCTGCTTGTCGCCATCGTCTGGAACAGTGTGTTCGGCCATCTGCAGCCGCTCGATGCGCGGGCGATGCTGAACGCGCACATCGATATTCTACTCGGCCGCGATGGAGGCGGGTCATGATCGCCCGGCAATGGATCGGCGCCGCCAGTCTCGCGCTTTGCATGCTGCTCTCCGCGTGTGGAAACGGCAACGACAACGTTTTGCAGGGCTGGATCGAGGGCGACTTCATCTTTGTCAGTGCCGACGAGCAGGGCCGCATCGAGCAGATGATGGTGCGGCAGGGCGATGCGGTGAAGACCGGACAACTCCTTTTCGTCCTCGATGAAGACTTGCAACAGGCCGATCTTGGCGTCGCGCAGGCTACGCTTGCGAACACGAAACAGGCTTTCGAGCGCGCCCAGCAGCTTCTGCAAAGCAAGGCCGGCACGCAAAAGGATTTCGATGTCGCGCAGGCGTTGTATCGCGAGGCGCAGGCGCGGCTCGCGGCCGCCCAGACGCGGCTGACCCGGCGACGCGTGTTGAGTCCCGTCACGGGGCTGGTGCAGCAGGTCTATTACCGCGCGGGCGAAACGGTACCGGCCAGCCGCGCGATCGTCTCCATCCTGCCACCTGGAAATATGAAGGTGCGGTTCTACGTTCCCGAGCCGATGCTGGCGCGGCTTGCGATCGACGACCCAATCAGCTTTGCCTGCGACGGCTGTCCGGAGGGAATGACAGGCAAGATCAGCTTCATCTCGCGGTACGCCGAATACACGCCGCCGGTGATCTATTCGCAGCAGGAACGCCACAAGCTGCTTTATCTGATCGAGGCGATGCCGAATGATCCGGCCGCGCTCCGGGTCGGCCAGCCGGTCGACGTCACGGTGGCGCCGAAGCCAGCGTCCAAATGAGCTGGAAACTGATGACCGCCAATCCGGAGATCGCGATCGACGTACACGGGCTGACGAAGTCGTTCGGCAGCCGGGTTGTCGTGCGCGATCTTTCGTTGCGGGTGAAGAAGGGCACGATCTACGGCTTCCTCGGGCCGAACGGCTCGGGCAAGACCACGACCATTCGCATGCTCACCGGACTGCTGACGCCCGACAGGGGCGACGGCACCTGCCTCGGCTATGACATCCGCACCCAGGCCGACCAGATCAAGCTGCATGTCGGCTACATGACGCAGAAATTCAGTCTGTATCAGGATCTGTCGGTACGCGAGAATCTGGAATTCGTGGCGCGCCTGCATCTGATGAATGATCCGGCCAAGGCTGCGCGCGACATGATCGCACGGCTCGGCCTGACGGGCAGGGAAGAGCAACTCGCCGGCGAATTGTCGGGCGGCTGGAAGCAGCGGCTGGCGCTCGGCGCCTGCACGTTACCCTCACCACAGCTTCTGCTGCTCGACGAACCGACCGCGGGAGTCGATCCCAAGGCGCGGCGTGAATTCTGGGATGAGATACACGCGCTCGCCGCCGAAGGGCTCACGGTGCTGGTTTCGACCCATTACATGGACGAAGCGGAGCGCTGCCACGAGATCGCATATATCGCCTATGGTGTGCTGCTGACGCATGGCTCGGTCGATGCGGTGGTGCGTCAGGCGGGACTCACGACCTTCGATGTCAGCGGTGCGGATTTGAACGGCCTGCTACGTGAGCTGCAGGGCAAGCCCGGCATCGACATGGTCGCGCCGTTCGGTAACAGCCTGCACGTGTCGGGACGCGACGCGAGTGCGCTGGAAGCGGCGATCAAACCCTACCGCGAGCGGCCGGGTCTCACCTGGAAAATCTCCGAACCGACACTCGAAGACGTGTTCATCGACCTGATGAGCCGTGCGAAGGATAATTTCCAGTGACGGTCCAGCCTCCATCGGCCACGCCGGCGGCGAACACAGTGTCGCGATGGACGGCATTCTGGCGCCGTACGCGGGCGATGCTGATCAAGGAGTTTATCCAGCTCCGGCGGGACCGCGTTTCCTTCGCCATGATCGTTATGATCCCGCTGATGCAGCTTGTCCTGTTCGGCTACGCCATCAACACTACCCCGCGCAATCTGCCGACCGCCGTGTTGTTGCAGGAACACAGCGATGTGGGCCGTTCGGTGCTGAAGGCGCTGCAGAACACCCGCTATTTCAAGGTCACGCATCAGGTCGAGGACGAGGCCGAGTTTGACCGCCTGCTTGCGTCCGGCACCGTGCTGTTCGGCGTGGAAATTCCGCGCGGCTTCGAGCGCGCAATCCGGCGGGGCGAACGGCCCGCGCTCCTTGTCGCGGCCGATGCGACCGATCCGGTGGCGTCGGGTTCGGCGCTCGGGGCGCTCGGGCAATTGGTCCGGACGGCATTGCAGAATGACCGCGGACTTCCGGATGCCGGGCGGCCGCTGTTCGAATTCCGTACTCATGCGCGCTACAACCCGGCGGCCGAAACCGCATTGAACATCGTGCCGGGTCTGGTCGGCACGATCCTCACCATGACGATGCTGATCTTTACCGCGCTGTCGGTCACGCGCGAGATCGAGCGCGGGACGATGGAGGCGCTCCTCGCAATGCCGATCACGCCGATCGAGATCATGCTCGGGAAGATCGTTCCCTATGTCGTTGTCGGATTCCTGCAGGCCACGTTGATCGTCGGCACCGGCGTATTCCTGTTCCATGTGCCGATCTACGGAAGCCTGATGCTGCTGGCGGGGCTGTCGACATTGTTCATCGCGGCCAATCTGTCGATCGGCTACACCTTCTCGACGGTCGCACAGAACCAGCTCCAGGCCGTGCAGATGTCGATGATGTTCTTTCTGCCGAACATCCTGCTTTCGGGATTCATGTTCCCGTTCGCCGGAATGCCGACCTGGGCGCAATGGCTGGGCGAAGCGTTGCCGCTGACACATTATATCCGGATCGTGCGCGCGATCATGCTGAAGGGCGCGACGATGGAGGATCTGCGCTACGATGCGATTGCCCTGTTCGTTCTGATGCTGATCGCGATGACCATCGCGGTGCTGAGGTTCAGGCGGACGCTGGATTGACTATCGCCGCACGTGCAATCCGAGCCGCGCGTAAAACCCGTCCCGGTCATCGCTGTCCATCGCCCAGCCAAATGCCGCGGACCATTCGACCCATGCGAAGCGAAAGCCGGTGACGTGCAGGCCGGCGCGGAATTGCTGGTAGGTGTCGCGGCTGGCAAAGCCCCCAATTTCGGGCCCGATATAAAAGGCATCGGCGACACGCCATCCGTAAGCCGCGCGCGCCGCAAAGCTCGGCCCGATCGACGATACGGTCGCATCGGCGGCGATCATGGTTGCGGCATTCGGTTCATGCCAGACCTCGATCGCCCCGCGAATGCCCGCATGACTGCCGAGGAGATCGCTGGCCGGATCGTACGGGGTTATCCAGTGGTGCTGCAGGTCGAGACCGGCGAAGACCGTGACGAATGTCTTGTCACGCACGAAGCGCCAGCCGGGCAGGACGAAGCCGGAGAATTGCTGGCCGGTCACTGTCAGGCCGCCGAGCGCGCCGGACGTGTATTGATACGATCCCGTGCCGATCAGCGCCTTGAAGGTGAAGCCGTCGCGATCCAGCCCGCCCGGCGACCACAACATGCCGCCGTATGAGAAGCTGCCGTGTGTCCAGAGGTCGACGCCGCTGAAATAGAGAAAGGTGTCATCGTTGCGCGCGAAGCCATCCGCCCGCGCGCTGACACAACACAACCCTACGAGCGTCGCGGCAGCAGCAAGCTGCGCGACCACGCCACGCACGCTGAACATGGAAACGGACCCAATCCCGACGCGAGCCGGATGGTTGCGTACCTCAGCCGGGTATCATGTTACGTGCAACAATTTCAGGTTGCAATATCCCGCTGCGCTAGCGCCGGACCATGCGTCGCGGCGGCTCGCCGAAATTGCGCCGGACCATCGCGGAAAAGGCACTGGGACTGGCATAGCCGACCGCGGATGCCGCCGCGCCAACCGGTTCGCCTTCCGACAGGCGGGCGAGCCCGTCTATTGCGCGCAGCCGAGAGCGCCACTCGTTGAAACTGAAGCCGGTTTCGCTGCGGAACAGCCGGGCCAGCGTCCGGCGGCTGGCTCCGGCGCGCTCGGCCCAGGTGTCCAGATCGCCATCCGCATCCGGATGATCCAGCAGAGCGCGGGCGATCCGCGCCGCACGAGGATCGCGCGGCATCGGCACGTGCATCTTGCGCTCCTGCATCCGGTGCAGCTCCGCGAGGATTAGTTTCGCGATCATGCCGCCGCGGCCGCTCTCGTCGTAGTCGAGCGGCTCTTCAAGCGCGGCGAGGATCAATTCCCGCATCAGACCGCCGATCTCGACCAGAAGCGGCGTTTTCGGCAGGTCGCGGCAATCCCGTGGGTCGATATAGATCGTTCGCATGGCGAGTTCGCCGCGCATCGCCATGCCGTGCGGAAAGGCCGGGGGCATCCAGAGGGCAAGCGCCGGCGGCACGATCCAGGCGGCATCTGCGGTCTCGACCTTCATCGTGCCGTGGATGGCGTGAATGAGTTGTCCGCGCTTGTGGAGATGCTCGGGAATGCGGTCGCCGTCGGGAAAGGTCGCAGCCATGGCCGCCACGGAGCGGGGGGCGTCGTCACGGTTGTTGCGATATTCCGGGGGCATGCGAGATCCCGTTCGTGGCCCGATCGCGATGATATTCGACCGAACACCGCCAACGGGCAAGGCCTCTTGTGCCAAGGTACGGATCACGGCTCCGCAGGCTGGAAGTCCTCCGTGCGTTTCGCGACGCCCCGTAGCGTTTCGATCTCGGTCTGCACCCGCGTCATGTTTTCAAACAGGCGCCGCGCGCTGAGCTGCATGAAGTAATAGCCGAACTTCGGATTCTGGAAGAACAATTGCCGGACCTGGTCATAGGTGATGGTCAGGATCTGTCCGCCATCGACGCAGACAGCCGATTGCGTGCGCACCTTGTCGGGCGACAGCATGCCGAGCTCGCCCACCACCTCGCCGGGAGGCACGACAATGCCAAGCTCCGCGATGCGCAGGCTGCCCGACATGATGAAGACGATTTCGTTGGCGGGATCGCCTTTGCGGAACAGCACTTCACCCGGCGTCATCGCGCGTGTTGTGGTGAACGGCCTGATCCAGTTCATGTCGAGGTCGCCGTCATGCGCGGCTTCGGTCTCGCGAACGAGCGTCAGCATCTGCCGAAGCCGCCAGTAGTTCAGCGGCAGCAACAGCAAGTGCAGGAGAAGCACCGGATAGGCCGGGTGCAGATATCCGTATGCGATGAAGAGCACGTTGCTCGAGATCGCGATCACGCGCAGTGGCACCATGGTCTTCATCGAGAACGTAGTGAACACGAATGCTGAGGCGACGTAGCCGAGCCATTCGGTGGGCTGGAGGCCTCCGAAGTGGTCCAAGATGGCGACAAGGTTCATTGCGATCCCCACGTACTGAACGCAGAGCCTGACCGCGTTCGCAGGGACGATCAACGGGAATCTGCGCCGTACGCAGTGCAGCGATGGCGCCGATGTTGTCCTGGCAGACGGCAGCGAAACGCGCGCTGCTTCCGAAAGGGGGCCGTCAGCCGCTCACTATTCGGCGGGCTGAAGCTTGTCTGCGCTTCTTGCGGCCCGCAGTGCTTCGTTTTCCGCCTGTACGCGTTGCAGATTTTCGAACAGCCGCCGTGCGCTCAGCTGCATGAAGTAATAGCCGAATTTTGGATTCTGGAAAAACAGCTGCCGGACCTGGTCATAGGTGATGGTCAGGATCTGTCCGCCGTCGACGCAGACGGCCGATTGCGTGCGTACCTTGTCGGGCGACAGCATGCCGAGTTCGCCGACAACTTCGCCCGGCGGGACGGCAATGCCAAGCTCCGGAATGCGCAGGCTGCCCGACATGATGAAGATGATTTCGTTCGCCGGATCGCCTTTGCGGAACAGCACTTCACCCGGCGTCATCGCGCGGGTTGTGGTGAACGGCCTGATCCAGTTCATGTCGAGGTCGCCTTCGAAGGATTCCTTCGTTTCTTTCACGAGCGACAGCATCTGAGTCAGCCGCAGGATGTTGAGCGGCAGCAACAGGCAATGCAGGACCAGCAATGGATAGGCGGGGTTCAGATAGCCATAGGCGATAAAGAAGACATTGCTGCAAATGCCGACGGTCCGGAGCGGCACCATGGTCTTCATCGAGAAGGTGGCAAAGACCAGCGCCGCGGCAATGTAACCGATGACTTCGGCAAAACGCATATGGGTGAAGTAGCCGATAAGGTCGGCCATGAACGAAGACTCCGAAAGGACGTCGGGGAGATGGAAAAACCGGAAAGGCCGATAGGGTGGCCGTCTTCGACCGCGACTTCAATCGGAATCTTCCAGTCCGATGTTGTGGATCAGGCCTCGGGGAAAAGATCGGTGACCTTCGCGCCGGTTCGTTCGTGGACGATCTCGGCGATCCGGCTGCGATGGCAATGACCGGGATCACGCTCGAAGCACAGAAGGCAGACCCGCTTGCCTTTGCCTACGATCGCGAGCAGTTCGTCCATGGCCTCGATCGCGTCATGCGTCTTCAGATGCTTGTCGTAGATGCGCCACATCGCGTCCATCCGGCCGGCATGGGCGGCGGCGCGGCCTTCCGCGGGCGTGCCGAGCTTCTGCAGATGCAGATAGGCGATTCCGGCTTCATCCAGCGCGGCCGATAATGCCCGCTTGGAGAAGCCCGGCTTGCGCGACGCGGCGACCGCGCGTGCGTCGACGAGAATCTGGACCTTCGCGTCCTTCAGCGCCGCGAGGAGGGCATCGGGACGAGACTGTTCGTAGCCGATGGTGAAGATCTTTCGGGCGGCTGCCATTTGAACCTCTCCCGGCCGGGACGCGACCAAAGCGCATGTGGGCCCCTTGTATTCAGGTTTCGGGTCCCCATATGGCGATCTAGCGATGTTGAGGCGAAAGCCCCAACGCTGTGGCCACGGATGTCGTGGGTGACGCCGGATGTAAGCGCACCTGCTTCATTTCGTGGCTTTTTCGCTTTTTTGTTTCCCTCAATGCTTTGTCATGGGTGATGGTTGCGGCACGATCCGCGGCGGACGCGTCGCGAGTTCGGCTTCCAACCGCGCGATATTCTCGAACAGCCGCTTGCTTGTCAGCTTGAGGAAGCCAAGGCCGAATTCCGGATTCTGGTAATAAAGCTCCTCGAACTTCTCATAGGCGAGGGACAGCACTTCGCCGTCGTCGAGCGAAATCAGCGTTGCGGTTCTGACGCCCTCCGGGGACAGAAGCCCAAGCTCGCCGACAACGGCTCCGGCCTCAAGCGTGATGCCGATTTCCTGCAGCTGATAGCGCCCGCCGACGACGAGATACATCGCCTCCGCGATGTCGCCCTTGCGGAAAATCACCTGTCCGGCCTTCGTTTTGCGTCGCGTCATGAACGGCTGCAGCCATGTCATGTCGAGATCGGAGCGCGCGGCGCGCTGGGTACGCCGGATCAGCTGACGCATCTCGTGCACGCGATAAAGATTGAGCGGAAGCACGATGCAGTTGAGCACGATCGTCGGCCAGATGCCGGCGATGCCGGCATAGATCAGGAACAGCACGTTGGTGACGATGCCCACGATCCTGAGCGGGATCATGGTCTTCATCCAGTACTGGACCACAGTGAGGACAATGCCAGCGGTCGCCGCGGCTTGAGCTATCAGCGGAATTTCCATGTCGCGCTCCAGGCCGGCGGCGTCTGCCGGCTTCAGGAACACTATCGCCGCTCGGCGCCCTTTCGATCAACTCCCGTACCAAGACGCTCGATCAAAGCCATTGCCGCAGCCGGGGCCCGGACCTTACCCTCGTGGATGAAGTAGACGAACACGTCGCGCGGCGTCTTTTTCGGTTTGGCCGTGGGATCCACGGCCGGCAGATCGTCAGGAGCGCCCCCGGATGCCCATAGCTTGCTGCGCGCGGCCCAGGCGTCGAGCGCCTTCGGCGGGTAGCCGGTCTTGACCTTGTCATCGCCCTTTTGCAGGCGCGCATAAACGAAATCCGTCGTCACGTCGGGGATCGCGGGATAGGTCGCGTGCTCCGAGTAGCAGACCGCGATCTGAAAACGCCGCACCAGGTTCACGAATGCCGGGACGCGGAAACTGTCATGGCGGACCTCGACCACGTGCCGGAGCGTGTGGCCGTCGAACACATCGGGCAGAAGTTCGAGGAATTTGCCGAAGTCGGCCTCGTCGTATTTCTTGGTCGGCGCGAATTGCCACAGCAACGGCCCGAGCCGGTCGCCCAGTTCGGTCACGCCGGAATTGAGGAAGCGCTTGATCGAGTCGCCGGCCTCGGCGAGTACGCTACGGTTTACGGCAAAGCGCGGACCCTTCAGCGAGAATATGAAGCCGTCCGGGACCTCCGACGCCCACTTGCGGTAACTCGCCGGGCTCTGAGTACGATAGAAAGTGCCGTTGATCTCGATCGAGGTGAGGTGGCTTGCGGCGTACCTCAACTCCTGCGCGTGCGGCAGACCCTTGGGGTAGAATTCGCCTCGCCAGGGCTCGTAGGTCCAGCCTCCGATGCCGCAATAGATGCGTCCCTGCTTCGCCGCCACGCGGTCCTCCTGAAGGCTATGAAACTTTATCGCAGGAAATGTGTTCTATGCCCCGGTTGCCGTCCGCTGGCGACGGTAATTTCGTGGGGGAGGTATCGGACCTGCTGCGGCGCACAGCCGGACTTGTCTATCACAGCAGGCCTCAGGTTTTCAGACTTCAGCCGCCTCTCTTGTTTTGTCTCTATGTCGAAAAGGAGCCATCATGCGCTCATTCCTGCTCACGGCCGTCGCTGCGGCCTCGATCGCAATGTCGGTATCATCAGCTGACGCCCAGTCCCGTGTTCGGGCGGGCAGCCTGACCTGTGACATGGCGCCCACTGTCGGCCTGGTCATCGGCTCGCGGCAAGAGGTCCGCTGCATTTTCCGCCCGACCCGCGGACGGCCCGAGCTTTATTACGGTGGCATGTCGCGGCTCGGCGTCGACCTCGGCGTAAAGCAGGGCGGCCGGCTGTATTGGGCAGTCTTCGCGCCGAGCAGCGCGCTCCCGCCGCGGACTCTGGTCGGAAACTATGTCGGTGCAGCCGGTGACGCGTCGTTCGGCGTTGGCGGCGGCGCCAACGTGCTGGTCGGCGGTTCGAACCGCACCGTGTCGCTGCAGCCGCTTTCGGTGACCGCGCAGCGTGGCGTGAATGTTGCGGGCGGTGTCGCCGCTCTGGCGCTGCGCTAAACGAGACATCGTCGCGACATCATCGAATGTCAGAAGCCCGGCCTCGGCCGGGCTTCTTCTTTTTTCAGACCCGATCACGCGCCGGGCACGCTGCCGGGCGGCAGGAAATCGACCTCATGCGCTGCGGAACGGCGGACGACTTCCTCGGGATCGGTCAGGTTGTGGAGCTGGTCGAACAACTCCTTGAGGCGGCGCGACGGCGATACCCAGAACAGCGCGCGGGTCGGCTTGTCGGTCTTGTTGTAATAGCCGTGCGGCAAGCCCATCGGCATGCGCACCAGATCGCCCGCAGACGCCTTCACCCATTGGCCATCGAGATACAGGTCAAAGGTGCCTTCCAGCATGTAGATGAATTCGTCCTGC
>NZ_DATMRV010000022.1:0-57905 GCF_035565795.1 Pseudorhodoplanes sp.
TCGGTGTATGGAAAGATCGCGATGCACGGGATCGTCAGTTTCGCTGCGCGTTCGACTTCGCGGCACGCCTCATCGATCGACAGGCGGTCGACACCGGGCATCGACGGTACCGGGGTTCGCCTGGTGTTGCCGTCCACTACGAAGATCGGCCAGATCAGGTCGGCCGTGGACAATTCGTTCTCGCGCACCATCCGGCGCATCCAGTCGGCCCGCCGGAGCCGGCGCGGCCGATGTGCGAGGTCGAGCGGCAGGTGAGGGGGCGCCTCCAGTGGCACGACCCGGGTCTTTCGTTCGAGCGGCCGACCATATTTGATTGCCATGGCGAACTCCTTGCCCAGCCCTTTTACCGTTTCCCGATTTGCACCGCCACCGGTCGTGGAATGGTTCAGCGAGGATCATCCATGCCATCACGGGAGTTTGAATCGACCCATGCATGCGCCTTGCGCCTCCTGTCGCGCTGCGCGAAGGAGATGCAAGATGTGGCGTCCCGTTCCGGACAACCGCAAGGCTGCTAAAGCGACCGGTCATCGTGCGCGGAGAAAATATATCATGCGGCCAATTTCAATCCTGAGCTGTCTGCTCGTTGCCACCTGCTTCGTGTCGGTGGCGCAGGCGCAGACGACGACACCCGAGGAGGCGCGCGCGATAGCCAAGGAGGCCACGATCTATGGCTTCCCGCTCGTCGACAATTATCGCGTCCAGTATTCGTATTTTGTCGATCGTGGCAGTCCCGAATTCAAGGCGCCCTGGAATACGCTCGTCAATAATGCGCGGGTCTACACGCCGGACGACAAGGCGATCCAGACGCCCAATTCCGATACGCCGTATTCCTTTATCGGCGCAGACCTGCGCGCCGAGCCGCTGGTGTTCACGGTGCCGGCGGTGGAGAAGGGGCGCTATTACTCGCTGCAATTCATCGATCAATACACGTTCAATTTTGCCTATGTCGGCAGTCGGGCGACAGGAAACGGCGAGGGCCGTTTTCTGCTGGCGGGGCCGAAATGGAAGGGCCAGGCGCCGAAAGGCATCAAGCAAGTGATCCGCTCCGAAACCGAGTTTGCCTTCGTGTTGTATCGCACGCAGCTTTTCAATCCGGCCGATATCGACAACGTCAAGAAGGTACAGGCGGGCTACAAGGTTGAGCCGCTATCGGCGTTTTTGGGCAAGCCCGCGCCGGCCGCACCGGCGGCGGTGAACTTCATCAAGCCGCTGACCGCCGAACAGGAGCGGACCTCGCTCGAATCCTTCAACATCATGAGCTTCGTGCTGGGCTTCTGTCCGACCAACAAGGCGGAGGTTGCCATGATGCAGCGCTTCGCGAAGATCGGGATCGGTGCCGGTAAGTCGATCGACATCGGTGCGTTGTCACCGCAGATGCGCAAGGCGCTGGAAGATGGCATGGCTGACGCCTTCGCGGCGTTCAAGGTGTATAAGGAAAAGCAGGTCGATACGGGTAAACTCTCGAGCGCCGACAGCTTCGGGACGCGTGCCTTCCTGAAAGGCGATTACATGGCGCGTCTGTCCGGCGCTATCCTTGGAATTTACGGTAATTCGAAAGCGGAGGCGCTCTACCCGGTCTATTTCGTCGATGAGAAGAAGCGACCGCTCAGCGGCGTCAATCGATACACGCTGCGTTTCGCACCGGGTCAACTGCCGCCTGTCAATGCGTTCTGGTCGCTGACCATGTACGAGCTGCCGGCAAGTCTGCTCTATGCGAATCCGATCAACCGCTACCTGATCAACTCACCGATGCTGCCCAATCTCAAGCGCGATGCCGATGGCGGCATTACTCTCTATGTTCAGAACGAATCTCCCGGCAAGGACAAGGAAACGAACTGGCTGCCGGCGCCCAAGGGGCCGTTCTTCGCCGCCATGCGTCTCTACTGGCCGAAGCCCGCTGCGCTCGGCGGCAAGTGGAAGGCTCCGCCACTCAACGTCGTGAACTAGATTGGAAGGTGACACTCATGAACGCAAAGTTTTTCCTTGCTGCTCTCGCCGCAATGCTTGCCTCCGGCGCCGCGCACGCGCAGGCGCCGGCCGGCTCGCCGGTGCCCGTCACCGCCGATAATTTCATCCGCGCCGAAAGCGACCTCTATCTTGGCGGCATTCTGAAGGACAGTGGGGGGGCGCCAGGGAAGTTCAACCACCGGCGTGAGCCGGCTTCGATCGACGATCAGACAGTGATCCGACTTAATCGTGACACGCTGTATTCATCGGCGATTTTCGACCTCGATGCGGGGCCCGTGACGATCACCATGCCGAATCCCGGCAAGCGCTTCATGTCGCTGCAGATCATCAATGAGGACCATTATGTGCCGGCGGTGCATTACGGCGCCGGCAGCCATACACTCACACGGCAGAATGTCGGTACCCGCTATGTCGCCGCCGCCGTGCGCACGCTGGTCGACCCCAATGATCCAAAGGACATCCAGCAAGTTCATGCGCTGCAGGATGCGATCAAGGTCAGCCAGAAGGCATCCGGCAAGTTCGAAGTGCCGAACTGGGACCCGGTCAGCCAGAAAAAGGTCCGTGACGCGCTGCTGGTGCTCAGCAGCACAATTCCCGATTTCAGGAAAGCGTTCGGCACCAAGGCGGAAGTCGATCCGGTCCGTCATCTGATCGGATCGGCGGCCGCCTGGGGTGGCAATCCGGACAAGGACGCGACCTATCTGAACATCACACCGGCCAAGAATGACGGCAAGACGGTCTACAAGCTGCGCGTCAAGGACGTGCCGGTGAATGCCTTCTGGTCGGTGAGCCTGTACGATGCGAAAGGCTATTACGCGAAGAATCCGTACAACGCCTATTCGGTCAACAACATAACCGCGAAAAAAGAAGCCGATGGAGCGGTCGTCATCCAGTTCGGTGGCTGCGACGGCAAAATTCCGAATTGCCTGCCGATCATGGATGGCTGGAATTATACGGTCCGCCTGTATCGTCCGAAGCCTGAGGTCCTCAACGGCAAATGGAAATTCCCGGAGCCGCAGCCGGCGGGGTGAGGGCCGCTCGCCGCATTTGACGTAGCGGCGCGGCTAACCTACCGCTTCGGCATGGATTTCGCCCTCACCGAGGACCAGCGTGCCTTCCAGGCCACCGCCCGGCAATTCGCGCGCGACGCGATGATGCCGCAGGCGGCGCATTGGGACGAGAACGAGGTTTTCCCGGTCGAGACGTTGCGGGAGGCGGCGCAACTCGGCTTTGGCGGCATCTATGTCAAAGGCGATGTCGGCGGTTCGGAACTGACGAGGCTCGACGCCGCCATCATCTTCGAGGAACTGGCGCAGGGCTGCACCTCGACCGCCGCCTATATCTCGATCCACAACATGGCGGCGTGGATGATCGACGCGTTCGGCAGCGAGGCGCAGCGCAAGCGCTTCCTGCCGAAGCTTTGCACGATGGAGCATTTCGCGAGCTACTGCCTGACTGAACCGGGTGCGGGCTCCGATGCGGCGAGCCTTGCGACCCGCGCGCAGCGAGACGGCGACCACTACGTTCTAAACGGCGCCAAGGCCTTCATCTCGGGTGGCGGCACATCCGACGTCTATGTTTGCATGGTGCGGACCGGCGGCGCGGGCCCGAAAGGCATCTCGTGCATCGTGGTGGAGAAGGGGACGCCGGGGCTGTCATTCGGCGCGCAGGAACGCAAGCTCGGCTGGAAATCGCAGCCGACCGCGATGGTGATTTTCGAGAATTGCCGTGTGCCCGCGGACAATCTGATCGGCAAGGAAGGTGACGGCTTCAGGATTGCGATGATGGGGCTCGATGGCGGGCGGCTCAACATCGCGGCCTGTTCACTCGGCGGGGCGCAGTTCTGTCTCGATCGGACGATCGAATACATGCGCGACCGCAAGCAGTTCGGTTCTCGGCTTTCGGATTTCCAGGCGCTGCGCTTCAGGATTGCCGACTATGCGACCGAGATCGAAGCGGCGCGCCTGATGGTGCGGCGCGCTGCGCATGCGGTGAGCGTGGGTGAGCCGGGCGCGACGCGGCTTGCCGCGATGGCGAAACGTCTCGCGACGGATGCGGGGTTCGAGACGGTGAATGGCTGCCTGCAATTGCACGGCGGCTACGGCTATCTGCGCGATCATCCGATCGAGCGCGTGCTGCGCGACGTGCGCGTGCATCAGATCCTCGAAGGCACGAACGAGATCATGCGACTGATCGTGAGCCGCGATCTGCTGGATAACTGACGTGAGCAATACGGACGACATCCTGTTCGATCGGCGCGGCAGCGCCGGCGTGGTGACGCTCAACCGGCCGAAGGCGCTGAATGCGATCACGCACCAGATGGTGCGTGCGCTGGCGGCGCAGCTCGATGCATGGGCGCGCGACAATGCGGTGACGCGCGTCCTCGTCACTGCGAATGGTGATCGCGCCTTCTCAGCAGGCGGCGACATTCGTGCGCTATACGAACTGATCACCGCGGGCAGGCAGAACGAGGCGCTGTCGTTCTTTCGCGAGGAGTACATCCTCAACACGGCGATCAAGCGCTATCCGAAGCCGTATGTCTCGCTGATCGACGGGATCGTGATGGGCGGCGGCGTCGGCATTTCGATCCATGGTTCGCATCGCGTCGCGGGCGAGCGTTATGCCTTTGCCATGCCGGAGGTGGGCATCGGCTTTTTCCCGGACGTCGGCGGGACCTATGCACTCCCACGTCTCGCGGGTGAGATCGGTACGTATCTGGCGCTCACCGGCGACCGGCTGAAAGCGGCGGACGCCGTGCTGTCGGGCGCCGCGACCCATCACGTGAAGTCGCATCGCTTTCCTGCGCTGCTCGAGGCGCTGTGCGGGAGCGATCCGGTGAATGCGATCCTCGCCGATTTCATGGAGCAGGTGGGGCCGGGCGAGGTCATGCCACGGCGCCGCGCCATCGATCGGACATTCTCTTGGGATAGCGTCGGCGCAATCCTCGCGGCGCTCGAGCGTGAGGCACAGAAGAGTGCCGACCATTCCGAATGGTCTGCGAAAACAGCACAGACCATCCGGACGAAATCACCGACAAGTCTCGTCCTCGCGCTTGCCCAGATGCGATACGGGCGCGTGCACTCCTTCGAGGCCTGCATGGCCGCCGAATT
This sequence comes from Pseudorhodoplanes sp., assembly GCF_035565795.1. Classification (GTDB taxonomy): domain Bacteria; phylum Pseudomonadota; class Alphaproteobacteria; order Rhizobiales; family Xanthobacteraceae; genus Pseudorhodoplanes. The sequence goes on from NZ_DATMRV010000022.1 coordinate 5,079, forward strand.
TCGCATCGTGTCCCGGATCGTCTATGGTTCGGAGATGGTCGAGGGCGTGCGCGCGGTAATCGTCGACAAGGACAACGCGCCGCGCTGGTCGCCTGACAGTCTTGCGGCGGTGCCGGACGATCTGGTCGCGCGGCATTTCGCAAGATTGCCTGGTGACGAACTGGAGTTGACATGAGCGAGCCCGCCACCGCCGAAACGCCTGAACCTGCGATCCAATCGCAGCCTGTCGCGATGGCGCCGGTTCATGCCGATGACGAGCACAAGCAGCAGGGCAAGTGGACGCGCTGGCTGATCTGGTTTCTGCGCGCGATGGCGGTCGTGTCGATGCTGAAGGGGCTTTATCACTGGTCCGTGGTTCTCGGCATCGGCGAAGGACCTGATTCACGCTTTTCGACGGAATCTATTCCCTGGCAGACGGCGACGGTCTATTTCGCGATCATCGATCTCGTCGCCGCCGTTGGTCTGTGGCTCGCCGCTGTCTGGGGCGCAGTGGTCTGGCTGACTGCGGCCGTGTCGATGGCGGCAGTACAGGTGTTTTTCCCGCAGATCTACGGCGGTTCATGGCTTGTTGTGGTGATAGAACTGGTCCTGCTCTGCACTTATCTGGTGCTTGCGCTGCAATCGGCGCGCGAGCATCCACACTGATGTCATGCTCATAGAAGCAGGATAGCTCGGCTGGGAGGACGGCGGACCATGGCGCGAATAGCCTTTATCGGCCTCGGGAATATGGGCGGCCCGATGGCCCAGAATTTGATCAAGGCCGGCCACGAGGTTCTCGGCTTCGACATCAGTCTCGACGCCGTCGGCAAGCACGTAGCCGCAGGCGGCATCGCGGCGGGCAAGCCGGGCGCAGCGGCGGCCGACGCCGAGGTCGTGATCACGATGCTGCCGTCGGGTGCCGAGGTGCGCGAGATCTATCTTGGTCCGGACGGCATCATCGAACGCGCCGCCGCAGGCGCGCTCATCATCGACTCCTCCACCATTGACGTGGAGACGGCGCGCGAGGTCGCGGCGGCTGCCGAGGCGAGGGGGCTGATGATGGTGGACGCGCCGGTGTCCGGCGGCGTCGGCGGCGCGCAGGGCGCCACGCTCACATTCATGGTCGGCGGGTCGGACGAAGCCTTCGCCAGAGCGAGGCCAATCCTCGAGGCCATGGGCAAGACGATCGTGCATGCCGGTGGCGCCGGCAACGGACAGGCCGCGAAGATCTGCAACAACATGATCCTCGGCATTTCGATGATCGCGGTGTCGGAAGCCTTCGTACTCGCCGAGAAGCTGGGTCTCGACGCACAGAAGCTGTTCGACATCTCCTCAAAGTCGTCCGGCCAGTGCTGGTCGATGACGAGCTATTGCCCGGTGCCGGGACCGGTGCCGACGTCGCCCGCCAATCGCGACTATCAGGCCGGCTTCACCGCGCATATGATGCTGAAGGACCTGAAGCTCTCGCAGGAAGCCGCGAAGGCGGCAAAGGCGCCGACGCCGCTCGGCGCGGGTGCCGCCGCCATCTACGAGCGCTACGTCGATGCGGGCGAGGGCGCGCGCGACTTCTCCGGAATCATCCGCTTTTTGCGGGGGGAGTGAGATCGCAGAAATTTCGCTGCCGTTTGAGCGTTTACCGTTACGGCTGCGACGAATGCCGGCCGCGCGCGAGCGATGTGGGGCGGCCTGTTCGATATCCAGATTCCGAGCTGGGCGCGACCGCGCACCGGCGGATTGCGCCCTGAACCAATCCGCACTGCAGCGTTCGGGAGGCTCGCGTGAGGCATCCAATGGCCAGGACATTCAAGATCGGCGATCACGTCAGTTGGAATTCTGAGGCCGGGCGGGTGTCCGGGACGATCATTGCCGTTCACACGAGCGACTTCGACTACAAGGGGCATACCCGGCACGCGACGAAAGACGATCCGCAATACGAGATCAAAAGCAACCAGACCGATCACGTCGCGGCACATAAAGGTAGTGCGTTGACGCGTTCGGCGCCGCCGAAAGGCGTATCGTGACGTTTCCTTTCTTCACGATCGGCCATTCGAACCGGACCCTGGAGGCATTCGTCAGGCTGCTGCGTGAATCCGAAGTCGGCCTCGTCGCCGATATCAGGACGGTGCCGCGGTCGCGGGCGAACCCGCAATTCAACACCGACGCTCTGCCATCGTCTCTTGCCGCCTCCGGCATTTCATATGAACACATGGCGGCGCTCGGCGGACTTCGCGGCAAGTCAGAAGCGGTTTCGCAAGACGTCAACGATCTCTGGTCCAACCGCAGCTTTCACAATTATGCCGATTACGCGCTGTCCGCTCCTTTCGCAGCGGGGCTTGCGCATCTGATTGAGGCAGGACGCCGGCAGCGCTGTACGGTCATGTGCTCGGAGGCGGTCTGGTGGCGATGTCACCGCCGGATCGTCGCCGATTATCTGATCGCCGGCGGGGAAACGGTTTTCCATATCATGGCGGAGGGGCGCGCCGATCCGGCAACGCTCACGCCCGGCGCCGTCGTCCGCTCCGACGGCACGATCATCTATCCGAAAGCGTGAGAGCAAGGCGGTTCAGCGGGTGGCAACCCAATCGCGCTTGGAGCGTCGCACATCGCCCGACGCAGATGCGACCTGCGATCGACGAGCGTTATGTATCTGCGCGGCGAGTGGACCCTTGGAGCCGAGCAACTCAGACTGTTGATCGCGTAGGAAGTCTCGCCAAGGGTTGATCAAGTTTAGGCGCGACCATGCGAATCGTTGCGAAGGCTCGTCTTTCCCGACCACGACCTTTCTGCAGAGGCGGCTGAAACCAAACCGCGCGTCGCGCGTTAGGTCGGCCACATTCATGGCGACCTTTCTCCCATGCCCGCTGTTTCAAAAAGGCGCACGGCCTCTCACAACAAACCCGGCACCGGTGTCGTTGCGATTCCAGGCCGGCAGGTGCCGTGCGAGCAATGCCCGTTGCGTGCGATGGAGGTGCTGCGCGATTTCACTCCGGTGGAGCTCGATTTCGTTCGAACCTTCAAGTCGGGCGAACTGAACATCGAGGCCGGCGCCAATATTCTGCTCCAGGGCACCAACTCGGCGTATCTCTACACCGTGCTGGTCGGCTGGGCGTTCCGTCACAAGTCGCTGCCGGACGGACGTCGGCAAATTCTCAACTTTGCGATGCCTTCGGATTTCCTCGGGCTGCAGGGAACGGTGGCCGACGAGATGGAGCATTCGGTCGAGGCGTTGACCGACATGACGCTGTGCATCTTTCCCCGCGACAAGCTGTGGGACCTTTTCACGAAATTTCCGGCGCTCGCCTTCGACGTGACGTGGCTCGCCGCGCGCGAAGAACAGATGCTGGAAGAGAGCCTTGTCAGCATCGGGCGGCGCACTGCGATCGAGCGTATGGCCTATCTGTTCCTCAACCTGTTCGTTCGTGCGCAGGAGGTGTCGCTGACCAAGGGCAACACCATCCAGTTTCCGTTCACCCAGCAGCACGTCGCCGACACGCTGGGCATGTCACTCGTGCATGCGAACAAGACGCTGAAGAAACTCAGCGCAACGCGCACCATGCGCTGGAAGGGCAGGACGTTCGAGATCCTCGACCGCGAAGGCCTGGCCCGGATCGCGAATTTTGAATTCCCGGATGGCCGCAAGCGGCCTTTCATCTAACCTGCATTCGCGGCGCTTGTGCGTCGCCCCGCGGATGCTGCGTCAAACTTAATTCGCGGTCTGTTCCACGGCACCCAGGGTTGCGTCCCGAAGCGGGACGGCGTGTTGCATGGCGACCATTTTACATCCTGTCCGAATACGGGACGTGCGGTTTCGACCGGAGTCGGGACAGATTCGGACACCGTCCTGCGCATGCCGCACGTGATTGCCCGCATGCATTGAACCCGTCGTGGACATCAGCACAATTGGTCGAAGTCCAGCCGCTTTTTTGCGCGAACGCAGGAGCGCGATCACATCGAAACGCGACATCGAAGGGTGAATCACCGGTTACGAAAAGCCCTGCAATTGCAGGCTCAATCGATCGTTCACCCTGCTAAATTCATCTTCTCTTTATGCTGTTGTTTAATCCGATTTTAGATCATCACTCCTACATTGGCCTTAAGCGGGGAAAACAGGGCCTCGCAATAAAGACACTAAGAACTACAAAGGAAGGCGTCACATGAAAGCCGTTATGAAGCCGGCGGAGCAACCAGCGCAGAACGCGCAGCGCTTCGATCACATTCGCCCGCTATATCTCGAAGCCTTGACCCTGGTGGAGCGCCTGCATCGGCGCCTCCTCGACGTGATCAAGGACGAATTTGATCGCCGCGGCCGCGCCGACATCAATTCCGTGCAGGCGCTCCTGCTTTACAACATCGGCGATAAGGAACTGACCGCAGGCGAGCTGCGCACGCGCGGCTATTACCTCGGCTCCAACGTCTCCTACAATCTGAAGAAGCTCGTTGAAATGGGCTTCCTCGATCATCAGCGCTCACGCGTCGATCGCCGCTCGGTCCGCATCAAGCTGACCGACAAGGGCCGCGAGGTCCGCGACATCGTCGAGAATCTCTACCAGAAGCATGTGCGCACGGTTGAGCAGGTGGGCGGCATCGCGGCGGAGGAATTCGGCACGTTGAACAAGTCGCTGCATCGCCTCGAGCGCTTCTGGACCGACCAGATCCTGTATCGGCTGTGATGGCCGCAGCGGTTCAATAAGCCAAGTGTGTCGACCTTGACTGGCCCCGGCGGAAACGCCGGGGCCATTTTCGCTATTGGCATCTGCTGGCATGGCTGGGCGGTGTGAACCCGCGCGTGCGTTGGTGCGACCCAATGCAAAGAGGAGAGTGCCACATGGGCGAACTCGCTTTGCGCGCGGCTGTCGTTCTCATCGACGCCGGCTTCGAGTATATCGGCTATTATACAGCGCGTGTCCTGGTGCCGTTCGCTACCATCGGCCGCTGCAAGGTCGGAACGCCTCGCAAGATCTACGAGCTCTGGGGCGAGTCCAACGGCGATGGCATGCACCCGGCCTTCGCCGCTACGCTTGGCATCGTGTTTTGGCTCGCTCTGGCGGTCGCTGTCGCGCTGGTCTTTGCCCGCGCCTGATCATACTCCGAGGTCGATGACGCATGCGGCCCCGCATCGACAGGCCGCAAATGCGCCGCGACCATTCTCCCGCCGCATTACCTGTTATTCTTGGCTTGATTCTTGCTGCGTTCACCACGTGAGGTTCACCGCGTTTCAGCACAGCCTGCGGCCATGCGGTCGCGACCATGGGGGTCCGATGCTGCAAAGACGATATTGTCCGAACTGCAAGCAATATCAGCGTACGAAGCCGAACAGCCTTGTCTGTCTGCCCTGCGAGGCCAAGGAGTTGCGGGCGCGCTGATTGGCAAAATAGGTCCATGCGGACGGGCGCGGTTGAACGCCGCGGTCAAATTTCCGCTGCGCCCATTGCCAACGCGAACGCCTCGGATTTAATGCGCTTTCACGCAGGGCCTGACGCACGCGCATGATCGATCGCCCGGAATTTCTATCGTCCTGGAACCGCCGCACGCTGCTCCGCCACCTTGGCCGCGGCACGCTGGGGGCAGGCGCCGCGCTGGTCGCAAGCCGCGCTCAGGCGCAGGATCAGATGCTGCAGCTCCTGATGGAGCAGACGCGGCGAAGCGATTTCGGTCAGACCTACGATTCCGGCATCCGCTCGGTGAAGATGCCGAAGTCCTCGCTGCCGACATTGTCGCCGGCGACCGCGCAGACCACCGAGGCGGCGATCCCGCGCTACGAGCAACTCGCGTCCCAGGGCGGCTGGCCGATGGTCCCGACCGGCGAGCGGATGCGGCTCGGCAACCGCAACAAGGCCGTGATCGCGCTGCGCCAGCGGCTGATCGCGGGCGGCGATCTTGCGACCAGCGCGGGCGTCTCCGACGTGTTCGATTCCTATGTCGAAGCCGGGGTGAAGCGCTTCCAGGCGCGTCATGGCCTGACCGTCGACGGACTCGTGCGCGAAGCAACGCTCAACGCAATGAATGTCCCGATCGAAGCGCGGCTCGCGCAGCTTCGGATCAACATCGGGCGGCTGAAAAGCTTCTCAGGCAATCTCGGCCCTAAATTCGTGATGTGCAACCTTCCTGCGGCACAGATCGAGGCGATCGAGAATGGCGTCGCGGTGACGCGTCACACCGCCGTGGTCGGCAAGCCGGACCGCGCATCGCCCGACATCAACAGCCGCATCGTCGAGGTGAATTTCAATCCGTTCTGGACGGTGCCGGTTTCGATCGTCAAACGCGATCTGATCCCGAAGATGCAGGAAGAGCCGGATTATCTGACCAAGCAGCGCATCCGGATCATCGACGCGCGCGGCAACGAATTGCAGCCGACGCAGGTCAACTGGAATACCGACGAAGCGGTCAACTACAAGTTCAAGCAGGACCCCGGCGACTTCAACTCGCTGGGTGCGATCCGCATCAATTTCCCGTCGGCGCATGGCGTCTATATGCACGATACGCCGTCGCGCAATCTGTTCGGCGAGGACTTCCGGTTTCATTCGTCCGGATGCGTGCGTGTGCAGAATGTGCGGGAGCTCGTGACTTGGCTGCTCGCGAGCACGCCCGGCTGGTCGCGTCAGCAGATCGATGAGGTGATCCGTTCCGGCGACCGCAAGGATGCTCGGCTGAAGACACCAGTGCCGCTCTACTGGGTCTATGTCACTGCCTGGGCGACGCCGGACGGCGTGGTGCAATTCCGCGACGATATCTACTCACGCGACGGCATCGGTTCCGCACCGGCGACCAGTCGCGGCTAGCTTTACGTGCGATTTCTCATATGTCCGAACACCGCGAGGTCCTGTTCGAGTTCACGGCGGTCGGATCGGTGATGAAGGTCGCCGCCATCGATGCTGAAACGGGGGTCGAGGTCACGGTCATGGGGCCTGTCCACGCCTCGCGGGCCGACCTCCAGAAGCTCGCTCTGGCGAAGCTGCGACGGCGCCTGGAGCGGTCGGATTCGCGCTAGATATTGAGGCTTTTCAGGCGATAGAAGCTATCGCTTGGCGGCCGGCGGGCGGACGTGGTAGTCCCGCCGCATCGAGCTATCCAGGAGATACGTCATGTCGGCAACCGACCGGTCAGCGGCCGGCGCTGAGCGCAACGATATGTTTACCGCGCCCCTTCGCGAGAGCGACCCGGAAATCGCAGCCGCAATCGAAAGCGAGCTCGGTCGCCAGCGAGATGAGATCGAACTGATCGCATCCGAGAATATCGTGAGCCGCGCGGTGCTCGAGGCGCAGGGCTCCGTGCTGACCAACAAATATGCCGAGGGCTATCCGGGCCGCCGCTATTACGGCGGCTGCCAGTTCGTGGATGTCGCCGAGCAACTGGCGATCGACCGGGTCACCAAGCTGTTCGGCTGTCAGTTCGCGAATGTGCAGCCGCATTCCGGCGCCTCGGCCAATGCGTCGGTGTTCTTCGCGCTGATGAATCCGGGCGACACCTTCCTCGGTCTCAATCTTGCCGCCGGCGGCCATCTCACCCATGGCATGAAGATCAACTATTCCGGCAAGTGGTTCAACGCGGTCGCCTATAACGTGCGGCCGGACGACCATCGCATCGACATGAATGAGGTGCGCAAGCTTGCCCAGGAGCACAAGCCGAAGGTGATCATCGCGGGCGGCTCGGCCTATCCGCGCATCATCGACTTCAAGGCGTTCCGCGAGATCGCGGACGAGGTGGGCGCGTATCTGTTCGTCGACATGGCGCATTTCGCGGGACTCGTCGCGGGCGGTGTCCATCCGTCGCCGTTCCCTCATGCGCATGTGGTGACGACCACGACGCACAAGACGCTGCGCGGGCCGCGCGGCGGCGTGGTGCTGACCAACGACGAGGAGATCGCCAAGAAGATCAATTCGGCGGTATTCCCCGGCCTGCAGGGCGGTCCGCTGATGCACGTGATCGCGGCCAAGGCCGTCGCGTTCGGAGAGGCCTTGCGGCCGTCTTTCAAGGTTTACGCGAAGAACGTCGTCGAGAATGCCAAGGCGCTCGCAGAGACGTTGAAGTCGAACGGCTACGACATCACCTCGGGCGGCACCGATACGCATCTGATGCTGGTGGACCTTCGCCCCAAGCGCCTGACCGGCAAGGTGTCGGAAGTGGCGCTTGGCCGCGCTCACATCACCTGCAACAAGAACGGCATCCCGTTCGACCCGGAAAAGCCGACGATCACCTCCGGCATCCGGCTCGGCACGCCGGCCGGGACCACCCGCGGATTCGGTGTGGCGGAGTTCAAGCAGGTCGGTGAGATGATTGCGGAGGTACTTGATGTATTGTCGCAGAAACAGGCCGAAGAAGATTCGCTCGTGGAAGCGGCCGTGCGCGACAAGGTGAAGACGCTGCTGAAGCGTTTTCCGATCTATTAAAGGGCGAGGGCGTCATCGCCGCCCGAAAGCGGCGATGACGAGGGGAAGGTCATCATGCGCTGTCCGAATTGCGGCAGTCTCGATACCCAGGTGAAGGACTCGCGCCCGACCGAGGATTCGAACGCGATCCGCCGGCGGCGCGTGTGCCTGACCTGCCAGTTCCGGTTCACCACCTTCGAGCGCGTTCAACTGCGCGAACTGGTGGTCATCAAGCGCAACGGCCGGCGCGTTCCCTTCGACCGCGACAAGCTGATGCGTTCGCTGCAGATCGCGTTGCGCAAGCGCAACGTCGATCCCGAACGCCTCGAACAGATGGTGTCGAAGATCGTGCGCGAGCTTGAAGGTCTCGGTGAAAGCGATATCTCGACCGACACCATCGGCGAGGTCGTGATGGCGCATCTGCGCGAGCTCGACGACGTTGCCTATGTGCGCTTCGCTTCGGTGTATCGCAATTTCCGCGAGCGCAAGGATTTCGAGGATGCGATCGCCGAACTCGCAAGCGAAGAGGACGGCAAGGCCGCACCGCCGCAGCGCAAGTGAGCGCGCACGACGATCGCAGGTTCATGCAGCTGGCGCTGACGCTCGGCCGGCGCGGGCTCGGCAATGCCTGGCCGAACCCTGCAGTCGGCGCTGTTGCCGTCAAGGATGGCATCGTCATCGGGCGCGGCTGGACGCAGCCTGGCGGGCGGCCGCATGCGGAGACCGAAGCTCTCAAACAGGCCGGCGACGCCGCGCGTGGCGCGACGCTGTATGTGACGCTCGAGCCCTGCTCGCATCACGGCAAGACGCCGCCCTGCGCCGACGCGATTGTCGAGGCCGGGATCGCGCGCGTCGTGTCGGCGCTTGAAGATCCCAACCCGCGCGTTGCCGGGCAGGGCTACGAACGGCTGCGCGCGGCCGGCATTGCCGTCTCTGCGGGGCTGTGCGCCGATGAGGCGCGGCGCGCTCATGCCGGGCATATCCGGCGCATCCTCGACGGCCGGCCTCACGTGATGCTCAAACTCGCAATAACCGTGGATGGCAAGGCCGCGCTTGCAGGGCGCAAGCCGGTCCAGATCACCGGCGAGGAGATGCGGGCGCGCGTGCATCTCATGCGAGCGATGAGTGACGCGATCCTCGTCGGCATCGGCACGGTGCTCGCGGACGATCCGGCGCTGACCTGCCGGCTGCCGGGCATGCTGAAGGCGTCTCCGGTCAGGGTCGTGCTCGACCCGTCGCTGCGCCTGCCGCCCACATCACAACTTGTGGCGAGCGCATCGGAGATTCCGGTCTGGGTGATTGGCGGGACCGACGCGCCGAGCGAAAGGGAACAGGCGTTGAGCGACCGCGGCGTCGCCGTCATGAGGGTACCGACCCACGATGGAAAGCTCGACCTGACGGCGCTGCTGCACACGCTCGCCGAGCGCGGGATCACGCGCCTGATGGTGGAGGGCGGCCCAAGGGTTGCGGCGTCGTTTGTCCGCGAGGATCTCGTGGACGAGGCCGTGCTGCTGCACGGGCCGATCACGATCGGGTCGGACGGCGTCGATGCGCTTGACGGGCTTCCGCTCGGCGCTCTAACGGCTTCTCCCAACCTCATCCTGTCCGGCGTCGAGACCGTCGGCGCCGACAGGCTCGAGCGGTACGAGCGGCGCTAGATGTTCACCGGGATTGTCACCGATATCGGCGAAGTGGATGCGGTCGAGCCGAAGGCCGACGGTCTGCGCCGCATTGTGATCGCGTGCCGCTATGACCGCGCGTCGATCGACATTGGCGCTTCGATCGCCTGCGCCGGCATCTGCCTGACCGTGGTCGAAACCGGGCTCAGCGGCAACCGCACCTGGTTCGCTGTGGACGCTGCCGCCGAGACTGCCGCGCTAACCAACGCGTCCGGATGGACCGTCGGCACGCGCATCAATCTCGAACGCTCGCTGAAGATGGGTGACGAACTCGGCGGACATATCGTCACGGGGCATGTCGACGGAATCGCGCGGGTGAAATCGCGCGAGGATTTGGCAGAGCAGGTCCGGTTTGTCCTCACTGCGCCGCACGAGATTGCACGGTTCATCGCGAAAAAGGGATCGGTCGCGCTCGACGGCGCTTCACTGACCGTGAACGAGGTCGACGGCGACGATTTTTCGGTCCTCATCATCCCGCACACCTTGCAGGTGACGACGCTGAATGCGTGGCAGGCCGGGACGCCGGTGCATCTTGAGGTTGACCTGATGGCGCGCTATGCGGCGCGCCTTCTGGAGACTGCGAAATAACGCGCGATCATCGCCCTTGCGGACCTGCGCCGCGTGTAGTTAGTGGCGCCGCAACGGAGATGAAAAATGGCCGGACCGCGACAAAGCAAGACAACCAAGACAGAAAAGGCGGATGCGAGCCTCAAGGGCGCGCGAGTTCTGGTGGTTGAGGCTCGTTATTACGAGCAGCTCTCCGATGCGCTGCTCGCCGGTGCGACCGCAGCGCTGGACGAGGTGGGAGCGGCATATGACGTCATCACCGTACCCGGCGCACTCGAAATCCCGACCGCTCTCGCCATCGCGCTCGATGCCGCGACTGCGCGGAAGAAACCGTATGACGGGGCCGTCGCGCTCGGTTGCGTAATCCTGGGTGAGACCTTTCATTTCGAAATCGTTTCGGAACAATCGGCGCGTGGCGTGATGGACGTGTCGGTCGCGCGCAAGATCCCGATCGGCAACGGCATCCTCACAGTCGATACCGAGGCGCAGGCCTGGGCTCGCGCACGCGTGACCGAAGGCAACAAAGGCGGCGCCGCTGCGCGTGCGGCACTGGCACTCATCGACATCAAGCGCGCGGTCTCGAAGGCGAAACGATGAGCGGTTCGTCCGGCGAGGGGCGGAAAGACGAGCGCAAGGCCAACCGGCGCGGCGCGGCTCGGCTTGCTGCCGTCCAGGCGCTGTACCAGATGGACATTGCCGGCACCGATCTGAACGAAATCCTCGCCGAGTTTGAGAGCCATTGGCTCGGTGGCGAGGTTGAGGGCGACAAATATCTGCCGGCTGACGCCAACCTGTTCCGCGACATCGTGCGCGGCGTTGTGGCCGATCAGCGCAAGCTCGACCCGGTAATTGATCAGGCCCTGACGAGGGGCTGGCCGCTGAAGCGCGTCGAGGCACTTGTGCGTGCGGTCTTGCGTGCCGGTGCGTTCGAGATCGAAAGCCGCAAGGACATCCCGGCGCGGGTCATCGTTTCGGAATATGTCGACGTCGCAAACGCCTTCGTCGACCGCGACGAGACCGGTATGGTGAATGCCGTGCTCGATATGCTCGCGCGCAGTTCCCGGGCGGAGGAGTTCGGGACGTCGCGATAGCGCAACCGGATGTCGGCTCATGTCGTCAGGCGAAGACAGACTGATCGCCACGTACTTCAAGCCACTGGCGACAGCACAGGGGGCTCTCGGTCTCACTGACGACGCCGCGATCTACGCGCCGCCTGAGGGACACGAACTCGTTCTCACAACCGACGCCGTCGTGTCGGGCATCCATTTCCTGCCGGATGACCCGCCGGAAACGGTGGCGCGCAAGGCGCTGCGGGTGAACCTGTCCGACCTCGCAGCCAAGGGGGCGCATCCAGCCGGATGCCTTTTGACCATGGCACTGCCGGAGGGGACGGCGGAGACGTGGCTGAAGTGCTTTGTCGCGGGATTGCAATCGGATAGCCGCCTGTATGGTTGTCCGGTCTATGGCGGCGACACCGTTCGGACGAATGGCCCGCTCTGGGCCTCCATCACGGCCTTCGGAACATTGCCGCGCGGCACGATGGTGAAGCGGGCCGGGGCAAAGCCCGGCGACGTGATCCTCGTGACCGGCACGATCGGCGATGCTGCACTCGGTCTGAAGCTGTTGCAGGATCCAGATCACATCGAGCAATGGGCGCTCAGCCATGACGAGGCCGCCCATCTTGCCGGGCGTTATCGCGTGCCGCAGCCGAGGACTGCAATGGCGGAGGCGGTCCGCGTGCTGGCGTCGGCTGCAATGGACGTGTCTGACGGACTGATCGGCGATCTCGCCAAGCTGTGCGATGTGTCCGGCGTATCCGCGCGTGTTGACGCCGCGAAAATTCCGCTTTCGGTTGCAGCGCGCAGGGCGTTTGCCACGGCGCCGAGCCTGATCGAGGTGATCGCGACCGGCGGCGACGATTACGAAATCCTCGTCACCATTCCCGCCGGCAAGGTCGCGGCCTTCCGCGAACTCGCGAACACCGCCGCGGTCCCGGTCACGGAGATCGGGGAGATCGTCGCCGGCCGCGAGCCGCTTCAGGTCATCGATGTTGATGGCAAACAGCTCGCTTTCGCGCACGGGTCGTTCAGTCATTTCTGAGATCTGCCATTTCTTAGATTTGCGGTGTCACACGCGCGCTATAAGGAGCGCGGGGGAATCGAAATGCACGATCGCACCGATGCCAGGAAGCCAGCGACGCATTGGGGCGTCGCCGGAAATTCACGCGAGGCGCAGCTGCGCCGGCGCTATCCGACGGTCGAGGACCTGCGCAAGGCCGCGGAGCGGCGCATTCCCTCGCTTGGGTACGAGACTGTCGCAGGCGGCGCCGGACAATATCTCGGTGTGAAGCGCAATGCCGATGCGCTCGATGACATCGAGCTGGTGCCGCGCGTCGGCGCGGACAAGGGGCCAATCGCGACCGATACGACATTGTTCGGTCGGCATTACTCCGCTCCGATCGGCGTTGCTCCGATGGGTTTGCAGAGCGTGTTCTGGCCGGGCGCGGAGCGGCATCTGGCCCGCGCTGCGCAACGTGCACGCATTCCCTACACCGCCGGCGCCGTGAGCGGTCTTGCCCTGGAAGAAGCCGCGAAGCTCGCGCCCGATGTGGTGTGGTTCCAACTCTATCGATTGCCGCGCGACGATCACCGGGTCGGTTTCGATCTCGTGCGGCGCGCGCAGGAGGCGGGCGTCCACGTGCTCGTGATGACCGTCGACACGCCGGGCCGCGCCAAGCGGCCGGGCGAGTTGCGCAACGGCCTGACGCTTCCGTTCCGTCCGACGCTCAAAACGATCATGCAGGCCGCCGTGTCACCACACTGGGTCGCGGCGCTGCTGCAGAACGGGCAGCCGAGCTTTCCCTGCTTCGCGCCCTATTGCGGGGACAATCCGAGCAAGAACGACATCGCCTGGTTCGCGCAGCGTGAGGTCGGCGGCGCCTTCACCTTCGAAGAGCTCAAGCGCTACCGCGATGTCTGGAAGGGCCCGATGGTGATCAAGGGCGTCATGCATCCGGCCGACGCGGAGAAGGCGGTCGCGATCGGTCTCGACGGTGTCCAGGTGTCCAACCATGGCGGGCGTCAGCTCGAGGCGGCGCCGGCCGCGATCGACATGCTTCCGGCGGTTGTCCGCGCGGTGGGGAGCAAGGCGACCGTGCTGTTCGACGGCGGCGTGCGCTCGGGGCTCGATGCCCTACGGGCGGTCGCGCTCGGCGCGGACGCTGCGCTGGCGGGCAGGGCATTCCTCTACGGCGTCGGTGCCGCCGGGGCCGATGGCGCCAATTACGTGACCGATATGCTGATCGAGGAGATTTCTGTTGCGATGCGGCAGATGGGAACCCCCGATACTGCGGCTTTAAGGGCGCTCCCGATCCGGCATCCCGGCGCATGGCAGTTCTGACCTGACTTTTCCAGGCTGGTTTACATTCAACCGACCGGATATGTAGGCGTCGCCCTAGTGGAGCGGATTTGACATTCGCTACATGCCCAGCCGCGAGCTTCGCGATGCGAATGTCAAATCCAAAGCTCCACTAGAATCCAATACTTGCTAGTGGTCCTTTGATTCTAACATTCGCAAAAAGCACCCGCCGAGAAGGGATGCGAATGTTAGAATCGGACCACTAGCCGGGGAATCCCATGTCGGTTGTTGCTGACGGATCGCATCATCTGATCGACGACACGCTCGCGCGCCGAAATGCGATTGTGCTGTCGATCGCGCAGGCGATGGCCGGCGGTAACAACACGGTGCTGCTTGCGACCGGCGCGATCACGGGCGCGATGCTGGCGCCGGAGAAGGTTCTCGCGACCGTGCCGATCACCGTCTACGTGATCGGCATGTGGCTCGGAACGCTGCCGGTCGGCGCGCTCGCGCGCCGGTATGGCCGCCGCACGGCCTTTCAGATCGGGACCGTGTGCGGTGTGCTGACCGGACTGATCTGCTGCGTCGGCGTGCTGTATGGCTCATTCGCTCTCTTCAATGTCGGGGCGTTCTTCTCCGGGCTCTATGCCGCGGCGCATCAGGCCTATCGCTTTGCCGCGGCCGACACCGCGAGCGATGCGTTCCGGCCGAAAGCAATTTCGTGGGTGCTGATCGGCGGCGTGTTCGCTGCGATCGTCGGCCCGCAGGTCGTGATCGCGACCAAGGACATGATGCCGCCCTATCTGTTCGCCGCGACCTATCTGGCGCAGGCGGCGATTGCCGTGCTGGCCGGAATTATCCTGATGTTCCTGAAAATTCCGATGCCGTCAGCGGCCGCGCGCGCCAATGCCGGACGTCCGCTATCAGAAATCGTGCGGCAGCCGAAATTCATCGTGGCCGTCGCGTGCGGGATCGCGAGCTATTCGATGATGAACATGGTGATGACGGCAGCCCCGCTCGCCATGATCGAATGCAATCACACGGTCACGCACGCGGCGCTCGGACTGCAATGGCACGTGCTCGGGATGTTCGTGCCGAGCTTCTTCACCGGCACGCTGATCGCGCGCTTCGGCGTTGAACGGGTGATCGCAGCCGGCTTCGTGACGCTGCTCATCAGTGCCGCGATCAGCATATCCGGCGTCACGCTGTGGCACTTCTGGGTCGGCCTTGTGCTGCTTGGCGTCGGCTGGAATTTCGGTTTCATCGGCGCAACGACGCTGGTGACACAGACCCATCGCCCGGAAGAGCGGACGCGGGTTCAGAGCTTCAATGACTTCCTGGTGTTCGGATCGATGGCGATCGGCTCCTTCGGCTCTGGCAAGGTGCTCGCCCAGTTCGGCTGGGCTGCGGTGAACGAGATCGTGTTCCCCGTGGTGCTGACCGCGGCACTGATGCTGGGTTGGCTGGTGCTGCGTCAGCGGCGCAGTCTCGCCTAGGGCGGCTGCAACTTCCGGGTGCTCTTGCGGGACGGCGTGTGGCGGCGCAATCTGCCGTCAACGCTGCCGGGCCGTCGTCAAGAGAGCATGTCTATGCACAAATTTGCCCGCTTCACCGCCGTACTCGCCACGTCGTTCGCAGTCAGTCTGGCTGCCCAGACGGCGCAGGCGCAGACCTATCCATCGAAGCCGATCACGCTGATCGTGCCCTATGCGGCGGGCGGCAGCGTCGACGCCGTGGCGCGGCTGATCTCGGATCGTCTCGCGGCGAAGCTCGGCGGCAATATCGTGATCGAGAATGTCTCCGGGGCGGGCGGCGTGATCGGCACCCAGCGCGCAGCGCGTGCGGAGCCGGACGGCTACACGCTGCTGTTCTCGGTCGAGAGCACGATGGTGATCGCGAAGCTCGTGTCGCCATCGATCGTTCAATACGATGCGGCGAAGGACTTCGCACCGATCTCGATGGTCGGGTCCTCGCCGCTGGTGCTGCTCGGGCGCAAGGACTTCCCGGCGAACAATATCGCCGAGCTGATGAAGCTCCTGAAGGAGAACCCCGGCAAATACAATTACGCCACGTCCGGCGTCGGCACCTCGCTCCACGTCGCGGGCGAGATGATCAATGCCGAAGGCAAGGTCAAGATGGTGCACGTGCCCTACAAGACCGGCGCGCAGATCCCGACCGACCTGATGGGCAACAATATCGATCTCGCCGTGCTGCCGCTGGTCATGGCGATGCAGAACGTGAAGGCCGGCAACATCAAGGCCTTTGGCATCACCGAGCCGAAGCGGTTCGAGTTGACACCCGATGTGCCGAGCCTTGCCGAACATCCCGATCTGAAGAATGTGTCAGTCACGGTGTGGTACGGCCTGTTTGCGCCCGCCAAGACCGATCCTGCGATCGTCGAAAAGCTGCACCGGGCGCTTGCGGATGTGGTGATGGAGCCGGGCGTCGTCGAAAAGCTCAAGGCGTCGAACCTGATCCCGGTCGGCAATTCGCCGAAGGAATTTGCCGATTTCCTCAAGGCCGAGAACGAGAAGTTTTCCGCGCTCGTGAAGGCGGCCAACATCAAGGCCGAGTAAGCCCGTGCTGGAATCGATCCCGTTCGCGGTCCGCAGACGCGCGATCGCGGCTGCACAGGGCAGGGAGCCGTTCGACCTGCTGCTGCGTGGCGCGCGCGTCGCGGACGTTGCGACCCTGGAGATCCGCGAGGCCGATATCGGCATTGTCGGTCCGATGATCGCCAGCGTGCATGCGCCGGGCGCCTTTTCCGACGCGACCGTGACGCACGATCTCAACGGGCTGCTCGTTACGCCGGGATTCATCGACGCGCATGTGCACGTGGAGTCCTCCCACATGCTTCCGCATCGATATGCGGAAGTGGTGGTGCCGCAGGGCACCACCACGATCTTCTGGGACCCGCACGAACTCGCCAACGTGCTGGGACTCGACGGCATCCGCTACGCGATCGAGGCAACGCGCAATCTGCCTCTGCGCTTCATCGTGCAGGCGTCGTCCTGCGTTCCGGCCGCGCCCGGACTGGAGATATCGGGCGCCGATTTCAGGTCGGACGAGATCCGCGAACTGATGTCCTGGCCGGACGTTGCGGGACTTGCCGAAGTGATGGACATGCGGGCGGTGCTGGAAGCGCAGCCGCGCATGATGGGCATCCTCGAGGCGGCCAACGCGTCGGGCAAGATCATCGAAGGGCATGCGCGCGGTCTGACCGGACCGGGGCTGATGGCCTACCTTGCGGCCGGCATCTCTGCTGATCACGAGATCACCTCGGGCGCCGATGCGCTGGAGAAACTGCGCGCCGGCTTCACGGTCGAGATCCGCGGCTCGCACGATTATCTGCTCCCCGACGTCGTGGCCGCGATCAACACGCTGCCGGTCATCCCGACCAGCCTGACGGTCTGCACCGATGACGTGTTTCCGGATTACCTCGTCGAGTTCGGCGGCATCAACGACGTGCTGCGTCGGCTGATCCGCTACGGCATGGACCCGCTGCAGGCGATCCGCTGCGCGACGATCAACAACGCGATCCGCCTGCGGCGCGACGATCTCGGTCTCGTTGCCGCCGGGCGGCGTGCCGATCTCGTCGTGCTGTCCGACCTGAACGAGGTGAGGGTGGAGGCGGTCTATACCGGGGGCCGCCATGTCGCGCAGGGCGGCCGGATGATCGTGCCGACGACCGAGACGAAGCCGCCACTCGACAACACCATGCGGGTCGGGCCGCTGACCTCCGACGATTTCCGCATCCGGATACCGGGCGTCACTAACGGGCGCGCGCTGATCCAGACCATCAAGGGCGCCCGCTTCAACGCCTGGAGCGAGATCGAGGTCGAGGTCCGCGACGGCTTTGCGGTGGTGCCAGAGGACCTGAGCGTGATGGCGATCGTGCACCGGCACGGCCGCAACGATCCGAAGCCGCAACTGGCCATCATCGAAGGCTGGGACCGCTGGCGCGGGGCGTTCGCGACCTCCTACTCGCACGACTCGCACAACCTGATCCTGTACGGCCACAACCCGGCGGAACTCGCGCTGGCTGCGAATACGGTGATCGGCATGCAGGGGGGGATCGTCGTGGTGAAGGATGGAGCGGTGGTCGCTCAACTCGCCTATCCGGTCGCAGGGATGCTCTCGCTCGGCGATCCGGCCGAAGTCGCCGCCGCCCACAAGCGAATCGTCAAGGCGGCCGGCGAGATCTGCACGTGGCAGCCGCCTTATCGAACCTTCAAGGCGCTGAGCGGCCAGTCGCTTGCCTGCAATCCCGGTCCGCACCTCACCGACCTTGGGCTGACCGACGGAACCACGAAGGAAATCCGGCCCACCCTGATCCGCGCGATGTGAGTCCCGCATCGCGGTGAAACGGCCTGAAAAGCCTGCAAAAATCGTCGGGAATCCAGCCGTTTGCACGGTTGCTTTGCAATTTCGTTTTTGGCAATGTCCGCGCGATTTTGAGGCCGGGCGGAGGCGATTCCGCGCGCTCGGCCCCAAGCAGCGAGCCGGCTTCGTCCGGCTCCTTCCACATCATCGGGGACGTCAATGACAGCTTTGTGGGTGATTATCGCCTGCGGTTTGCTCGCCGTGATCTACGGCATCTGGGCCACCATGTCGGTCATGAAAGCGGATGCCGGCTCGGCGAAAATGCAGGAAATCGCCGCCGCCGTCCGTGAAGGCGCGCAGGCCTATCTGAAGCGCCAGTACACGACGATCGGCATGGTCGGTGCGGTGATCTTCGTAGTCGTCGGCCTGCTGCTCGGCTGGCTGGTCGCGATCGGCTTCCTGGTTGGCGCGGTTCTGTCCGGCGCGGCGGGCTTCATCGGCATGAACGTCTCCGTCCGTGCCAACGTTCGCACGGCGCAGGCGGCTGTTAAGTCGCTCGCCGGCGGACTTGAGATCGCCTTCAAGGCGGGCGCCATCACCGGCATGCTGGTGGCGGGTCTCGCGCTCCTTGGCGTGGCTGTCTACTACATGGTCCTGACCGGCCCGCTGGCCCTGTCTCCGAACAGCCGCACGGTGGTCGACGCACTTGTCGCTCTCGGCTTCGGTGCTTCGCTGATCTCGATCTTCGCCCGTCTCGGCGGCGGCATCTTCACCAAGGGCGCCGACGTGGGCGGTGACCTCGTGGGCAAGGTCGAAGCCGGCATTCCGGAGGACGATCCCCGCAACCCGGCGACCATCGCCGACAACGTCGGTGACAACGTCGGTGACTGCGCCGGCATGGCCGCCGACCTGTTCGAGACCTACGCGGTGACTGCGGTCGCCACCATGGTCCTTGCAGCGATCTTCTTCGCCGGTCAGCCCGCGCTGTCGTCGATGATGATCTATCCGCTCGCCATCGGTGCGGTGTGCATCATCACCTCCATTGCCGGCACCTTCTTCGTGAAGCTCGGCGCCAACCAGTCGATCATGGGTGCCCTCTACAAGGGCCTCGTCGCCACGGGCATCCTGTCGCTCGTCGGTATCGCGATCGTCACGCACCTGATGCTCGGCTTCAATACGACGTTCAAGACCGGCGGCGGCGTGACCTTCACCGGCATGACACTCTTCATCTGCGGAATCGTCGGCCTCGCGGTGACGGGCCTGATCATCTGGATCACCGAGTACTACACCGGCACCAACTTCCGGCCGGTGAAGTCGATCGCCGAAGCCTCGGTGACCGGCCACGGCACCAACGTGATCCAGGGTCTCGCCATCTCGATGGAAGCGACCGCCTTGCCGGCGCTCGTGATCATCGCCGGCATCCTGATCACCTACGGTCTTGCCGGCCTGTTCGGCATCGCGATCGCAACCACCACCATGCTGGCGCTGGCCGGCATGATCGTTGCGCTCGACGCCTTCGGTCCGGTCACCGACAACGCGGGCGGCATCGCCGAAATGTCGGGTCTGCCGAAGGAAGTCCGCAAGTCGACCGACGCGCTCGATGCTGTCGGCAACACCACCAAGGCCGTCACCAAGGGCTACGCGATCGGCTCTGCCGGTCTCGGCGCGCTGGTGCTGTTCGCGGCCTATAATGAAGATCTGAAGTACTTCATCGCCTCGAAGACTCCGTACTTCGTCGGTGTGAGCCCGGACTTCTCGCTGAACAACCCGTATGTCGTGGTCGGCCTGCTGTTCGGCGGCCTGCTGCCGTATCTGTTCGGTGCGATGGGCATGACCGCGGTCGGCCGCGCCGCGTCCTCGATCGTCGAGGAAGTGCGCCGGCAGTTCCGTGAGAAGCCGGGCATCATGCAGGGCAAGGACAAGCCGGATTACGGCCGCGCTGTCGACCTGCTGACCAAGGCTGCGATCAAGGAAATGATCATTCCGTCGCTGCTCCCGGTTCTGTCGCCGATCGTCGTTTACTTCGCGATCTACTTCATCGCGGGTGGCGGCGCGGCCGGCAAGTCGGCCGGCTTCTCGGCGGTCGGCGCAATGCTGCTCGGCGTGATCGTGACCGGCCTGTTCGTCGCGATCTCGATGACCTCGGGCGGCGGCGCGTGGGACAACGCCAAGAAGTACATCGAGGATGGCCACTTCGGCGGCAAGGGCTCGGAAGCCCACAAGGCGGCCGTGACCGGTGACACCGTCGGCGATCCGTACAAGGACACGGCCGGTCCTGCAGTGAACCCGATGATCAAGATCACGAACATCGTGGCGCTGCTGCTGCTCGCGATCCTCGCGCACTGACGATCGCGCGATCTCGAAACGGCAAGAGCCCCGCGCAAGCGGGGCTCTTTGCGTTTTGGGGGATGCCCGGCGCGGACGCGCAAGATCGCCAGCTGACGAAAGGGGCGCTCGATCTGTGCGCCACTGAAAGCCACACCGCCGCCGGTCGTGACGACGTCTGTTACCGACCTGCAGCTGTCGCCGACAGATCGTGGCCAGTCCGTTGACTGAGGAAGTCCGCTGAAGCCGTTCGGGACGGCTCAGTTCTGCATGCCGACGATCTTGAAGAGATACGTCAGGTACGACATCTCCGCGCCGCCCGTCGGGGTGGTCTTGCTGACGAAGTCGAACACCTTGCCGTCCTTGATGCCGTAATCGGCAAGACGGGATACCCGGCGCTCCTTGTCGAAATAGACCGCGATAACGCGCTGATCGACGACCTTCTGCGGCAGGAAGGCCGCCGCCTTCTGCCCGCGTTGCGAGATGTAATAGAAGACCTCACCCGTCACGGTTGCGACCGTCGAGGGCGTGCCCATCACGATCAGGACCTGCTCCTGGCTCGATCCCAGGGGGATTTGCTCGAGCGCGCCCTCGGGAACCACGTAGCCGCGCTGGAAGGTCTGTTCGGTCGCGCCGCATCCGGGCAGCGCGAGCGCGCAGGCCAATGCCAGCAGCGCTGCGCCGCTGGAACGGCGCAGTGAAGGCAGAATCCCGATACGGCTGCCGAGCGTCATGCCGGTTCGATTACCCCCCAAAGTCCGCGATTGCAACGCGGCCGCTCTGGCGATACCTGCCGACCGGACCTAGAACAGACCGATGCTGAACGTGTTTCGCCGAAAGCCCCAAGCCGCCACCATCGATGCGCTCTATGGCGCCATCGTGGCGCGAGCCCGCACGCCTGTCTTCTACCTCAGCCACGGAGTTGCCGACACGGTCAACGGCCGGCTGGATCTCATCATGCTGCATCTGGCGCTGGTGTTCGAGCGGCTGTCGCAAGGGGACGCCGCGGCACGGACGGTGGGGCAGGCGGTGTTCGACCGGTTCCTGCAGGACATGGACGACCACCTGCGCGAGGAGGGCGTCAGCGATCTGAAGGTTCCGAAGGACATGAAGCGCGTCGGCGCAGCTTTCTTCGGCCGGCACCGGGCCTATATCTCAGCCCTGAAGACGGGCGACCGGGAGGGCCTGCGAGGAGCGCTGCGCCGGAACGTGTTCCTGGATCAGGACGCGGCGGGGCTGGACGGGATGGTCGCCTATGTCGAGGCTGCGGCGCAGGCTCTGCAGCAGCAGGACATAGCCGGGATCGCTGCCGGCCGGATCGACTGGCCGGATCCCGCCGGCCGGATGTGAGGATTGCCATGACAGATCGCGATCAGCCCTGGACCGAGCGGGTGGCGCTGGCCGACGTGCCGGAGGAGGGCCTGCATGTGGCCATCGAGGCGAATGCCGAGGTGCGAGCGGCCCTTGCGCGCGTTGCCAACCTGCGTGATTTGCCGAGACTCGATGCGAGCTTCGACCTCCGGCGGAAGGGGCTGGGCCTTCATGTGGTGGGTGAGGTCAATGCGGTCGTGGGTCAGAATTGCGTCGTAACTCTTGAGCCTATCGACAAGAATCTCAATGAGGTCGTGGATCTGGTGTTCACGCCGGACACCGCGGCGACCCTCGGCGATGAAGACCGCGAGGCCTCGTTTGGAATAGCGGATGCTGAACCGCCGGAGCCCCTTGTCGGGGGCATTGTCGACCTCGGCGCGATCGCCACGGAGTATTTCCTGCTGGGGATCGATCCCTATCCCCGCAAGGAGGGTGCGGTTTTCGAGTCTGAAAGGGCTTCGGAGCCACCCGAAAGCCCGTTTGCCGCGCTCGCGGCGTTGCAAAAGCCTCCGCTGGGGAGGAAATAGCCCGATGGGTTGTATCCGCCGCATCAGTGGCTATGGTCCGCGCCCGCGCCGTATCCCCCATCTTCCTGTGATCCGAGGCCTCCGGTAAAGTCGGCTCATGCCAGAAAAGGTTCGCATCGCGCTCGATGCCATGGGAGGAGACCATGGTCCGGCCGTGGTCATTCCCGGCGCAGCGCTTGCGCAAAGTCGCCATCCCGACACCGAGTTCATCTTCTTCGGGGCGTCGTCCGCCATCGAGGGCGTGCTCGCGTCGTATCCGCAGCTGAAGGCGGTGTCGCGTGTGGTCCACGCCGATATCGCGATCAAGATGGACGACAAGCCGAGCCAGGCCCTGCGGTACGGCCGCGGCAAATCGTCGATGTGGCTTGCGATCGACGCGGTGAAAAACGGTCAGGCCGATGTCGCGGTCTCTGCCGGAAACACCGGCGCGCTGATGGCGATGGCGAAGATCAACCTGCGCACCATGGCGGGGATCGAGCGGCCGGCCATTGCCGCGATCTGGCCGACGCTGCGCGGCGAATCGGTGGTGCTGGACCTTGGCGCGAGTATCGGAGCCGATGCCCAGCATCTGATCGACATGGCCGTGATGGGCAGCGCGATGGCGCGCATCCTGCTGAATATCGACCGGCCGAGCGTCGGGCTCCTGAACATAGGAGTCGAGGAAATCAAGGGGTTGGATGAGGTGCGTGAGGCCGGTCAGATCCTGCGCGAGCGCGAGCTTCCGCATCTTCGGTATGCCGGCTTCGTCGAGGGCGACGACATCGGCAAGGGGACGGTCGACGTCGTCGTGACCGAAGGCTTTGCCGGCAACATCGCGCTCAAGGCGGCGGAGGGAACGGCGCGACAGATTGCCGGTTACCTGAAGGCCGCGATGCGCGAGACGATCTGGACGAGGATCGGTTACCTTTTCGCGCGCGGAGCCTTCCGAAAGCTTGCGGCCAAGATCGATCCCGGCCGCGCCAACGGCGGTGTTTTCGTCGGGCTGAACGGCATCGTCATCAAGAGCCACGGCGGCGCCGATGCAAACGGCTTCTCGGCGGCAGTCGATATCGGGTACCAGATGGTGCGCAACGATCTGAAGGCAAAGATCGGGCAGGCGCTCGTTCCTGAGGCGCGCGTAGTGGCCGACGCACCGGTGGCCGGAGCAATATCGTGACATTACGATCCGTGATTGTGGGGGCCGGCTGCTACATGCCGGAGCGTATCCTCACCAATGCCGAACTGGCGACCATGGTCGACACATCCGACGACTGGATCGTGCAGCGCACGGGCATCCGCGAGCGGCATATTGCGGCCGAAGGGGAGGTCACGTCCGACCTCGGTATCAAGGCGGCGCGTGCTGCACTCGCAGATGCGGGCATGACGCCCCAGGACATCGACCTGATCGTGTGCGCGACCTCGACGCCAGACAACACGTTTCCGGCGACGGCCACCACCATCCAGGCAGGGCTCGGCATCACCGGCGGATTCGCCTTCGATATCCAGGCGGTCTGCTCGGGTTTCGTCTACGGGCTCGGTACCGTTGACGGGATGCTGCGCACCGGCCTCGCCAAGCGCGCGCTGCTGATCGGCGCGGAAACGTTTTCCCGGATCCTCGACTGGACCGATCGCACCACCTGCGTGCTGTTCGGCGACGGGGCCGGCGCCGTGGTGATCGAGGCGCAGGAGCAGCCGGGAGCGATGACCGATCGCGGCATCCTCACGACACATCTGCGCTCCGACGGCCGGCACAAGACCAAGCTCTATGTCGACGGTGGACCGTCCTCGACCCAGACGGTCGGGCATCTGCGGATGGAGGGCAAGGAGGTCTTCAAGCACGCGGTCTCCATGATCACCGACGTGATCAAGGACGCGTTCAAGGCCACCGGCTATACCGCGCGCGACCTCGACTGGTTTGTGCCGCATCAGGCCAATCGTCGCATCATCGATGGATCGGTGATCAAGCTCGGACTCGATCCGGCCAAGGTGGTCATCACCGTGGACAAGCACGGCAACACCTCGGCTGCTTCGATTCCGCTCGCGTTGTGCGCCGGAATGGCCGACGGGCGCATAAAAAAGGGCGATCTGGTGATGTTCGAAGCCATGGGCGGCGGCTTCACCTGGGGCGCATCGCTGGTGCGGATGTAACTTCTTACCGGCACTGCGCGGGTAACGGCCTATCAATAATGTCCGGTTGAATGGCTGCGCGGTCGGCTAATGATGCGCTTGGCCGGTTTTCTTCGGTTGACCGTAGAGGAGTAAGTCCATATCGTCTTGTAAAATAAGAAGGATCGCCGGTTAGGGGCTGCGGGCGATGACGGCCAAAACAGTGACACGTGCGGATTTGTGTGAGGCGGTCTACCAGAAGGTGGGCCTGTCGCGCACGGAATCTGCCACCCTCGTTGAGCAGGTGCTCAAGGAGATCACCGATTGTCTGGAGCGCGGCGAAACTGTGAAGTTGTCGTCGTTCGGCTCCTTTGTGGTGCGCAAGAAGGGACAGCGTGTCGGCCGCAATCCCAAGACCGGCAAGGAAGTGCCGATCTCGCCTCGTCGGGTGATGGTGTTCAAGCCGTCGGCGATCCTCAAGCAGAAGATCAATGGCGGCAGCGGCCATGGCGTCGTTGACGACACCGACAGCCATTAACCACATCGGGCCCCCGAAGCGGGGACCGGTGATCGGATCGGCGTCTGACGGACAAACAGCAATCGGGGAGTGGCTTGGATAAGGCGCCCGACGCGTTTCGGACCATCAGCGAGGTCGCGGACGACCTGAAAGTTCCGCAACACGTGCTGCGGTTCTGGGAAACGCGCTTCAGCCAGATCAAACCGATGAAACGCGCC
Source organism: Pseudorhodoplanes sp. (assembly GCF_035565795.1). GTDB lineage: Bacteria > Pseudomonadota > Alphaproteobacteria > Rhizobiales > Xanthobacteraceae > Pseudorhodoplanes. The sequence goes on from NZ_DATMRV010000022.1 coordinate 30,393, forward strand.
GGCGGCCGGCGCTACTACCGGCCCGACGACGTCGACCTGCTGCGCGGCATCCACCATCTGCTTTACGGCGAGGGATACACCATCCGTGGCGTGCAGCGGATCCTGCGCGATCAGGGACTGAAATTCGTTCAGAGCGTTTGGCAGCCGGGCGCCGAACAGCCGGTACACGGTCCGGTCGACGATGATGATGTCGATCAGCCGGAAGACGTCGCGACTGAGGAATCCGCCGTCGCCGCGCCGCCTCCGCGTCCGCAGGCAACACCCGCCGCGATCCGCGCGCAGATGTCGCGCGAGGATCTCCGGCGGTTGCAGGCGACGCTGTTCGAACTGAGCGAATGCCGCCGTCTGCTCGACAACGCCATGCAGAAGACGACGACGGACTGATTACGAGAAACAGGGCGCGGCCAGTCCGCACGGCACCATCGGTTGGCATGCCCTACGGCGGACAGGCCCGGAGCGTGGCCGCGCCTGCATCTTGGTCGCAGACGGACGCAGGCGGGTTCACGGATCGGTGATTTTTCTGGCGCTTGCGCGCGCGTCAGGACGCCCTGGCGTCCTGCTTGCCAGCCTCGCGATAATAGTAATTCGCGTCGCGCCCCTTCACGAGACGCCGGATGACCCGCCGCATGCTTTCGCTGCGGCGAAGCGGCGCGACCGCAGCCGATGCGGCACGGAACGCAACAACCTTCGCTGTGTCGAGCGCCGGGTTCACGCCGGGCGGGTTCTGCGGCATGCCGACGCCGCGCAGCATCGCGTTGACGGCAAAGATGTCGTTGCGCCGGCGCACCTCTTCGGACTTCCATGTCAGCGATAGGGAGATCGAATAGCTGTCGGCCGTTCGCACCCAATGCGGCCATTGATAGGGCACGAACACGCCGTCGCCGGGCTTCAGCTTGTATGTCGTGCACTTGGCATCGAACCGCGCCTCGTAGGGCAGGTTGCGGTGCTTGATCGCGCTCGACTCCAGCGCCTCTTCCGAAGCGATCATCCGATCGCGGTTGTCGTAGACGTGGAAGAACTTGTCGCCGTGGATCTGGAAGAAGAAGTTCTCGTCGGCGTCGGCGTGGAACGGCGTGGTCGAATTCGCCGACGAGACGAAGATGAAGCCGCGGATATCCTCGAAGCCGGCCGCCTTGAGGCTGTTGTATCCACGCGCCCGCGCGACTTCCATCAGCGCATCGTCGATCAGCTTGCGGTAGGCGGGCTCCTGTTCGACCGATTTCAACACCATCCAGGCGCCCGCAGTCTCGATGTTGCGGACGATCTGTTCCGGTTCGAGATCGACGGTCGGCGTTGTTTCGGGCCGCTGACTGATGGCAGCCTTGCCCGAATTGTATTCCAGCCGATCGCGCGGCAGCTTGCCGACGACCTCGGCGAGCTTCTGCAGCGTCAGCAGCGGATTGCCGACGAAGTGGTGCTTGAGCGCAAACGGCAGGTGCGGGAAGTCCTGCGTGAATGCGGCCGTATCGGTCGGCTCGAAGAATGTCATGAAAGGTTCTCCTTGATCCGGCGAATGCTTCGAACTGCGTTGATGGCGGAATAACGCGCGGCCACCAGCGCACGAATGGCTAAGGCGTACGGATCGCGCGGTGACAGCGGCACGAAAACGTCGGCAATCTCGATGCGCTCGCGCCAGACATGATCGATCATCGGATGCTCGCCGTCGGCCGTGGAATCGGCGAATACGATGGCTCCGTCGGCGCACAGATGCGTTGTGAGATCGAGCGTCAGCTGCATGCCGGGTGACGTGCGGGCCTGCGTTTCGTCCATGGCAATCTTGAAGAAGAAGGCTCGGCCGGCATCGCGCAGCATCAGTCCGGAGGCGAGGGTGGCGCCGCCGCGCATCAGGCTCACGATCTCGAATTGTCCGCGTGCTGCGAGCGCTGTGGCAGCCTCGCGAATGAATGCCGCGTCTCCATGATCCTGAACGAGCGCAGTGCCCCGCTGGCCCTTCCAGCCCGCGGCTTCGAGCGCGAGAAACGCCTCGAGCGCAGGGCCGATCTGTTCCGGAGTGGAAGCGATTTCAAACGTCACGGGACCGGCGTCCTCCAGCCGGTTGCGCTGGCGTCGCAGCTCTTTCAGCTTCTTGGCGGACAATGCCTCGCGCAGCACCGTGTCTTCGTTCTGACGGGCATCGAGCGCCGCACGACGGAAGCTGCGCATTACTTCGGACTTCAGCGAGCGCTGATGCAACGCCGCGCGCAAAGCAGCATAGGCCGGTCCGCCGGTCGCGACGCTCTGCAGGAGGAGCGCACGCGCGCCAGCCGTCCTCGCTGCATCGATCATTGCGCCGGCGGCATGGACGGCGCAGTCGCGGTCCAGCAGTGGCACCGAGAACGGCGCATACGCATTCCACGACACGAGCAGCGGGACCGGCAGCGACAGCGCGCGCTTCGCCCATCGTACCGGCATGAGGCCGGTCAAACGGTCGGGCGCCGCGCAATCGAAGGCAGCGAGCGCGAGCGCATCGCCTCGACCGCGCGCATGGTGCGCAACCGCAAGTGCCCAGGCCGGGAGATAACAGGCATTCGGTTCGATCGCGTGCGCGGCGAGCGACTCCCAGGCATCGACGGGTAGGGAAGCAAGCGCGGTCAGGCGAGCAGGCGCCGACTCGCGTTCGGCCATCACAACCCGGTGAATGGGAGTGTGCGCTGCGTGAACCGGGGAGACTGCGTGAACCTGATCCGCGGGGATCGGCGCGCTCATGCGGTGACCTGACGCCATGGTGACTCTCTGGCTGTCAGATAGGCCGCAAGCGTGACTGTTCGCTTTAAAAGAGCGCCAAAATGCGTCTTTGCCGTTGCACGGTTAACGAACGCTCGCCGCGATTGCGGAAAATCTCACTTCGGCGTGAGAGGGGGCTTCGGCAAAATTGTCACTTACGATTGGCTAACTTTAATTGCGGCCGAATTTCCTCGCCTTTACCTCAAATTTGCCAAGTGCCGGCGAGATTGAACCGTCCAAAGCCCGGTCGCGACAAATGCGCATCGGGTTCTTGGAAGGAAAGCCGTCATGTCGCTCACTACGTTTCAGATTTCACAGCTCAAGAAGCTCCTCAACGGAGACATCCGCTTGTCGGCCTTCTGCGATACAATCGAAGGCGAGAAGCTGTGCTGGAGCGGCCTCGTCGGTATCCGCCCGAACGATCTGCATTCGACCGTGACGCTCACCGAGCGCGGCCGCGCCGCGCTCGCCGAACTCCGCTGACGCTTTGACGCGAAGCGCCGGTCAGGCGAATTCTTTCTGGTGCACCCAGGACGCCTGACGCGGCGGTTGCTTGGTGCGATCCCACTCATCGAGCATCGCGGGGGCGATCTTCTTGAGGTCTTCGAGCTGGCCGGGTTTCGCTGTCATGTAGGTGACCTCCACCCGGTTGCCGCTTGGATCGAAGAAATAGATCGACTGAAACACCGCGTGATCGGTCGGGCCGACCACCTCACATCCAATCGCCTCGGCATTTGCCTTGGCTTCGAGCATCGAAGCGCGATCCTTGACGCGGAACGCGATGTGCTGAACCCAATCCGGCGTGTTCGGATCACGGCCCATCGGCGGTGATTTCGGCAATTCGAAGAACGCGAGGACGTTGCCGTTTCCCGCGTCCAGAAAGACGTGCATGTAAGGGTCGGGCGCCTTGGTCGACGGCGCCTTGTCTTCCGCCATCGCCATCAGGAAATCCATGCCGAGGACCTTCTGATAGAAGGCGACCGTTTCCTTGGCGTTCTTGCAACGATAGGCGACGTGGTGGATCTGCTCGACCTTCATGGCGTGCTCCCTGAGTTTCGCGCATCTCAGCGCCGTGCACGTCCGAGGGCGTTGATGCAGGTCAATCCCTGATAGAGGGGCAGGCGGCTGCCCGCGGTATGCATATCCCGCCGCAAGGGCACCGGGTGGCGGGGCCGTGTCGGGATACCGCACGATCGCCCGGTGACATCACCTCTCCCTAGTTTTGACCCTGCTCATTCACGGCGCGAACACACTTCGGTGATCCGGTCTGCCGGAACTCAGACTATCGACCCTGTCCTCAGAAAGAGGAGCCCGGAATGAAAAACATGATGATCGTGGGCGCAGCCGCCTTGGCCGTCGCGGCCGTTTCGCCGTCGGCGTCAAGCGCCGAGTTGATCGAGTGCGCGGCGGATGCGCCGGCTGCAAAATCCGGTCACTGGTATTACCGCATCATCGATGGGCGTAAATGCTGGTACCAGGGCAAAGCGATGCTGCCGAAGGAACAGCTGTACTGGGCAAAATCATCCGAGGCGAAAGCGCGGGAGGCGAAGGTTACACCTCGCGTCCGGGCAGAAGAGCCGATCGTCGAGCGTGAAATCACGGGGCCGCAAACCGACGAGCGTCAAGCCGATGGGCGCCAAACCGATGGACGCAATTCCGCTCCCGCGCCGATGACGGAGGGCCGCGCGTGGCCGGCGCCGGCCGCCAGCGAGATCAGCTTTGAATCGCGCTGGCTCGGTCTGACGTCGGGGTGGCGTTGATCGAAGGCGAGCGACGTTGCGCTCAACCTGCGGGGGCAGGCACGATGATGCGCCGGTAAAGATGCCAGGTCGCGTGGCCGAGGACGGGTAGAACGACGATCAGCCCGAGGAAGAAGGGCAGCGCCGATATCACCAGCAGGACCACGATCACGGCCGCCCATCCGAGCAACGGGGCGGGGCTCTTTACGACCGCGCGAACGCTCGTGACCATCGCGGTCACGCAATCGACGTCGCGATCCAGCAGCAGCGGAAACGACACCACGGTCAGCGAGAACATCACGGCTGCGAGGAATGCGCCGATGATGTTGCCCACGAGCAGGAAGAGGAGCCCCTCATTCGTGGTCAGCACCACGGCGATGAATTGCGTGAGCGAGACGAAGGACGCGTTCAGGCCAAAGAACAGCGCCATCAGAAAGCGCACCTGATACATCCACATGATGAAGACAAAGAGCGTGACAAAAGCCATCCAGCCGATCTCGCTGCGGCTCGTCATCGTCCTGAGGACGTCGCCAAGACCTGGGCGTTCGCCGGCCTCGCGCTTGCGGCTGATCTCGTAGAAGCCGATCGCGACAAACGGGCCGATCAGCGCAAAGCCTGCGGCCAGCGGATAGGCGAGATAGCTCATGCCAAGTGTGGTGACGCTGAGCACGACGGCGATGCCTGCGACGCAATAGAGTGCACCGAGCGCCATCCCGAGAAGCGGTGCCGCCTGGAAGTCACGCAGACCCTCGATCATCGCTTCCGCGACATCGCCGAACGTGATCGGCCGCACGACCGGATCGGTCTTGCCGGAAATTGTCGTCATGGATCCTCCCGGGCGGGAACGATCAGGGGCGCCGCGCCCCGAAGCCTTGATCGGAAAAAAGGCGCCCGCGCGTCGGATCACCTCAAAGCGTGGAGCATAGAGGAAATGCGGCGGGCGCGCAGTCGCGTTCGAGGGGGCTACTGGAGCGCAACCGATCGGGCGTTCCCAGACGGTGCGCCGACGCGGGTTTCTTGCGGCGGTGCAAAATAAAAAAATCGCGCGCCCGACTTGACGCGGTGACGGTCTGTCCTAAATCGGTTCGCTGCCGGGGCGCAGAGCGTGCGCGTCGGCGCAGGCATTTCCATGTTCTTTCAGGAGGATATGGTGATGACGGAGACGAGGCGAAAAGTATTCGATCCTGACGACCTTTTGCATCCTGCTCGAGCGTTTGCTCACCCGTCCGAAGTAGCGGCGGACCCAGACCTGACCCTCAACGAAAAGCGCGCGATTCTGGCGTCATGGGCATCCGATGCCTGCGCGCTGGAAGCAACTCCGGAGCTGCGCGAAATTCCGGGCGGCCGCAAAGTGCGTTTCGACGACATCATGGACGCCCTGTGCGCTCTCGACCGCGAGATGGGCCGCTGGTTGCCGACATACAGGCGAACCAGACGCAAGCAGCAGGTCGGCGGCCTGGTGCGTCGCGGTGGTCCCGACCAGGGCCAGCCGCTTCAATAGGTGCGGCCATGCCAGGTCGACTGGAGGGGATTGTCGTTGCTCGGGAGAGCAACGTCATTCGCGTGAATTTTGCCGCGCGACGTGACCCGCCTTCACCCACCTTTCCCGGAGCTGCGGCGCTTCGAAATGAGGCCGCAGCCTCAACAGCAGCGTAAACATAAGAAACGACGAGGAGTCAGCGATGAAGAAGGACGTGAACCGTCTTTTGCGGGGCCATCGAGCCAACATCGATCGTTATGCGAAATTGCTGGCAACGAACCTGACCGAACTTGAGCGCCAATACATTCATCGGCGCATCGCGGAAGAGCACGCGGCGATTGCGCGGCTCGAGGCTGAGCGCTTCCTGCCGATAGCGACAGCAACGGCAGATCCGGCAACTCTGATCGCTGCGAGACAAGCTGCGGGACGGCAAAAGGGTGGTGGTAGCGGCGACGCGCGCCGGGCCTTTTCGCTAACGGCGGGAGCCCGCGCAAACGGTTGATCACCTGGTGCGCCCGCTTGCGGACAGGAGTGCCTGCCATGCACTCCTGCATCGCCGCGCCGGTGCCGGCCTTGCGGGTGGACGAAGGAGAAGGGCTCTCCTGACCCTCAACCGTCGGCGCCTTGCCGGGGCATTTGTAAAAATCGTCCAAATGGTCGGAGCGGCGGGATTTGAACCCACGACCCCTAGTCCCCCAGACTAGTGCGCTAACCGGGCTGCGCCACGCTCCGACGGCGCCGTTATAGGGACGCCGTCGCGCCCGCGCAACCGGGACCGGAGGGCAGGGTCAGCTTTTCCTGGCGAGCGGGCCGCGCAGGGCCAGCGTCATGTAGGAAAGGGCGCTGGCGACATAAACCGCGACAAAAGCCTTGATGAAGCCGGTGAGGTCGGCCCCGGCGACGATCGAAATGCCGGCCACCAGCGTTGCCGCGACGCTCACCAGCACGCTCAGCCGCGCGATCACCCTGAAATAGCCGGTGTGGATCAGAAGGAAATTCGAGATCGTCTGGATCAGGTTGGCGATCAGGAGGACGATCATCAGGTTCGAGATGGCCTGCGGCATGACCGCCGAATTGCCGAGCAGGATCTTGAACATCGGTTCGGAGAAAAAGGCGAGGGCCATGCAGATGACGATACCGGGCAGGCTCGCGAGCCCCGCCGCCATCCAGGTCGCCAGCACGAGACTCCTCCGGTCGCCCTCGCTATGGGCGCGCGTCTGGCGTGGCAGCGCGACGTCGGCCGCGGCGGAATAGAGGACGGTCGCTCCGCGCACGACCTTGAACATCGTATCGAGAATGATCGTCGGCGCGCCGAGCCCGTACGCGACCGGCACGATCGCATAGGCGAAGTTGTAGAGATAGAATTCGTTCACGGCGTAGGTGCCGCCCGAGACCACTTCCTTCTTGTTCTCGCGGAAGAACGAAAGCAGATGTCCGGGAAAGCCGGCGACAGTCGCCGTTAGCGCGCCCTTGCGCGCGAGTCGCGAGATCGTGACCGCGAACAGCGCGAGCCAGATCACATTGGCGATGACGAGGAACGCCATCAGCGACAGACCGACCAGCGTCGCAAGCATGAAGCCGACATGCAGCGTGCGCCGCGTCACCTCCATGGTCTCGAAAAAGATAAAGTCGTCGACGGCGAGGCTGATGTTGCGAAGCGCGAACCAGACGAGGGTGATCGCGGTGAACAGGAAGAACAGCGCGAGTTCGAGGCTGCCATAGGTGCCTGCACCGAATGCGAGTGCGCCGAAGAAGCACGCAACCGTGCAGACGATCCCGAGGATGAAGTAGAGGATCACGATCGCCGTCGCATGCCGGACGATGCCCGCGTCCTGCGGCGCGCCGCCGAGCAGCCACGCGCGCAGGCGCACGAAGATGATCTTCACGAGGCCGATATCGCTCAGCCACAGCGCGATGCCGAGCGTGCCGACCAGAATGAAAACCGAGAACCGCTCGGGATCGAGGATGCGCGCGAACACGAAGGTCTGGACAAAGCCGCCCACGAGCCCGCCGCCCGCCGTGGTGGCGCGCAGGAGGAGATACGGGATCGACAGGAACCGGCCCGATGCGCCTTCAGGTTTCGCGGCTGGACCAGAGCCCGCCGGACCTTCGGAACTGCCGTCGATCATGGGCTGGGACGTGGCGGCGGACATTGTCGTTTGGCTGATCCGGGGCGGCGCGTCGGAATCGAATGGCGCACGTAAGACATCATAAACGCCTGGGGTTTAAGGAACTCTCAAGCGCGGACGGGTCTTTCCGGCCGTGCCCATGCTCGTGCCACGAGCGCTGTGCACGGAGAGGCGCCATGCTCGACAAGACCGCCGGCGACATCCTGAAGCGACTCGACGATGGCGACATTCTCGCCCGCGCGTTCCGTGAGCTCGGTGTCCGCAACGACCGCGACTGGGCCTGGGACAATTATGAGACTGTCGTGCGTGGTCTTGCCCGCATCCTGCATGCGCACCGGCTTCTCGAAGTCGGCGGTGGCCGCGATCCGCTGTTCAAGGCCGACGAACTGAAATCCCTCGGCGTCGAGATGACGGTCAACGACATCTCGCAGACCGAACTCGACGTGCTGCCGGACAGCTATCGCAAGGCCTGCTTCGACGTGGCGGGCGACATCTCGGCGATGGCGCATCTGCGTAACAGCTTCGATCTCGCATTCTCGCGCATGGTGTTCGAACATGTCGCGGATGGACAGCGTGCCTGGTCCAACCTCTATCAGTTGCTCGCACCGGGCGGCGTGGCGCTTGCGTTCGTGCCGACCCTGTATGCTTTCCCGTTCGTGGTGAACCGGCTGCTGCCGGATGATGTCGCGGCGAAGATCGTCAAGGCGATCTATCCGAACCGTACGAACGATGAGGATCCGGTATTTCCGGCGCGCTACAGCTGGACTTATGCGAGCGAGCGAAAGATGAAACCGATGCTGCAGGGCATCGGCTATCGCGAGGTCGTGATCCTGCCGTTTTACGGACACGGCTATTTCGACCGCTTTCCGGTCGTGCGCGAGATCCACGCGCAGTTCACCGCGCTCGCGCGCAAATACGATTGGCGGACCGTTGCGAGCTACGCCTATATCGCCGCACGGAAGTAAGACGCCGCCGCCGACCTGAGAGTCAGGCAACGGCCCGCGCCGCCTGGCGTCGTCTGAAATTCATGGTGGCGGCCGAGAAGCCCCAGATCAGGCCGAGCAGAAGATAATAGTGCCGCCAGTGGTCGGTATCGATGACCAGCCCTTCCAGCGCGACGCCTGTGTAGGTTGACATCGCCGCAATGAAATAGGGCTGCCAGGGCGTAGCGACGAATACGGTCCGCAGCCCGATCGCGAGCGTGATCAGCACCAGCGCGAGATAGGAGAAGCCGCCGAGCCAGCCATAGGACGCGAAGGCGTTCAGATACACCTGGTGCGGATCGTTGGTGTAGTGATTGCGGAATTGCAGCGGGCCGTATCCGTTAGGGAGCTCCAGCAGCTCGTTCACGCTTTTCTTCTGGTTGCCGAACCGTCCGCTTTCGCCCGTGTCGTAATACTGATTGAGCGACGCGCGCTCCTTGAAGACCGTGCCGACATTTCCGACCGCGAGCAGCGCAATGAGCAGGCCTGCGACCGCGAGGCTCGTCATCACGGAGAACGAGATGATGCGCGCCCGGAACCAGCCACTCGGGCTCGTCACGAACAGGAGTGCCATCATCATCACCGACGAGAACACCATGTGCGCCCAGGCGGCGCGGGAGAAGCTCAGGAAAAGGCCTGCCGCCATGATCAGGAACGCGGCGAGCGGCAGTAGCCGCAGGCCGCGATTCAGGAAGGACTGCAGCAGGAAAAGCATCGGCAGGATCAGGAACGGGCCATAGACGTTCGGATCCTTGAACGTGCCGCGCGCGCGTCCGTAGAGTGTGAGCAGGTCGATGCCGTTGAAATAGCCGAAGATGCCGGCGAGCGCCGCGCAGACGCCGGCGAGGATATACGCTTTCCGCAGGATCTCGGCGCGTCGCACGCAGTCGGTCGTGAAGATCATCGCAAAGATGATCGCCGTGAACGCCATGTAGAACGAAATCAGAATGAAGCGTCGTGAAGGATCGTCACCGATCACGGGGATCAGCGCGAAGGCCCCGCCAAGATTGTAGAACAGGAGCAGGAACAGAAGCGGCAGCAGCTTGCGGTCGAACGTCACGCCTGCAAGCAGGCATGTGAAGACAAGGAGTGCCGAGAGAACTTCATACGGGGAAGGCTCGATGAAGACGAGGAAGCTCCCGAGGATGGTGAGAAACAGCGCGCCATGGAGCAGCGTCGTGGCGACAGCTGGTGCCCGTCCTGCATCAACGGGGCCTGCGGGCGGATCGGCAGGCCGCCGCCGCGCGGAAATCGCCGCCGCCTGGTCGAGCGTGATCAATACGCGTTCTCGCTCTTGAGGAGGGCGAAGGGCGTCATGAGCACGATGTAGAAATCGAACAGCAGCGACCAGTTTTCGATATAGTAGAGATCGTATTCGACGCGCTTCTGGATCTTCTCCTGCGTGTCGGTTTCGCCGCGCCAGCCGTTGATCTGGGCCCAGCCGGTCACGCCCGGCTTCACACGATGCCGTGCGAAATAGCCGTCCACCGCTTCGTCATAGAGGCGCGCCGCGGCCTTTGCGTTGACCGCGTGCGGACGCGGACCGACAAGCGAGAGATTGCCCTTGAACACGACGTTGAAAAGCTGCGGCAATTCGTCGAGGCTCGCCTTGCGAATGAAGCGCCCGACGCGCGTCACGCGAGAATCGCCCTTTGTGACGAGCTTGTTTGCCGTGGCGTCGCACTGGTCGACATACATCGAGCGGAATTTGTAGACCTCGATCAGGTCGTTGTTGAACCCATAGCGCTTCTGCTTGAACAGGACCGGGCCGCGGCTGTCGAGTTTGATGGCGATTGCAATCACCGCCATGATCGGCAGCGCCGCGATCAGCATGAGGCCGCCGACGATCTTGTCGAACAGCCACTTCATCACGACGTCCCAGTCCGCGATCGGACGATCGAATACGTCGAGCACCGGCACGGTGCCGATATAGGAATACGAGCGCGGCCGGAAGCGCAGCTTGTTTGAGTGCGCCGACAGGCGAATATCGACCGGAAGCACCCAGAGCTTCTTCAGCATCGAGAGAATGCGGTTTTCTGCGCTGATCGGAAGCGAGAAGATGACAAGATCAATGCGCGTGCGGCGCGCGAATTCGACGAAGTCATCGACCGTTCCAAGCTTGGGGAAGCCGCCGCAATGGGTCGGCGCGCGCTCGTCGTTGCGATCGTCAAATACGCCGATGACGCGCACGTCACCGTCCTCCTGCGCCTTGAGCGAGTTGATCAGCGCTTCACCCGGAGCGCCGCCGCCGACGATGACAGTGCGTCGCGTAAGCCGGCCGTCGCGCATCCACGCCTTGACCAGCACGTAAAGTCCGGAGCGCAAGGCGAGCAGCACGACGAGACCGACGGCCCAGAAGGACAGGAGCCATACGCGTGAAAATGCGAGGTCGAGCTTGAAGAAGAACGAGACCGCAATCGCCACCAGGAACACCACGCACCAGGCGGAGAAGAGGCGCGCCATCTGGCCGAGCGGCCGGCGGAAGGCGTGGACCTGATAGATGTCGACGGCCTGGAACACTACGATCGAGAGCGTCGAGATGCCGACGATCGCGACGATATAGGGCCAGCGCAAGCCTTCGGCCGGAAATACGTAGACGTAATAGGCGAGGGTTCCGACGAATGCGATCAGCGTCGCCTCGATCGCGCGAACGACGCCGGCGACAACGATTGGCGAGATCGCGGGTCGCGTGGCGACCGATGCTGCGGCAAGTGCCGCAGGCGACAATTGCCGCTTGGCGTGCGCACCAATGCCGGCGCTACCGTTCGTGGCAGCGACAGCCGCAGGCGCGCCCAACATTTTGCGAGCGTCCAGATCAAACATTGCGCCGTCCCTCGATCCGTCACGCCGGTGGCCATGCGGATCTTGTTTTGAGGGGACAGGTCGTATCGGAAAAAATTCAACAAAGGCTTATTCGCATTTTAGCTTCTGCGCGCTGCAATCGCCGCGCGATAAGCCTCAATTCCGCCATCGACCATGTCGTCGAGGGAGAAATTGGTTCGCACGCGTTCGCACAACAAGGCTGCACGCTTGCGCGTGGTATCCGGATCGTTAACGGCTTCGTTCAATTTGTCCGCAAGTGCAGCGCGATCGTCGGGCGGGATCAGGTTGTCCGCGAGCGGGCCGAACATGTCGGGGATGCCACCGACATTGGTTGCGATCAGCGGCTTCCCGGCGGCAGCGGCTTCCAGAACGATATAGGGAAAGGATTCCGCGCGCGACGGTACCGCCATGATGCGTCCAAGCGCAAAAGCCTCGCGGGCGGGCATAGGGGGAAGAAATCGCACCGCGTTCTCAAGTCCCGATGCCGCTGCCTGGCGCTTCAGGTCTTCACCCGACGCGCCAGCGCCGACGATCGTTGCGCTCAACGCAAGGCCGCGGTCGCGCAGGGCTGCGATCGCAGCGAGCAGCACGTCGATGCCCTTCAGCTTTCGCAATTCGCCGATATACAGGATGTCTGTCGCGTCAGCAGACAGCTCGACGTTGGCAAATTCGTTGTCGCCAACACCGTTCGGCACAATCCGCCACGACGCTGCCGGCTTCCCGATCTTTTCGCGGAACATCCTTTCGATGAAGCCGCTCTCGAACAGGAACAGGTCGGTGCGATTGTTGAGTATCTTCTCCAGCGTCAGATAGAGCCGTCCGCTGGCCGTGCGTGGCTGAAACAGCATGCTGCCGCCATGCGGCGTATAGACCCGCAAAGCGCGTCCGGCTGATGTCGACAATCTCGCATAGGCGCCGCCTTTCGCGCCGTGCCCGTGCACGACGTCTGGCGCGGCTTGCCGGATGGCCGCCGCAACGTGCCACATCGCGGATACGTCGCCGAAGCCCAGTTGTCGCGTCATCGGGATGCGGGAGAGGCCAAGCGGCAGGTTCGGGGAGAGCTCGTTCAGAACCCGTATCGCGTTGTCGCTGCCGGTGAGACTGTCGCAAACGACGCCCACGAGGTGCCCACGCGCCGACTGGCCACGAACCAGATCGGCGACGTGCCGGAACAGGCCGCCGACGGGTGACCGGAGCACATGCAGGATGCGCAGGGGCCTTGCAGGATGGAGCATCGCAAGGATGTGGGACTTAATGGTTAAGTGATGTTAACGGATCGAAGATGAAAGCGATTCTCCGCATCCGCCAATAACCTTGCGCTTATTGGCCGCATGTCTTGCGCCCTTTAACGCGACAATAACCATAATCGGCCGAAATAGCTCCGTTCGTGGTGCGGAGTCGGTGATGCGGTCGGTACAGCAGAGTGACGTCGGCGTTTCCCCAACGCAGGCCGATAGCGAGCTCGATCTAGGCGCTCTTGGTGCCGCCCTGTGGCGCAGAAAATGGTTGATCCTGATCCCGACGCTTCTTGTCGCCGCGGCGACGATTGTCATCGTCGATCGGATCACTCCGAAATTCCGCTCCGAAGCCAAGATCGCAGTCGAGGGACGGGAGAACGTGTTTCTCCGTCCCGAGGCCGAGAAGTCCATCGACCGTGCCGCCGCCGACCAGGAGACGATTGCGACACAGGTCCAGATCATCCAGTCACGCGACATTGCCCGTCAGGTGATCCGCGAATTGAAGCTCGGCGATCTCCCCGAATTCGATTCGGTACGGGACGGTGTCTCTCCAATTGGAGCGCTGCTGTCGGTGATCGGCTTTGGCCGCGACAAGCTGAAGATGACCCCGGAAGAACGGGTGATGGAGGTTTATTACGAGCGGCTGACGGTGTCGGCCGTCGAGCGTTCGCGAGTCATCACCGTTGAATTCCTTAGCGAGGATCCGGAGCTTGCAGCTAAGGTCGTCAACGCGATCGTCGACGCCTACATGCAGATGCAGCAGCAGGCGAAGCTCGACCAGACGCGCAGCGCCGGCGCATATCTCGCCAACGAAATCAAGCAGCTGCGCCAGACGGTGCAGGAGGCCGACGCGAAGGTCGATGAATTCCGCGCGAAGTCGAACCTGTTCATCGGCAACAATCAGACCAGCCTCAATACGCAGCAACTTGGTGAATTGACCACCCAGCTCGCAACGGTGCGCGCCCAGAAGGCCGATCTCGATGCGAGGTCGAAGGCGATCCGCGACATGCTCAAGTCCGGCAAGCCTGTGGAATCGGCCGATATCGTCAATTCCGACCTGCTGAAGCGTCTGGTCGAACAGCGCGTGCTGCTGCGTGCGCAGCTTGCCGAGCAATCCTCGACACTGCTCGAGCGTCATCCGCGAATCCAGGAACTGAACGCGCAGATCAACGCGCTGGATGCGCAGATTCGGGGCGAGCTTGAGCGCCTCGTGACCTCGATCGAGAACGATGCCCGCATCGCCGCGTCGCGTGTCGATCAGACCAACGAGGCGATCGACCGCATCAAGAGGCAGATCAGCGGGGCTTCGCCCCAGGATGTGCAATTGCGGGCGCTTGAGCGAGAAGCCAAGGCTCAGCGCGATCTGCTGGAGTCCTATCTCGCCCGCTATCGCGAAGCGACCGCCCGCGAGAACATCAATGCAGCCCCGGCCGAGGCGCGCGTTATCTCCCGCGCCACGGTGTCGAACGTCCCGGCTTATCCGAAGAAGCTCCCGATCCTCATCGTGGCGACGCTGGCCACCTTCTTCCTCCTGTCCGCCTTTGTGCTCTCCTCGGAAATCCTGAGGCAGGGCGTGCCGGCGCGCGATCTGGTCCGGCGCGCCAGCCCGCTGCCGGCGGCTCCGGCCGAACCGACAGCCCCCGAAATGCCGGTTCCCGCGCCATCGAAGACGCGCCGGTCGCTCTTTGGCCTGTTCCGTCGAAAGGCAGGAGCGGATGGCGTTGCCGAGCCCGAACTGAAGGCAAAGCCGACGATCGAAGTGCCGGTCCCGGCACCGGCTGCGCCAAAGGCCGACCGGATCGAAACGCTCGCCAATGCGCTCTCAACCATGGGCGAGCCCGGACGCTGCGTCGTCCTGTTCGGCACCGGCCGCAACGTCGGTACGACTTATGCCGCGCTTGCGCTTGCACGTGCGCTGTCGACGAAGGGCGGCCGTGTCGTGCTCGCCGATCTCGCACTCAGCGCCCCCAATCTGTCGATTACTTCGGTCGATCCTCAGGCTCCGGGCTTGGCAGAGCTCGCGCGCGGGACCGCATCATTCGGCGACATCATCACCCGCGACAAGTTCTCGCGCGTTCACATCGTGTCGACCGGGCAGGTGGCGGGCGATGCGCTCAACATCTTCGCATCGCCGCGTCTGACCATCACTCTCGATGCGCTTGCGCGGGCCTATGACCACATGGTGATCGATGGCGGCGCCATTGCCGACAGCCCGATCAAGCTGCTCGCCGGTATCGCACCGCGTGCGGTTCTGGTGGCGAAGGATCTGGCTGCTCCCGAAACGCTCGAAGCCCGAGCGAAACTCAACGTAGCGGGCTACGCCGACGTAGCCGCGATCCAGGGTGGCAGCGATCAGGCAGGTTCAGAGCCGGTTGCGGCCTGAGTGGGAGCAAGGTCAGCGCGCGAACAGTTTCGCGCGCGTCTTGCTGACAAGATCCCACATCTGCGGATTGTTCTTGATCGCGCTCTTAAGGGTGCGCATCGCCTTTGTCGCCATCGCAAAGACGTGACCGCGTGACGTCAGGCCGATGAAGCTGTCGAAGGGCTGCTCGACGGTGTCGCACAGCGCCGATTTGTATTCCGCCGAACCGACCCCGAGATTGAGCGTGTCGAACCCGCGCTTTGCACAATCGTCGACAAGCTTCATCAGCAAGGTCAGGCCCGGGCTCATGCGTGCGTGCTCGCTGAGCGTATAGGAATTGAACATCGTCGAGAATGCGTGCCGGTCGTGTATTCCGGCGAACAGCGCGAGAATTTCGTAATCGCATTCGAGCGCGTGAATTTCGATCAACGGCGTGCCGTTGGAGAGACCCGTGCAGCACGCCTGCCGCAGAAACTCCTCCGTGCCGGGTTCGTCGAACGCATTGCCGATGCCGCGCGCCGCAAGCCGCGCCGCCTTCTGTTTCAGAAATTCCGAGACACAGCGGTCCGCCTGTTCGGGTGTCGTCACGCGAACATACCGATAGCCGGGGAGTTGCGCGAGGTGGCGCTCCTTCCGGCGAAGCTTCCGGCGCGTATCGGAATTGTAGCGCCGTGCGATGATCTCATCGCCGCTGCCGTGCAGCGACAGGCTGTAGCATTTGTCGGGCGCCGGTTGATGCGGCAGCAGCAGCATCGGGTTCGCGATGCCGCGGATCTGCATTGGCTGATTGTGCAAGGCCAGCGCGTCGATCCCGTGTTCGGTGAGCCGCCGCAGGATGGCCTGCAGATCGGAGAGGGTGACGTTGGCGACGACATCGCTCCGCCACAGCATTGTCCCGACATTGGCGTGGCGCCCGCAGAAGAAGCTCGCAACCTGACAGCCGGCCACCGAGTTGCGGACCAGCGGCCAGACGAAGAGGGGGCTTCCTGCCGCATCTCGCCCGATGACGACACAAGGCTTGTAACCGGCCGGCGCGCCGACGTGACGGAACCACAGCGCGCAAAGGTCGAAATCCTGATAGGCGCTGGCGAAGCAATCCTGCGCCAGGAGGGCGCGCCAGGGGCCCTCTGCGGCCTCCATGGTGTCGGCAATGTCCACCACCCAGGCGCTGCCGGACCGGACCGGCAGAGCAGGTAGCGGCAGCGCATGGTCGGTCCTCGCCAGCGCAAAATTCATCGCCAGTCTCCTTGAAAAACCCACCGTGGCAAAGGATTCTCAACAAAGGCTTAGGAGAAACGAAATCAATTAGTTAAGCGTGATTCTTCAAAGGGTTTGCCGTCAGACGTTCGCCGGCCGTTAGATCACGTCGCAATGAAAGACCGATGGTTGTTACTGCTTAGGCGATGAGCTTTTGCGCCTTTCCTCTTGCCAAGCGCATGCTGCCTGCAGTGGTTTGATAGCTTCCGCGAGTCCAGAGATCGGAAATTCCGCTGTAACAGCGCTCTCGGAAAGCGGGGTCGCAACAACATACAATGTCTGCCCGTCGATCAGTTCTTTGATGAAGGGGATTGCATTCGCGCCACCCCACAAACCGAGCGCTTGGTGGTCGTTAGACTCCTGCATGCGCTTCTTCACTGCAGGGCGCTTGTCGATGCGATATGTTACGGTGCCGTGATTGAGGTCGCTCATGAAATGACCCCCGAAGATTATGTATGCGTCCGTTTTCCTCTCGCGGCAGGCGAGGATAAGGTTGGCGTGACGCTTCTGTCCAAATCTGGCGCGCAACGGCTCTAACGATTCCAGCGAGATAACGACGTTCTTGACGTCGCTAATTTTCGAAGTCTCCTCGACAACGTGCCAAGCACCTTTTATTTGGCTCGACTGTGTCTTGCGATAGCTAAGGTCATAACACAGCAGCCGCTTCGCGGAGTCTTCAATGCGGGCGCATTGCTCATTTCCAAAAGCAGATTGCGCGGCCAAAGCGCCAAGTGATATCAGCGCCAGAAGGTATCCCTCAGACCTCATCTTTCCTCCAGTTTCTTCGCGTCTGCGTGCGCCCCGCTGGACCGGCGATGCCACTAGCGCCCGACGGCCCGAGTAAAGTCTTCCCACTTCCGATATTTCGTCGGCCCGTCAGCCGTGAAAACCTCGACCGCGCCCTTGGGCAACATGCGGAAGCGATAGCCCATGTATTCTTGATCGTATTCTTCCGGGATATCGTCTGGTCGATACACATCGACTTTGAAAACAGTTGGAAGATGTAGCTGGGACCTGCCGTGCAGCAATGATCCGACGCCGATAGCAAGCGTGCATCCGATCCAAGCTAGGAAGAGCGAGATCGAAAAGAGCGCACCCTCAGCCTTGCCCGTGGTGAGAAGTACGGAAGCTAAGAAAACCGATGGGACGCCCAGACACACCTGGACAATCCAAAAGCAAATGGCGGCGACTCCGAACTGCCTACGGATTGCGAATTCGCGCGTCTTAAAAACCATCCCATCCCCCGGATCTGCATACCATAACTGCTACTTTTGCGGATGGGGAGCTGGTCGTGCCCGCGAAAATAGAAGGGGCGGAGGCGCTGAATCCGTCCCGCCCTTTGCCCAGTTTTGCCGACTTTTGATTCCACAAGGGTCTCAGAAGTCGTTGTTTTGAAAGCGTTAATCCTAACTCAACAAAGCGTTGGCAGAATCGCGCCTCTTTCATTGAAAAGCGGCAGTTCGGCAGTGAGCGGGCTCAAAAAGACCATCATCCGGGCAGGGCTCGAGACGCTCTATTTCAGCGGCGCCCACGTCGCCCTGCGTCCGTTCTTCCAGGGGGTGGGCGCCATCCTGACGCTTCACCATGTGCGGCCAACGCGGCCCGGAAGTTTCCAGCCGAACCGGCTTCTTGAGGTGTCTCCCGGGTTTTTCGCGGCCGTGGTGCGGCGGCTCAAGCGGTCCGGCCTCGACATCGTGTCGCTCGACGAGATGTACCGGCGCCTGGTGCAGCGAGATTTCAAGCGCCGCTTCGTGTGCCTGACCTTCGACGACGGCTACCGCGACAACCTGCAATGGGCCTATCCCATCCTGAAGAAGCACGAGGTTCCGTTCGCGCTCTATGTGCCGACCAGCTTTCCCGACCGCATCGGCGAAATCTGGTGGGTCGCCCTCGAGCGCGTGATCGCGAATAACGACCGCATCGGCCTTTATGTCGACGGCAAGGAGCGGCGCTTCGACTGCGCGAGTCTCGACGAAAAGCGGAACATCTACGAGCAGCTCTATTGGTGGCTGCGCAGCCTCGAAACCGAGGAAGAGCTGCGAACCGTCGTGCGGGACCTCGCGGCGCGCTACGGCGTCGACATGAAGGCGCTCTGCGATGAGCTCTGCATGAGCTGGGAGGATATCGCGGAATTGTCGCGCGACCCGCTCGTCACGATTGGCGCGCATACCGTGAACCACTACATGCTGAAGAAGACCCCCGATCGCGTCGTCCGGGCCGAAATGGAGATGAGCCGCGCGGTTATCGAGTCCGCGATCGGCATTCGCCCCGAGCACTTCTCCTATCCGGTGGGCGACCCGAGTTCCGCAGGGCCGCGCGAGTTCGCGATTGCCGCCGAAGTTGGCTTCAAGACCGCGGTCACGACCCAGCCCGGCGTGCTCTTTCAGGAGCACCGCAACCACCTGATGGCGCTGCCACGCATCTCGCTGAACGGCGAGTTCCAGCAGTTGCGCTATCTGCGTGTCCTGATGTCGGGAACCGCGACCGCGATGTGGAACGGCTTCCGTCGTAGCCCGAAGGCCGCCTAGGCCCTTCGGCCGCCTTCCATCCAGCGGATCAGCGGCATGGCGGGCAGAATCCAGCCCATGCCCGCAACGACGTAGAAAATCCACGCTGCGATTGCGTTCGGGCTCGAGAATGCGAACTGCGCGAACGCCATCGCCAGCAGCGCCCAGACCGTGATCAGGAGCAACAGCAGGACAGCGCCGATCAGCTTTCGCGTGCGATTAGACATGCGCGGGTTCGAGTTGTATGGCGACGGGACTGCTGACTATATCGTCGGCGGCGGTCCGGCAAGATGCAGATGGCGGCAGGTTTGGAAATCGAGATCAACCAGGAGAAGGGGCGGCGCGCTGTCAGGGCATGGCTGCTGATTGTGGCTGCGTTCGTGGTGGCAACGCTTGTTGTCGGTGGCGCGACGCGACTGACGGAATCGGGACTTTCCATCGTCGAGTGGAAGCCGGTGACCGGACTGGTGCCGCCGACTACAGAGGCGCAATGGACCGCCGAGTTCGAGAAATACAAGCAGATCCCGCAATACCGTGAGGTCAATCGCGGGATGTCGCTGTCCGACTTCAAGACGATTTTCTGGTGGGAATGGGGGCACCGTGTTCTGGGCCGTACGATCGGCGCGGTGTTTCTGATCCCGTTCCTGTTCTTCCTGTGGCGCGGCTATATCGGACGCGATCTGCGCGCACCGCTCTTCGGCCTGTTTGCGCTAGGTGCGATCCAGGGCGCGGTTGGGTGGTGGATGGTGTCATCCGGCCTGACCGAACGGGTCAGCGTCTCGCAATACCGGCTCGCGTTCCACATGACGCTCGCCTGCGTGATCTACGCCGCGATCATCTGGATCGTTGCCCGCATGAAGGCTCCTGCTCCAGTTGCAGCGCCCGTGCGCTTGCGCGTCATCGCCGGACTTTTCGTCGCGCTCGTCCTGCTGCAGATCTATCTCGGCGCGCTGGTTGCCGGGCTCGATGCCGGACTTGTCTACAACACATGGCCGCATATCGACGGCGCGCTTGTTCCGTCTGCGGATCGGCTGCTGTTCGAAACTCCGCTATGGCGCAATTTCTTCGAGAATGCGCTGACGGTTCAGTTCAACCATCGTGTGCTGGCCTATCTCATTCTGCTGCTGGCGCTCTGGTATTGCTTCGACGTGAACCGCACCGTGAAGGATCGAACCACGCGCGCCTATGCGACATTGTTCGTGCTGCTGATTGGCATCCAGGCGATGATCGGAATAGCGACGCTGCTTTACGCCGTGCCGATCAGTCTAGCGCTTCTTCACCAGGCAATGGCGATCCTGCTGCTGACGGTTGCCGTGCTGCAGGCCGCAACGCTGATCGCACGCCACGTCCGATCGCCGGCGCTCGCGCAGGTGTGAGCCAGTCGCCGACTATGCAGTGAATTCCGCGCGACACGTCGCGAGATCATGGGCGAGTGGCGCGAAGACGCGAACCAGAACTCCGTCGAGTTTCGGCCCCATCTGCTGCAGGACGTCCAGAGCGTTGGTGGCCGACATGGGTGGCCGGTACGAACGCGGCTCGATAAGCGCGCCAAAAACGTCCGAAATCGTCATCATGCGATTGAGGTCGGAAATGTCTGACCCCTGCAGGCCGTGCGGATAGCCCGACCCGTCCAGATACTCGTGATGATGCAGGATCATGTCGAGAGTATCGTCCGGAAGTCCCGGCGTTTCGCGAAGCATTTCATGTCCGATCACAGGGTGCGTCTGCATGATCATCATTTCGCGCTCGTCGAGTGCGGCCGGCTTCTCGAGGATTTCGACCGAGATCCGCGCCTTGCCGATGTCATGCAGCAACCCGGCAATCGCCATGCGGTGCGTGTCTTTCCGGTTGAAACCGAGATGAAGTCCGAACGAAACGGCCACCGCGGTTACAGTCAGACAGTGGGTGTAGGTGCGGCTGTGATGCGCGCGGATTGCCGCAAGATAGGCGGAGAGCCCGATGTCTCTCAGTCTGTCGACGATACGCGCACCCGCTTCGGACACGAATTCCATGTTGGGAATCTGACCGGTACGTGCAGCTTCGAAAATGTCGCCGATCGTCTTCAGGTCTTCGGCCGGGTCGCTGATCGAAGGTTGCAGAGGCGGGCCGGGGTAACGATCGAGCCTGCACAGCAGCCCGTCGAGTTGCGCGGCGTCGAGCGGGCGCGCGAAGACCGCTGTCGCTCCAATCGCACGAGCCTGCGTAAGCTGGAGATAGGAGGTGACGTCGTCCACGCAGATGATGACCGGTCCACGCGACGCACGGCGCGACAACCATGTCCTGATCCTCTCGACGTCTTCGGGATGGCTCAGATCGAGATCGAGGATCGCAGTGTCCTGCGGCGGCGAAAACGGCAGGTCGTGCAGCCGCAGGAAATCCGCGGACACATCGAACGGCAGCATCGCGCGAATGGCCGCGAGTTGGTGTGAAGATGCTGCTACGACGCTTATGCCGGACATGTGCACGGACCCGAAGAAGCCGTGCGAGAGGCTAGCGCAAATACTACTAAAAATTGTAAGCGCCGCCGTGCGCGGCGCTTAATTTGCGTTAACGATTGTGGCTGTCGCAAACCGGTCCGCTTGCCTGCCTATGCCGCGAGGGCCTGCTCCAGATCGGCAATGATATCCTCCTTGTCCTCGAGGCCGATCGACAGACGCACGACATCGGGGCCGGCGCCGGCCTGCGCCTTCTGGGCGTCGGTCAGTTGCCGATGCGTGGTCGAGGCGGGGTGGATGATCAGCGAACGGGTGTCGCCGATATTGGCGAGGTGCGAGAACAGTTTCACGTTCGAGACGAGCTTGACGCCGGCCTCGTAGCCGCCCTTCAGTCCGAAGGTGAGAACGGCGCCGGCGCCTTTTGGGCAATAGCGCTGCGCCAGCTTGTGGTAGCGGTCGCCCGGCAAGCCGGAATAGCTGACCCAACTGACCTTGGGATGCCGTGACAGCCACTCCGCCACTTCCTTCGCATTGTCCGAGTGGCGCTGCATGCGCAGCGGCAGAGTCTCTACCCCGGTGAGGATCAGGAACGCGTTGAATGGCGAGAGCGCGGGGCCGAGATCGCGCAGGCCCAACACGCGGCAGGCGATCGCAAAAGCGAAATTGCCGAAGGTCTCGTGCAGCACGATGCCCTGATATTCCGGCCGCGGCTCCGACAGCATCGGATAGCGGCCTTCGCGCGACCAGTTGAAGGTGCCGGCATCGACGATCATGCCGCCGATCGAATTGCCATGCCCGCCAAGAAACTTGGTCAGCGAATGCACGACGACGTCGGCGCCGTAGTCGATCGGCTTGCACAGATAGGGCGTAGCCAGCGTGTTATCGACGATCAGCGGTACACCGGCCTTGCGCGCAACGTTCGCCACTGCCTCGATGTCGGTGATGATGCCGCCCGGATTGGCGATCGACTCGATGAAGATGGCTTTGGTCTTCGGCGTGATCGCGCGCTCGAAGCTCGAAATATCGTCGGGGTCGGCCCAGCTCACATTCCATCCGAAGCTCTTGAAGGCATGGTTGAACTGGTTGATGGAGCCGCCATAGAGCTTTTTGGAGGCGACGAGTTCATCGCCCGGCATCATCAGCGTCTGCATGACGATGACCTGCGCGGCGTGACCGGAGGCAACGGCAAGACCGGCGGTACCGCCTTCCAGTGCGGCGATCCGTTCTTCCAGCACTGCATTGGTCGGGTTTCCGATGCGGGTGTAGATGTTGCCGAAAGCCTGCAATCCGAACAGCGAGGCGGCGTGATCGACGTCGTCGAAAACGTACGACGTGGTTTGATAGATCGGGGTTGCGCGGGCGCCGGTGGTCGGATCGGGTTGCGCGCCGGCATGGATGGATAGCGTGGCAAAGCCTGGAGTGCGCTCGGTCATGGCAGGATCCTTCACGCTGTTCGCCCGCGGATTGCGGTCGTCAGGGGCGGTTGATGTATCTAAGGCCAAGAACGGGTCAAGCGGCACACAGAAGCCGCCGGTATTTCAGTCAAGCAATTCCGTATTTTGGCAAATCACGAGGATTTCATGCTCTAAAAAGGCGATAGCTTAGGTTTTGATGTCACGTTCCGCACGGGCGGTCGCATCGGTCGTACCGCCCGCCATGGTCTGTCGCTGCAAAGACATGCGCTGGATTCCCTTGCCGAGCAGCGGCGCACGCTTGGAAGAGAGCGTACGCGAGTTCACGCCCATCCATGAGATTTCCGACGACAGCCGCCCGTACTCGATCTTGGGGCAGCGGTTCATGATCACTTTCAACCCGGCGGCATCCGCGATCGCTGCAGCTTCATCGTTGCGCACGCCAAGCTGCATCCAGATCACCTGCGGCTTCGGATTGAGCGCAAGGGCCTCCCGCACAACGGAGACCGCCGCATCCGAATTGCGGAATATGTCGACCATGTCGACAGGTTCGGGAATGTCCGCGAGCGTCGCATAGACCTTCTGCCCGAGGAGTTCCTTGCCCGCCTGTCCCGGATTGACCGGGATCATGCGGTAGCCGCGCTCGAGCAGATATTTGAATGCGAAATAGCTCGGCCGGTTGGTTTTCGGCGACACGCCGACCACGGCAATGGTCTTCACGGTGTTCAGGATGCCCCGGATGAAGGCATCGTTGTAGCTGTCATGATTCATTTGCGCCTGGACTTAGGCCTCACGCCGGAGGAGCGCAATGGGACCGATCGTAAGCATACCCGCTGCAAGCGACATCGCCGTGGTTTCGACGATCTGCCCGAGGCAGATCGTGCCGCACTGATGGAAGGCAAGGCCGAGCAGGGCGGTCGCCATGGTGATGCCCCATGCGCTGCCAGCCGTAACGCCGCGTATGAGCGTGCGGCGGTCAGGTTTCGGCCAGCGTTGCGCGATCGCGATCATCAGCGATCCTCCCAGGCAGCATCGCGCTTCTCGATGAATGCACAAATGCCCTCATTCGCATCGTGCGTCATCATGTTTTCCGTCATCACTTCGCTGGCATAGGCATAGGCGTCGGCGAGACTGAGCTCCGCCTGGCGATAGAAGGCCTGCTTTCCGATTTTCACCGTTGCGCGCGATTTTGATGCGACGGTCCTGGCGAGCGCGAAGGATGCGTCAAGCTCGGCGCCTTTGGGCACGACGCGATTGACGAGGCCAAGACGCGCGGCTTCTTCGGCCGAAACCGGCTCTCCGGTCAGGAGCATGTGCATCGCGTTCTTGCGCGGAATGTTGCGTGTCAGCGCCACCATCGGCGTCGAGCAGAACAGTCCGATGTCAACGCCGGGCGTCGCAAAGCGCGCTTCTGTCGAGGCGATCGCAAGGTCGCAGGTCGCGACAAGCTGACAGCCGGCTGCGGTCGCGACGCCCGATACGCAGGCGATCACCGGCTGCGGGATCGCAATGATCTTCTGCATCATGTCGCTGCACGACGTCATGATCTGGCGGAAATAGGCCTTGCCGCCATCCGGATCGGACCGTCGTGCGGTAAGCTGCTTCAGATCATGCCCCGCGCTGAACGCTGGACCATTCGCGGCAACGATCACAGCGCGGATCGCAGCCTCGCGTCCGATCGCGTCGAACGCCGCGGAGAGGGCGGCGATCAATTCCTCGGACAGCGCATTGCGCGCGGCTGGATTGTTCAGCGTGAGGAGCGCGATGCCGTCGCGGTCTTCGCGCAACAGGATCGTCGCGCTGTCCGGCCTGGCGTGGACATTCATCTCGGAGCCCTTTGCGTTGCGCGCAAGCCATTGTATCCGATCTCATCTCGGCATGCGAAGGGCGGGCAGCATGACAAAGCCGGCGATGAGCGTTGCGGATCTGGAAGAGTTCCTGAACCGCGAATTCCCGCAGGCCTTTCATCCTGGCAGCGGATTGTCGATCGAAGAGGTCGAACACGGACGGGCCGTCGTTCGGCTTGCCTACAGCGAGAAGTTCGTACGGCCCGGCGGGACCATTTCCGGCCCGACCATGATGATGCTGGCCGATTTCGCCCTTTACCTCGCCGTCCTTTCCGCCATCGGGCCGGTGGCGCTTGCAGTGACGATCAACTTCAACATCAACTTCCTGCGCCGTCCCGATCAGCGCGCGCTCATCGCGGACGCTGCGATGCTCAAGCTCGGCAAGCGGCTCGCGGTGATGGAGGTCACCCTCTATTCCGAGGGGAGTGAGGAGCCGGTCGCGCATGTCACGTCGACCTACTCCATTCCGCCGAATTCCGGGGCTTAGGTGAAGGTAAAATAAAACCGATTTTACAAGTGTCTGATCTTTAATAGCTAATTTCCGTCGTTTGGCGTTGACGGGATTCCGCCGATCGCTTAGAAGCCCGGCCAACTCAAACCTCCCGGACCATGGCCATGAAAACCTTTTCGGCGAAGCCCGCCGACGTAGAAAAGAAATGGGTCGTGATCGATGCCACCGGCCTCGTTGTCGGCCGGCTCGCTTCGATCATTGCGATGCGCCTGCGCGGCAAGCACAAGCCGAGCTTTACCCCGCATGTCGATGACGGCGACAATGTCATTGTCATCAATGCGGAGAAGGTCGTCTTCACCGGCCGCAAGCGCGATCAGAAGATGTACTATCACCACACCGGCTTTATCGGTGGCATCAAGGAACGTTCGGCCAAGTCGATTTTCGAAGGCCGCTTTCCGGAGCGCATCGTCGAAAAGGCGGTGGAGCGCATGCTCCCGCGCGGTCCGCTCGGCCGCAAGCAGCTCGGCAATCTGCGGGTCTATCCCGGCACCGAGCACCCGCACGAAGCCCAGAAGCCCGAGGCGCTCGATGTCGGCGCCCTGAACCGCAAGAACAAGGCAGCCTGATCATGGCCGAATCCGTCTCGTCCCTCGAAGGTCTTTCGGCCCTGAAGTCGCAGGGTGCGCAGGCCGCCGAACAGCCCAAGCATGTTCAGAAGCTCGACGCGCAGGGCCGCGCCTACGCCACCGGAAAGCGCAAGAACGCCGTCGCGCGCGTCTGGATCAAGCCGGGCTCCGGCAAGATCGTCGTCAACACCAAGCCGGTCGAACAGTTCTTCGCCCGTCCGGTGCTGCGCATGATGATCCAGCAGCCGATCGTCGCTGCGAACCGCTCCGGCCAGTATGACGTGATCTGCACCGTGTCGGGTGGTGGTCTCTCCGGCCAGGCCGGCGCGGTTCGGCATGGCATATCGAAGGCTCTGACCTATTTCGAGCCTGACCTGCGTTCGCCACTGAAGCGCGGTGGCTTCCTGACCCGCGACCCGCGCGTGGTCGAGCGCAAGAAGTACGGCCGCGCCAAGGCGCGTCGCTCGTTCCAGTTCTCGAAGCGCTGACGCGCCAACAACTCGAACCGAACTTGCATCGAAAAAGGGGCCAATTGGCCCCTTTTTTGTTGGCGATTTTACTGAAAATACGGCGGCCCGCCGAAAGCGTACGACAAGACCCTGTCTCGTATTCAAGTGACAGACTTTTGAGAGTCCACCGCCGAAACGCTTAGGCGGTTCCTGTCGCAGAATGCGGGAAGCTTCCATGGCGCTCGACTTGCCGACCCTGTTCTTTGTCTCGACCTGTGTGACGGCTCTCCTTGGCATTTTCCTTCTCGCCCTGTGGCTTCAGGACCGCTCGGTCCGCGCACTCGGATACTGGGCATCGGCCTACCTGATCGGCGGATTTGCCATCGCGCTGTGGGTCCTCAGCCCGGATATCTTGCCGGCCGCGGGCGCGGACCTTGCGAGCGCCTTGCTCTTCACCTGCTGCGGACTGATCTGGAGCGGAGCGCGTAAATTCCACGGACGCGAGCCGTCCGTCGGCTTCGCGATCGCAGGCGCGGTGGTCTGGCTGGTTGCGACCCGCATTCCCGAGCTGATGCAGTGGGACAATGCGCGCGTCGTCATCTCCTCGCTGATCATCACGACCTATGCCGTGCTGACCGCGTTCGAACTGCGCCGCGAGCGTCGCAAGTCGAAGGGCGGCGCGGCAGCCAAGGCGCGCGCGCTGATGATCCCGGTGCTGCATGGCGTGATCTTCCTGTCGCCGATCCTGACGACGACGCTGTTCACGAACGCCGCGCCGATCGCGGCCAACGGCTTCTTTCCGTTGTTCGCGCTGTTGACGCTGCTTTATGTCGTGGGCACCGCCTTCATCGTGGTGGTCATGGCAAAGGAGCACTCCGCACTCGTCCACAAGACCGCGGCCATGACCGATCACCTGACCGGTCTGTTCAATCGGCGCGGTTTCCTGGAAGCGGCGGAGAAGCTGATCGAGAGCCAGCGCAAGAGCGGGCAGCCCGTCACGATCATGATGTTCGATCTCGACCACTTCAAATCGATCAACGATCGGTTTGGG
>NZ_DATMRV010000023.1:0-39093 GCF_035565795.1 Pseudorhodoplanes sp.
GCCGGGGCCTGCAACAGCACCGGCTCGCCGCTGAGCTGCCCCTTCGAGCCGAACGGCACACGCAGGATCACCTCAAGCCCGACGATGCCGGGAATGCCCACCGGCAGTTTCCAGCACTTCTGGATCTGCGCGCGAAGGGACGCGATCTCCTCAGGGGTGAGCTTCGATTTGCCCTCGCCGGCCGGGCCGCCTTGCGGTGTGTCCGGCTTTACGGGCTTGGCAGCTGGCTTCGGCTCGGGCGGCGTTTCGGGCTGATCGGGGTCCGGCGCCCGCGCGGTCTTCACCGGCTCGTTCTTGGTCGCCTCGTTCTTGGCGGGCTCATTCTTGGGCGCCTCGCTTTTCGCAGGCTGCGGGGGCTTCTGTTTGGGAGGCTCCGGCGGTTTCAGTTCGGCCTGTTTAGGCGGCTCCGGCGGTTTCGATGGCTCAACCTGCTTCGGAGCGAGGTCTTCCGGCTTGACCAGATCGACGTCCATCGACTGGAGATCGGACGGCGGCAGATGCCGCCGGTCGGCGAGCACGATGGCGCCGACGAATCCGACGTGCACAGCAATCGACACCGCGATGATTGCGGCGCTGAAGCTGAGGCGGTTCAACAGCCTTGGCAAAATCGAGCGGCTCCGGTTGCGGCCGGACGTACCTCACCCGCTTGCGGCCCGGGAGTCAAAAGGCTTTGGCGCGACGAGACAGGCGGCTCAATCCGGTATGACTGCCGTGGTCTCGATTTCGAGCAGCGCGTCCTTTTCGACCAGCGACACGACCTGCACCAGCGCCATGGCGCCGAAATTACGGCCCATCACCTCGCGATAGACCTTGCCGAGTTCCGGGAGCGAAGACCGGTAGGCCTCCATGTCGGTGACGTACCAGGTCATGCGCACGACATGCTCAGGACCGGCGCCGCCTTCCTTCAGCACCGCGACGATGTTCTCCAGCAGCTGCTTTGTCTGCGCGACAAAGCCCTGCGGCAGTTTGCCGTGAATGTCCCAGCCGATCATGCCCCCGACAAACACCATGTTGCCGCGAGCCTTGATGCCGTTTGCGTAGCCTTTTGGCTGCGGCCAGCCGGGCGGATTGAGAACGGTGTTGCGTGCGCTGGTATCCGACACAGGAGGTCTCCAACTCTTGTCCTGGCGGGGCGGAATCGCCCCGGCCATCGATCAGACGAAAAACGATGTCACAAACCGCGCGTGACCATCGTCACGATGCGATTTTCTCCGCGCTTGCCTCGGCCATCTTGCGCAATTCGAAGCGCTGCAGCTTTCCGGTCTGCGTCTTGGGCAGGGCGCTGACATACTCGATCGCGCGCGGATATTTGTACGGAGCGACGGAATTCTTCACGAAGTCCTGCAGCGTCTTCGTAAGCGCGGCATCGCCGGTATGCCCCGGGCGCAACACGATGAAAGCCTTCACGATGTGGCCACGCTCCGCATCCGGCGCACCGACCACGCCGCACTCGGCGACAGCGGGATGCGCAAGCAGCACTTCTTCCACTTCGGGACCGGCGATGTTGTAGCCCGACGAGATGATCATGTCGTCGGAGCGCGCCTGATACCAGAAATAGCCGTCGGCATCCTGCACGTACGTATCGCCCGGGAAGTTCCAGCCGTTCTGGACATACTTCGTCTGACGCGGATCGGCGAGATAGCGGCAGCCGGTCGGCCCCTTCACGGCGAGGCGACCGATGGTGCCGCGCGGCACCTCATTGAAGCTGTCGTCGACAACTTTCGCGATATAGCCGGGCACTGGCTGGCCCGTCGCGCCGGCACGCACCGAAGCTTCCGGCGAGCCGATGAAGATGTGCATCATCTCGGTGCCGCCGATGCCGTCGAGGATGGTCAACCCCGTTGCCTTCTTCCACGCATCGAAGGTGATCTTCGGCAGCGTCTCGCCCGCGGATACGCAGATACGCAGCGACGAAATGTCGAACTTGTCGACGTGCGGCGTGACCGCGCGATAGGCGGTGGGCGCGGTGAACACCACCGTCGCCTTGTATTGTTCGATCGCGGGCAGGAGTTCGTCCGGCGTCAGCTTCTCGAGCTGGATTGTCGAGGCCCCGATGCGGAACGGAAACAGCACGTGGCCGCCAAGCCCGAAGGTGAAGGCAAGCGGCGCCGACCCGATGAAGCGATCGTCCGGCGAGGCCTGCAGCACATATTTTCCGTAAGAATCGCAGGGCGCGAGCATGTCCCGATGAAAATGCATGGTGCCCTTGGGCTCGCCCGTCGTGCCGGAGGTGAACGCAATCAGACACACATCGTCGGACGAGGTATCGCAGGCCGTAAAGGTCTCATAGCCCGGCTTGTTCATCAGGGCTTCGAGCTCGCCGTCGCCCCAATAGACCACGCGCTCAAGCTCAGGCGCGAGCGGCTTGGTCTTTTCCAGTTCGTCGGCAAGTTTCTTGTCGCACAGCGCGAGTTTAATCTTCGCTTTCTTGACTGTGTAGGAGAGTTCCTTGGCGCGAAGCAGCGGCATGGTCGCAATGGTCACGCCGCCAGCCTTCATTACGGCGAGGTAGGTCGCGATCATCATCGGATTGTTGGCGGACCGAAGCAGCACGCGGTTGCCCGACACAAATCCCAGATCGCGTGTCAGCACATTCGCGATGCGATTGATGCGCTCGGCGAGTTGCGCATAGGTCAGCGTCTCCGTCGGAGAAATGATCGCGATGCGATCGCCCTGTCCGGACGCGACCCACTTGTCGACAAACTCGGTCACGCAGTTCAGGCGCTCCGGATATTGCAGCTCCGGCAGCGTGAACAGGAATTCCGGCCACTGATCCTGCGGCGGGAGATTGTCCCGGGCGAAGGTGTCGATATGTCCCGAGCGGATCATGATGCTGCTCCTGTCTGACCCTTGCTCTCCACAGGTCACTTGCCTGCAGCCTTGCCGGCCGCATGATTTTTCAAGGCTTCGCGCGCGATCACGACCTTCTGCACTTCGGTCGCGCCCTCGTAGATGCGCAGCGCACGAATTTCCCGATACAGCTCTTCGACCTTCACGCCCTTGGTCACGCCCTGGCCGCCGAACAGCTGCACCGCGCGATCGATCACACGTTGCGCGGCCTCGGTCGCGTGCATCTTGGCCATGGCGGCTTCGCTGGTGACACGCGCCGCACCATTGTCCTTGGTCCAGGCCGAGCGATAGACCAGCAGAGCCGAAGTATCGACATCGGTGATGGAATCGGCAAGCGCGCCTTGCGTCATCTGCAGGTCGCCGAGCGGCGCGCCGAACAATTTGCGGGTCGCAGCGCGCTCGGTCATCTCGTGCAGCGCGCGGCGCGCAAAGCCGAGCGCGGCAGCGCCCACCGTCGAACGGAAAATATCGAGCGTCGCCATCGCGACCTTGAAGCCTTCGCCCGGCGCGCCGAGGCGATTGGTCACCGGGATGCGCACATTGTCGAATTTCAGCGTCGCCAGCGGATGCGGCGCGATCACCTCGATCCGTTCCTCGATCGACAGTCCCGACGCGTCGGCATCGACCATGAATGCGGAAAGCCCGCGGGCGCCGGGCGCTTCGCCGGTACGCGCGAACACCACGTAATGATCCGCGATGCCGCCGTTCGAAATCCAGGTTTTCCGGCCGTCGAGCCGCACATGCGTGTTGCCGTCCGGCGTCGCGGTCATCGCCATCGCGGCGACATCGGAGCCAGCTTCCGGCTCGGACAGCGCGAAGGCGGCAATCGCCTTGCCCTTTCCGACATTCGGCAGATAGCGCTGCTTCAGCTCCTGCGAGCCGAACAGCGTGATCGACCCGGTGCCGAGCCCCTGCATTGCAAAGGCAAAGTCGGACAGGCCGTCGTGGAAGCCAAGGATTTCGCGCGCGAGGCACAGCGTGCGCACATCGAATTGCGGGTAGGTCCCGCCGAATTCCGCCGGCACGGTCGGCGCAAGGAAACCCGCTTCGCCCAAGGCCTTCACGCGCGCGCGGCAGGCCTCATCCACATCGTCATGCGGCAACTTGTGCAAATTATCTGCCGCCCAGCGATTGAGCCGCTCAGCAAATTCGCGGTGGCCGTTGTGAAAGAAGGGCCAGCGAAGGGTTTCGGCGAGCGACATCTAGTTCCCCTCGAAGACCGGCTTATGCTTGTTCGCAAAAGCGTGGAACGCGCGCTTGAAGTCTTCCGTCTCCATGCACAGCGCCTGTGCGACCGCTTCGGCCTCGATCGACTGCTCGACCGACATCGCCCATTCCATCTCCAGCATGCGCTTGGTCATGCCGTTGGCGAAGGTCGGACCGGCGCAGAGTTCGTTGGCGAGCGCTGTCGCATCGGCGAGCACATTTTCCGGCGACGAAAGCCTGTTGAAGAAGCCCCAGCGCTCGGCTTCCTCGCCGCCCATCACACGCCCGGTATAGAGAAGCTCCGCCGCGCGGCCCTGACCGATGATGCGGGGCAGGATCGCGCACGCGCCCATGTCGCAGCCGGCAAGGCCGACGCGATTGAAGAGGAACGCCACCTTCGCCTTGGCCGTGCCGACGCGCAGGTCCGACGCCATCGCAAGGATCGCGCCTGCGCCGGCGCAGACGCCGTCGACCGCCGCGATGATGGTCTGCGGCGCGGCGCGCATCGCCTTCACCGCCTCGCCCGTCATCTTGGTGAACTTGAGCAGGTTCACCGTATCCATCTCGACCAGCGGGCCGATGATCTCGAACACATCGCCGCCCGAGCAGAAATTTCCGCCCTCGCCGGTGATCACGAACGCTTTGACCTGATCGTCGCTCGCCGCGGCACGGAAGATGCCCGCAATCTCGGCGTAGCTCTGGAAGGTGAGCGGATTCTTGCGTTCCGGCCGGTTGAGCGTCAGCGCCGCGAGCTTGCCCTCCACGGTGAACTTCACATGCTGCGCCTTGTAGGACGCGAGCGGAAGCGACACCGGATGATGCGTGTTCAGGGTCATTCAGAATCCTCCGCGTCGATCGCCTTGCGAGCCGACGTCTTGGTCTTTGCAAGCAGCTTCATCAGGGTCTCTATCTCGTCAGGTTCGAGACCCGAAAAAATATCGGCGATCCAGTTCTCGTGCGTGCGTGCGAGCGAACGGAAGGTGCGGCGCCCTTCCGGCGTCAGCGTCACGATCATGGCACGGCGATCATTTGGCGCCGGCTTGCGCTCAACCAGGTTGAGCGAGACGAGGCGCTCCACGAGGCCCGTGACATTGCCGTTCGACACCATCATGCGCTGCGACAGCTCACCGAGCGTCATGCCGTTCTGGGCGCGGTCGAGCTGCGCCATCAGATCGAAGCGCGGCAGCGTGATGTCGAATTCGGTGCGCAGCCGCTGACGGATTTCGTTTTCGATCAGCGTCGTGCAGGTCAGGAGGCGCAGCCACAGCCGCAGCTCGGCTTCGTGATCGGCAGGCCGTTCGGCGACCTTTGTTTCCGCGTCGAGCGGCAATGTCGCAGTGTCGCTCATTCAGATTTCTCCGCCCGCGACCGTCATGGCTGTGCCGGTCACCGCGCCGGCTTCGACAGAGCACAGATAGAGCACCGCGGCCGCGACCTCTTCCGGCTTGATCAGCCGCGCCATCGGCACGTCCTTGACGTATTGCGCGACCACATCGTCAGCCGACTTACCGGTCTTGGCCGAGACGGCGGCAACCGACTCGCGCACGAGATCGGTGTCGGTGTAGCCGGGGCAGATCGCATTCACGGTCACGCCGGTCCGGGCGGTTTCCACCGCAAGCGACCGCACGAGACCGACCACCGCATGCTTGGTCGTGCAATAGGCCGTGACATAGGGATATCCCTTCAGCCCCGCGGTCGAAGCAACCGCAATGATGCGGCCGAACTTGCGCGCCACCATGCCCGGCAGCACAGCGCGAGTTCCATGGACGATGCCCATGACATTCAGGTCGAACAGCTTCTGGAATTGCGCGGGATCTGTCTTGCCAAACGGCGCCGTCGAAACACCGCCGGCATTCGCAACAAGGGTGTCGATCGGACCGCGCTCCGCCTCGGCCTGCTTGATCCCGGCATCGATTGCGGCTGCATCGGTCACATCGGCGGCGATGAAGCCCGCGGCGTGACCTGCCGAAACAGCATCCTCGAGCGCGGCCTTCTGGCGGCCGAGGACGGTCACGGTCGCTCCGGCGGCCGAAAGGGCCGCAGCCACCGCGCGTCCAATGCCGCGGCCGCCACCTGTGACGAGTGCATGCCGTCCCGAGAGCGTTGCCATGAAGGGTCCGATATCCGCCGGAAGCTGGAGGATACTTTAAGCTTAAAATTTATAGGGCTCAAGCACTCCTCTCGAACGGCTGTCGCGATCGGCAATTTTTGCGTGCGACTGCACCCCCGATGAATTTGTTGGCCCTTTTGACGAACATCAAATCCCGCTTGCGCGGATTTCCTTTAAGCTTAAAATAATCTTCAACAGCCGCAAGGCGCGGAGGCTCCCATGAAGGTCAGCGTGATTGGCGGCGGCCCCGCCGGACTCTACTTTTCCATCCTGTACAAGAAGGCGTGGCCGCAGGCCCAGATCACGGTCTACGAACGCAACCGTCCGGACGACACGTTCGGCTTCGGCGTCGTGTTCTCGGACCAGACGCTCGAGACCTTCCAGAACTACGACCTCGAGAGCTATCGCTCGATCACTGAGAACTTCGCCTATTGGGACGACATCGAGATCCGCTTCAAGGGCACGGTGCACCGGATCGGCGGCAACGGCTTCTGCGGCTGCTCGCGCGCGACCCTGCTGCGACTGCTGCACCAGCGCGCACAACAGCTGGGCGTCGAACTCAAGTTCCAGCACGAGGTGACCGACATCCAGGCCGCCCTGCGCGACTCAGACCTCGTGATCGGTTCGGATGGCATCAACTCGCGCATCCGTGAGACCTACATCGATCACTTCAAGCCGAGTGTCGACCTGCGGCCCAACCGCTTCACCTGGATGGGTTCAACCAAGCCGCTCGATGCCTTCACCTTCTATTTCAAGGAGACGAAATACGGCATCGTCATCGTCCACTCCTATCAGTACGAGCCCGGTCGCTCGACCTGGATCTTCGAGACCGATCCGGAGACCTTCGCGAAATTCGGCCTCGATCCGCTGGACGAAGCCGGCAGCGCGAAGCTCATGGAAGAGCTGTTCGCCGAGGAATTGCAAGGCCACAAGCTGATCATCAACCGGTCGATGTGGCGCAACTTCCCGGCCATCCGCTGCGAGCGCTGGGTCTACGAGAACTGCGTCATCCTTGGCGACGCCAAGGCAACCGCACACTTCTCCATCGGCTCGGGCACCAAGCTCGCGATGGAAGATGCGATCGGTCTCTACGAATCGTTCCGCAAGGCCGGCGGCCAGAACGTGAAGGCGGCGCTGGCGCATTACGAGCAGACCCGGCGCGAGGAAGTCGAGAAGACCCAGCACTCCGCAAACGTGTCGCTGGTCTGGTTCGAGCACGTGAAGCGGTTCTGGAACATGAATCCGACCCGCTTCGTGTTCGGCCTGATGACTCGCTCGAAGGCGATC
The DNA here is from genome assembly GCF_035565795.1 of Pseudorhodoplanes sp. GTDB lineage: Bacteria > Pseudomonadota > Alphaproteobacteria > Rhizobiales > Xanthobacteraceae > Pseudorhodoplanes. Next base: position 7,454 of record NZ_DATMRV010000023.1, read on the forward strand.
ACCTACGACAATCTCGCGCTGCGTGCGCCGGAATTCGTCGACGAAGTCGATCACATGATGGCCGACGAAACCAAGGCCGCGGGCTTCCCCAAAGTCGATACCAAGACGCCGGTGCCGCCGATGTTTCAGCCTTTCCGGCTGCGCGACATGGTGGTCCCGAACCGCGTCGTGGTGTCGCCGATGTGCCAATACTCGGCCAAGGACGGTCTGCCGAACGACTGGCATCTCGTGCATCTCGGCAGCCGCGCCATCGGCGGCGCCGGCCTCCTCTACACCGAGATGACCGACGTTTCAGCCGACGCCCGCATCTCGCCGGGCTGCACCGGGCTCTGGAACGACGAGCAGGAAGCCGCGTGGAAGCGCATCGTTGATTTCGTGCATGCCAATTCCGCAGCGAAGATCTGCATGCAGCTCGGACATGCGGGCCGCAAGGGCGCGACCAAGCTGTCATGGGAAGGTGACAGCGAGCCGCTGCCCGAAGGGGCATGGCCGATCGTTTCGGCCTCGCCGATCCCGTATTTTCCGAACAGCCAGGTGCCGCGCGAAATGACGCGCGCAGACATGGAGCGCACGATCGCGGACTTTGTCGCGGCGGTGAAGCGCGCCGATCGTGCCGGCTTCGACATGGTCGAACTGCACGCCGCACACGGCTATCTGCTCGCGAGCTTCATCTCGCCGATCACCAACAAGCGCACTGACGAATTCGGCGGCTCGCTCGAGAACCGCATGCGCTTCCCGCTCGAGGTGTTCCGTGCGATGCGCAAGGCGTGGCCCGAGAACAAGCCAATGTCGGTGCGCATCTCCGCGACCGACTGGATCGACGGCGGCATCACCGGCGATGACGCCGTAAAGATCTCGGAGATGTTCAAGGCGGCGGGCTGCGACATGATCGACGTGTCGACCGGTCAGACCGATCCGCAATCCGCGCCGATCTACGGTCGCATGTACCAGACGCCGTTCTCCGACCAGATCCGCAACGAGGCGCATATCGCGACCATGGCGGTCGGCGCCGTCACCACCGCCGATCAGGTCAACACCATCGTCGCATCCGCACGCGCCGACCTCGTCGCACTTGCACGGCCGCATCTGATGGACCCGTATTTCACCCTGCGTTCGGCCGGCTGGTACGGGGCGTCCGACGTGCATTGCCCGCCGCAATATCTGTCGGGCCGCGACCAGCTGTTCCGCAATTCGGATCGCGAGCGCGCCGATCTCACCGAGCTGAAGCTGAAGGCCAAGCCGAAGCCGCAGATCGACACCTGGAAACAGGCGGCGGAGTAGCGCCCTCTCCACGCGCACAGTGCGCTCCCTCCCCCCTGCAAAGGGGGAAGGCTGGGGAGGGGTCATGCCAAGATCTGCATGGCCGGCAAGATGACCCCACCCGACTGCCTGCGGCAGTGGACCTCCCCTTCCAGGGGGAGGTGAACAAATCACGCCGCCAGCGCCGTCTTTCCCGGCCAGCGGCACAGATCCGCGATCACGCACTTCTCGCACAACGGCTTGCGCGCGAGGCAGACATAGCGCCCGTGCAGGATCAGCCAGTGATGCGCATGCATCATGAATTCCGCCGGGATCACATCCAGCAGCTTCAGTTCGACCTCAAGCACGTTTTTCCCCGGCGCAAGTCCGGTGCGGTTCGAGACCCGGAACACATGCGTGTCCACGGCCATGGTCGGCTGATCGAACGCCATGTTGAGCACGACATTCGCAGTCTTGCGCCCGACGCCCGGCAGCTTCTCCAGCGCCTCACGATCGGCCGGCACCTCACCGCCATGCTCGGCGATCAGCTTTTCGGATAACGCGATCACGTTTTTCGCCTTGTTGCGATAGAGCCCGATGGTCTTGATGAAGTCGCGCACCGTGGCTTCGCCGAGCGCCGCCATCTTTTCCGGGGTATCTGCCGCCGCGAACAAGGCGGGCGTCGCCTTGTTGACGCCGGCATCTGTCGCCTGCGCCGACAGCACCACCGCGACGAGGAGCGTGAACGGATTGACGTGCTGCAATTCGCCTTTCGGCGCGGGGTCGACGGCCTGAAAGCGACGGAACGCTTCGGTGACTTCGGCCCGCGTCCAGGGCCGAATGTCGCCGTGCGCCGCCTCGATATCGGCTTCCGCTTGCGCCTTCGCAGACTTCGGCTTCGCCGCCTTGCCGGCCTTCGCGGCTGTCAGCGCCGCCTTCGCAGCGGCCTTCGAGGCGCCTTTTCGCTTTTTTGCCTTGGCCGCCGGGCCGGTCGTCTTTTTTGCCATTTCTCCCGTATATTGTTTTGAATGATGCCAAACAACGACCCGAAACCGGATACCCCACTGTTTTCAGCAGTGATGACGCCGAACCGCTCGCTGGGAAAACGCGGCTTCGGCATCCTCATGCTCGCGGTGGCCGGCATCAGCTTCGTGTGCGGCCTCGTTTTCGCCGTTGCCGGCGCATGGCCGATCACCGGTTTTTTCGGACTCGATGTCCTGCTCCTCTACTGGGCGTTTCGGATCAACTACCGGGACGGCCGCGCCTACGAGGAGATCGTCGTGACACCCACCGAGCTGATGTTCCGCAAGGTCAGCGCACGCGGCGCGGTGATCGAGTGGCGCTGCAATCCGCTATGGGTGAGGCTTGACCGCGACGTGCACGAGGAATTCGGAGTGCAGAGCCTGCATCTCGTGTGGCGCGGCGAACGGCGGCAGATCGCGTCGTTCCTCGCGCCCGAGGAAAAGGAGAGCTTCGGCAACGCGCTGCAGGCGGCCCTCGCCGCGGCGAAGCGCGGGCCCGATCGCACCGTGATAGCCTGAGCAGGAATCGGGTGGGACCGGCTAAGCTGCGGGATTACCTCGGAGAGACACAATGACGAGAACCGCCATGCTGTCCCCCGACCGTGTCTGTGCCTCTACCAGCCTCGATGCCGCCGCCGACGATTACGACGTGGTCCGGCGCGCCATCGCCCACATCCGCGGCAACTGGCGGCAACAGCCCGATATTGCGACCATCGCCGAAGCCGCGCAGGTCACGCCGACCGAACTGCATCACCTGTTCCGGCGCTGGGCCGGACTGACACCGAAAGATTTTCTTCAGGCGCTGACCCTCGACCGCGCGCGCGAATTGCTGCGCGACTCCGCGAGCGTGCTCGAAGCAACCTACGAAGTCGGCCTGTCCGGCCCCGGACGTCTGCACGATCTGTTCGTGACCCACGAGGCGATGTCGCCCGGTGAATGGAAGGCCGGCGGCGAAGGTCTCACGCTGCGCTACGGCTTCCATGCCTCGCCTTTCGGCGGCGCGCTGGTGATGCTCGCGCCGCGCGGACTTGCCGGACTCGGCCTCTTCGATCCCGGAGACGAGCAATCGGCGCTGGAGGACATGAAACGCCGATGGCCGAAAGCCGCCTATGTGGAAAACCCCGCGGCGACGACCTCCGTTGCGGCCCGCATCTTCGATCCGGACCTGTGGCGGCAGGATCAGCCGCTTCGCGTCGTCCTGATCGGCACCGACTTCGAGGTGCGCGTGTGGGAAACGCTGCTAAGGATTCCGATGGGCCACTTCACCACCTATTCGGACATCGCGAGGAAGCTCGAGGCTCCCAAGGCGGCGCGTGCCGTCGGTGCGGCGGTCGGCAAGAACCCGGTCTCGTTTGTAGTCCCGTGTCACCGCGTCATCGGTAAAAGCGGCGAACTCACCGGCTATCACTGGGGCCTCACGCGCAAGCGCGCCATGCTCGGCTGGGAAGCGGGGCGGCTGGCGTAAGGAGGCGCGCCTCGCTCTACCGCCCTGCCCCCACAGTTTCACCGACACCGGCAAGCACCGGTTCGATCGCCCGCGGGAAATCGCCCTTGCGATACGCCGCCAGCATCTCGGGCTGCAGCCCGTCCATGAAATCGGCGAGGGTCTTGTAGGTAACGCAGCGCACCTCCGGCAGACCGCAGACGCTGCGTGCGAATTGTTTCAGCGCTTCGCGGTAGGCACCGTTCTGATAGTCACTAAAGTGATGCCCGATGTGAATCGGCGCACGATTGCCGGTATAGTTGGCGCGGAAGTAACTCAGATAGCTGTCCAGCATCTGCCGGCGGAATTGTTCGCGGCGGCTTGCGATCGGCGCGGCGCCGGATTGCGCCACCAGGAAGTTGTAGTCCATCGACAGCGTGGCACGCCCCGACCCCGCGAGCTTTATCTCCGCAAGATTGAAGCGCCAGATGCCGTCGCGCTTCTCCGGCCATGCATTTGAAGGCATGGTGCCGCTGGTATCGTAACGAAAGCCTCGCTCCGCGAGCGTCGTATAAAGCCCCGCGCTATGCGCCAGATACGGCGCGCGGAAACCCACAATATCCTTCGACGAGAAGGCAAAGCCCTCATCCGGCGCAAGCTCGTTGTTGCGCACGACATTGGTCAGCAAATTATCGAAACTCGTGAATTCGGAATTCCAGCTTCCGGCGCCCCAGCCGCGCCCGTCGAAATGACCGACCGCATGTGATGCCATCTCGTGGCCGTCGCGATGCAGCGCGTTCATGAATGCGACGCGCTTGCGCACGTCGTCGGCGCTGCCACCGAAATTGATACGCGAGGCGCCGCGGGCCTGGCTCGGTCCCTGATAGAGAGTCTTCTTCGCGTTGCTGAGGAAGTTGATGCCGCTGACAAAGAAGGTGAAGCGGACCCGCTCGCCGTCGCGGTTGAGCTCGGCCGCGAAATCGCTCCACTCCTGCCAGCGCTCAAGCTCGGTGCAGTTGTCGAACGCAATCGCAACGAATTGCGGCGGCCGCTCGACCAGCTCAGCGGCCTGCGAACTCACCACGCTCAACGCAGCACTTAAAGACGCCAGTACAATACGCATACCCTCCGGCAAACAGCATCACCGGAGGGTCGATCAACGACATTTGCGAAATGTGGTTAGCGCGAAGCGTTAACGCTTCATTGTGCCGGCAAATGCAGCAGGATCATCCCGCGAGGTCGAGTTTCGATGCGACCGTCGCATCGGCATTGAGACGATAGATGATCGGCACGCCGGTCGCGATCTCGCGCTTCAGGATTCCTTCGGGCGACAGCTTTTCCAGCACCATCACCAGCGCGCGCAGTGAATTGCCATGCGCCGCGATCACGGTGCGCTTACCCTGCAGCACCGCCGGCAGGATCTCCTGCACATAATAGGGCAGCGTGCGCGCGAGCGTATCCCGCAGCGATTCACCGCCAGGTGGCGCGATGTCAAAGGAGCGGCGCCAGATATGGACCTGCTCCTCGCCCCACTTCTTGCGGGCGTCGTCCTTGTTGAGGCCCGACAGGTCACCATAGTCGCGCTCGTTCAGGGCCTGATCGCGGACAATCGGAATGCCGCTCTGGCCCATTTCCGCGAGCAGCAGATCGAGCGTGCGCTGCGCGCGCTTCAGTGCGGAGGTAAAGGCGACATCGAAGACAATGCCCTGGGCCTTCAGCTTGCGTCCGGCCTCCTTGGCTTCCGCGACACCCTGTTCGGTCAGGTCGACGTCACGCCAGCCGGTGAACAGGTTTTTCAGGTTCCATTCGCTCTGGCCGTGACGCACCAGCACAAGAAGACGGTCCATCCCACAATCCTTGTCAGTCGACGATTTCGGTCGAGATCCACCCGACCGTGCGCGCCACGAGATACACCAGCGGCGCGACAATTGAAAAGAACAGCGCCGCACCGATCATCTCGGCCCGGTCGTCCGGGTCGGTCATCCCCTGGCCGCTGATCGCGATATAGACGGCGAAAACCACGAGCGGCAGCCCGAGCAGCAGACCGGTCCAGTGCGAAACCCGGTTGATCCGCCGCCTGAGCGCGCCCATCGGAGGGTCAGAAATCCTTCAGCCCCAGCACATCCATCATCGAATAGAGGCCGGGCTTCTGGTCCTTCGCCCACAGAGCCGCCTTCACGGCGCCGCGCGCGAAAATCATGCGGTCTTCCGCCTTGTGACCGAGTTCTATCCGTTCGGCGGGGCCTGCAAAGATCACGTTATGCTCACCGACCACGCTGCCGCCGCGCAGCGTCGCGAACCCGATGTCGCCGGCATTGCGGGCGCCGGTATGGCCGTCGCGCGAGCGCACCGAGCGCTTGTCGAGATCGATGTTTCGGCCTTCCGCCGCGGCGCGGCCGAGCAGCAAGGCCGTGCCGGACGGCGCGTCTATCTTCTTGTTGTGGTGCATCTCGACGACTTCGATATCGAATTCCTCGTCGAGGGTCTTCGCGACGCGCTTCACCAGCGCGGCGAGCAGATTGACGCCGAGGCTCATGTTGCCGGACTTCACGATCACCGCTTTCTTTGCGGCATCGGCGATCGCGGCGTCGTCGGCCGCAGTGAAGCCGGTGGTGCCGATCACGTGCACGATCCCGGCCTTGGCCGCGAGCTTCGCGAGCGCGACGGTCGCCCTTGGAATCGTGAAGTCGATGATGCCATCGGCATCGCCGAGCAGCGTTTCTGCATCGTCGGTGATGGGGATGTCCTGCCCGCCGACTCCGGCGAGATCAGACGCATTGCGGCCGAGCAGCGGAGAGCCAGGCTCTTCCAGCGCGCCGGACAGCGTGACGCCCCTCGTGTCGGCGATGGCGCGAATGAGTGTCCGGCCCATGCGTCCGCCCGCTCCCGCCACGATCAGCCGCATGTCCGACATGTCTGTGCTCCAGGCCTTTCGGCTGTCAGGCCGCACCGCTGCGTGTCAGCGTGACGCGGCCATATCGCTTTTCAAGGAAGATCGGTGCGCGGGTCAAGCCCGGGGATGACACCGTAATGGATTACGGCTGCGGGCCGTCAAACCCTTCGATGACCAGGATATTCGCATCGGCATGAGGCTGCCGTACCTTGATGTTCGCCTGGTATTCCGGCGAATTGTAGCAGGCGAGCGCCGACTCATAGTCCGGAAATTCGATCACCACATTGCGGCTCCGGGCCTTGCCCTCGACGCATTGCGACCGGCCGCCGCGGATGACGAACCGGCCGCCGTATTTCTTGAAGATCTCCGGATTGGCCGCAGCATAGGGCTTGTAGCCCTCTTCGCTTTGCACATCGACACTCGCGATCCAGTAGCCCTTCGCCATTGCCGCCTCCCTTACGATTGTGTGGCCTCTGCCACTTCCTGCACGATCGCATCCGCAGCCGCCTTCGGATCGGCGACGCCGGTAATCGGTCGCCCGACCACGAGATAGTCCGAACCGGCGCGAACAGCCGCAGCCGGCGTCATGATCCGCTTCTGGTCGCCGCTCTCCGCGCCTGCCGGACGGATACCCGGCGTCACCAGCAGCCGCGTCGGACCGACGATCGGCCGCAGCATCTCGGACTCCTCGGCCGAGCAGACAATGCCGTCGATGCCGAGTGCGCAGGCCTGCTCGCTCTTTCGCTTCACCTGATCGCGCGCGTTGCCGACATATCCGGCTTCGGTGACATCGGTGTCGTTGTAGGAGGTGAGGATCGTCACCGCGAGAATCTTCAGCTTCGAGCCGCGCGCCGCATCGAGCGCGGCCTTCATGGTCTGCGGATAGGCGTGCACCGTGAGGAAGGTCGCACCCGAATTGACGATGCTCTCCACGCCCTTGTTCACGGTATTGCCGATGTCGTGCAGCTTCAGGTCGAAGAACACCTTCTTGCCGGACTTGATCAGGTCCTGTGCGAAAGAAAGGCCGCCGGCATAACCGAGCTGATAGCCGATCTTGTAGAACGTAATGCTGTCACCGAGCTGCCAAACCAGCTTGTCGGCCACCGCAACGGACGGCAGGTCGAGCGCGACAATGATCCGGTCGCGCGGTGTTACATCGGGACTTGCAGCGGTCATGCGTAGTGCCTCGCGAATTCGATCAGGCTTTGCACCACAGCCTTGAGCCGCTTGCTGCTCGCCTCATCCTTGAAATTGTCCATGTCGTCGAATGCGTCGCCTGCCCGGGCGACCGCAATCTGATCGGGAATGACCAGCGCGCCGCAGCCCTGTTCCAGCACCTGACGCAATGCCATCAGCGAGCGCATGGCGCCATAGCCGCCATTTGATGCGCCGCCCAGCGCGAAGGCGCGATCCCTGTAGACCGCAAGCGGCGCCTCTTTGCCCTCGCGCACGCGCGAGACCCAGTCGAGGGTGTTTTTCAGAAGCGGCGTGACCGAAGCGTTGTATTCCGGGCTCGCAATGAAGATGCCCTGGTGCTGCTGCATCATCCGCTTGAGCGAGATCGCCGATTCCGGCGGCCCGGAACGGCTTTCGAGATCGCCGTCATAGATCGGCATCGGATAATCGAGCAGCGAAATCCGTGTCGTATCTGCGCCCGCGAGCGCAAACTCCTTCGCCGCCAGCGCGGCAAGTTGCGCGTTCATCGAGCCGGTGCGGATCGATCCCGCAAAAACCAGAATTTTGGGAGCTGGCATGGGAGGCACTTATAGCGCAGGCTTCTCAACTCCGTCATGCCCGCGCGTGTCGCGGGCAGCCACGTCTTGATGTCCTGTTCTAAAACGTGGATGGCCGGGACGGACCCGGCCATGACATCAATCGGCAAACACAACTGCGACTAGGACACCATCGCGCGGCGATAGCACCATACGCGTGCTGGCGGCAGGTTCATCCAGATGCGCTGGGACGCTTCCGCCGCGATACGGGACAGTCCCTTCGGAATCGGAGGCGCCGCCATCGAATAGGTGAACTGCACAAACGGCGCATTCTCCTGCATCAGGCCGAACGCCTCGTTGATCAGGCGAAGGCGCGTGCGCATCGGCTTGTTGAGCAGCGGCAGGCCCGAGACCATTGCAGCGGCCGGCTCTTCCAGAATTTCGCCGAGCGTACGGCGCAGGCTGTAAGCGTCACCCTGCACCACCGTCGCTTCCGGGAAGCGCTGGCGGAGGATGCGGCAAAAGCCGGGATTGAACTCGACCAGCACAAGGCGCTTTTGCGGGACACCGCGCGCCACCAGCGCTTCGGTCACCGGTCCCGTACCCGGGCCAAGCTCGACGACGGGGCCTGGGATCGATGTGTCGACATATCGGGCCATGGTCCGCGCCAGCACCCGCCCGGACGGGGTAACCGCGCCGATCGCTAATGGCTTTTCCAGCCAGGAGCGAATGAAGCGAACCTCGTCGTCGAGACGCAGGCCCTTTTTTTCGGCGAGGGAGGACTGGGGACGCATTGCCGCTAGGTATGTGAAACTATTGTGACCCACCCAAGGCATAGCCGTTTTGGAACCGCCCGCCAAGGGCGCTGCCAGGGCCTGACCTTGGTCGGATCATTGCGGGCGCGAGCCAATATCGAACAGATCCTTCACCCGGGCGAAGAATCCGGTCGATTCCGGCTGCGTTTCTGTCGAGGACAGCTTCTGGAATTCCACCAGCAATTCGCGCTGACGTTTTGTCAGGTTCTGTGGCGTTTCGACCACTACCTGCACATACATGTCGCCTGTCTGCTTTGAGCGCAGCACAGGCATACCTTTTCCCTGCAGCCGGAAGCGCCGGCCGGATTGCGTGCCGGCCGGGACCTTGACCTTGCTGCGGCTGCCATCGATCGAGGGCACCTCAAACTCGCCGCCGATCGCAGCCGTCACCATCGACACCGGCACGCGGCAATGCAGATCGGCGCCGTCGCGCTGGAAGATCGGATGCGATGCCAGCGACAGGAAAATGTAGAGATCGCCCGCAGTGCCGCCGCGCACGCCGGCTTCGCCCTCACCGGCCAGGCGGATGCGGGTACCATCCTCGACGCCTTGCGGAATGTTGACCGAAAGCATGCGCTCCCGCGTCACGCGTCCGGACCCCGAGCATGACGGGCACGGGTCTTCGATGACCTGACCGCGTCCCTGACAGGCCGGGCACGTACGTTCGAGTGTGAAAAAGCCTTGCGCATGGCGGACACGGCCGTGGCCGCCGCATGTACCGCAAGCTTTCGGACGGGTGCCTGCCTTGGCGCCCGAGCCCGAACATGCTTCGCAGGTCACCGATGTCGGAATGCGGATTTCGGCGGTCTTGCCGTAATAGGCATCCTCCAGCGTGATCTCCATGTTGTAGCGGAGATCGGCACCGCGCTCGCGGCCGCTGGACGAACGGCCACGGCCGCCGGCCATGCCGAAGATGCCTTCGAAAATATCGGAAAACGTGGAGCCGAAATCGGCGCCAAAGCCATGCGCGCTGGCGCCGTTGCCCTGCTCGAACGCAGCATGGCCGAAACGGTCATAGGCGGCGCGCTTGTCGCCGTCCTTCAGGACCTCGTAGGCCTCGCTGATTTCCTTGAACTTGTTTTCAGCTGCCTTGTTACCCGGATTGCGATCCGGGTGCCACTTCATTGCGAGCTTGCGATACGAGGACTTGATCTCGCTGTCGGTCGCAGTGCGCGTGACATTGAGGGTTTCGTAGTAACAAGTCTTGGACATCGCTTCGCGATCCGTTGCTCCAGTCGGTCATGGCCGGGATTGACCCGGCCATCCATCATCTTTCGCAAGATGGCCCCCCGGCTCAAGGCCGGGGGTGACGAATGTGCATGCGCCGCGAGACGTCATGCCGTCAATTGTCGGTTTAGGCCGACTTCTTCTTGTCGTCGTCGACTTCGGTGAATTCCGCGTCGACAACATCGTCCTTCTTGCCGCCGGCTGCGCCGCCCGACGCGTCGGAGCCATCCGACCCGCCCTCCTGCTGCGCCTTGTACATCGCCTCGCCGAGCTTCATCGAAGCCTGCGCAAGCGCATTGGTCTTTGCGGCAATCGCTTCGCCGTCGGTGCCCTTCAGAGCTTCCTTCAGATCGGCAAGCGCATTCTCGATCGCGCGACGATCGCCCTCGCCGACCTTGGAGCCGTGCTCGGACAGCGCCTTCTCGGTCGAGTGGACCAAAGCCTCGGCGTGGTTCTTGGCCTCGACCGCAGCCTTGCGCTTCTTGTCCTCCTCGGCGTTCGCCTCGGCGTCCTTGACCATCTTCTCGATCTCGGCCTCGGACAGACCGCCCGAAGCCTGAATGCGGATCTGCTGCTCCTTGCCGGTGCCCTTGTCCTTGGCGTGGACGTTGACGATGCCGTTGGCGTCGATGTCGAACGTGACCTCGATCTGCGGCACGCCACGCGGCGCCGGCGGAATGCCCATCAGGTCGAACTGGCCGAGCAGCTTGTTATCGGCTGCCATTTCGCGCTCGCCCTGGAAGACCCGGATGGTGACCGCATTCTGATTGTCAGCGGCGGTCGAGAACACCTGGCTCTTCTTGGTCGGGATCGTGGTGTTGCGGTCGATCAGGCGGGTGAAGATACCGCCCTCGGTCTCGATGCCGAGCGACAGCGGGGTCACGTCGAGCAGCAGCACGTCCTTGACGTCGCCCTGCAGCACGCCGGCCTGGATCGCAGCACCGATCGCCACGACTTCGTCCGGATTGACGCCCTTGTGCGGCTCCTTGCCGAACAACTGCTTCACGACTTCCTGGACCTTCGGCATGCGGGTCATGCCGCCGACCAGGATCACTTCGTTGATTTCGGACGCGTTCAGCCCGGCATCCTTCAGCGCCTTGCGGCAAGGCTCGACCGTCCGCTGGATGAGGTCGTCAACCAGCGCCTCGAACTTGGCGCGGGTGAGCTTCATCGTCAGATGCTTCGGACCGGAGGCGTCCGCGGTGATGAACGGCAGGTTGATTTCGGTCTGCGTCGTGGACGACAGCTCGATCTTGGCCTTTTCGGCGGCTTCCTTCAGGCGCTGCAGCGCGAGCTTGTCGCGGCGCAGGTCGATGCCCTGCTCCTTCTGGAATTCGTCGGCGAGATAGCCGACCAGCCGCATGTCGAAGTCCTCGCCGCCGAGGAAGGTGTCGCCGTTGGTCGACTTCACCTCGAACACGCCGTCACCGATTTCGAGCACGGACACGTCGAAGGTGCCGCCGCCCAGGTCGTAGACCGCGATGGTGCCGGACTTCTGCTTGTCGAGGCCATAGGCCAGCGCAGCCGCCGTCGGCTCGTTGATGATGCGCAGAACTTCAAGACCCGCGATCTTGCCGGCATCCTTGGTCGCCTGGCGCTGCGCGTCGTTGAAGTAAGCGGGAACCGTGATGACCGCCTGCTCGACCTTCTGGCCGAGATGAGCCTCCGCGGTCTCCTTCATCTTCTGCAGGATGAAGGCGGAGATCTGCGACGGCGAATAGGACTTGCCGTCGACCTCGACCCAGGCGTCGCCGTTCGAGGCTTTGGTGATCTTGTACGGGACAAGCTTCTTGTCCTTTTCCACCGTCGGGTCGTCGTAGCGCCGTCCGATCAGGCGCTTGACCGCGAAGATGGTGCGTTCGGGATTGGTCACTGCCTGGCGTTTCGCAGGCTGGCCGACAAGCCGCTCGCCATCGTCCGTGAAAGCGACGATCGAAGGCGTGGTGCGCATGCCCTCGGCATTCTCGATGACGCGCGGCGTCTTTCCTTCCATCACGGCCACGCACGAATTGGTGGTGCCGAGGTCGATACCGATGACCTTTGACATTGTAATTTCCTCTCTTTCAGGCAGATCGGCCGAGCCCAGGACTGGCACCCGGATGGACCGTGGGATTCGACGGGTCCTCCCCGCCGTGCGTCCGTGTCCGACCCCCTCTAAATTGATCGCGCCGCAGCCCTGCGGCGTCTCGGGTCATATAGGAGGGGCGGTTTGGGCCGCAAGGAGTTAGGAGCCGGGAGTTGGGCTGAAAAACGCCTGATCCGCAGGGGTTTGCGGCCGCACGTCCGGCGGCAGCAAGCTCCGATGTTTCGGTTTCGGTTTCCCTAACGGCGGTCGAGTTCATCGGGCGTCCGGCCGGCCCGCGGCCGGTAAACGGGCAGCGACCAGCCCCGCCACAACGCCAGCCCGCGGATCACCAGACAGATCGCGAAGCCGGCCAGCGCTGCGGCCGACAGCGACAGGCCGGCCATGGCGCCGCCAACGAAGCTCGCCGCCCCCGCAAGGGCCGCGGTCACGTAGACTTCCTTGCGCAAGATGACCGGGATTTCCCCGCCCAGCACATCACGGATGATGCCGCCCATCGTCCCGGTGATCACCCCCATGACGATGGCAACGAAGGGGCCGGCGCCGGCCGCCAACGCCTTGTCTGCCCCGACCACGCAGAACACCGACAGACCGATGGCATCGAGCCACAGGAGCAGGCGGTACCGGGATTCCGGGATATGGGCAGTGAAAAACACCAGCCCGGCCACGCCGATACAGAGCGCCACGTAAACCGGCCTCTGAACCCAGAAGACCGGCGTCAGTCCAAGCACCAGATCGCGCAGGGTCCCGCCGCCGATCCCGGTCACGGTGGCGAGCAGCGCGAACCCGACGATGTCCATCTGCTTGCGCGAGGCCACCAGCGCGCCCGTGACCGCGAACACAGCGACACCGAGGAGGTCCAGCACCGTGATCAGGGTGGCGATCGCGTCGACATTCATCGGCGCAGCCCCCCGCCTTTCAATGACCGGATTTGCTGGTACATTGCGGCCGTCGCCCCCCTCGCCCGCCCCCGGCTATGCCCGGCTCTGCGGCGAAACGCAAAACCGAAAATCCGTTCCGAGATTTCCGATCCAATGATGCTGCGAACGGCCCTGCTGCTATTTGGTCTTGTGCTCTGCGGTCCCGTCCAGGCCGCCGACCCGACATTCCCGAATGGATCGCATATCGGCTTGGTCCCGCCCCCCGGCATGACCGCAAGCACATCCTTCCCGGGTTTCGAGGACCGGGACCGCAAGGCGGCGATCCTGCTCGCGCAGGTGCCAGGCCCGGTCTACGAACAATTCCTCAAGGCCATGAGCGCCGGCGCCATCAATATTCCCGGCGTCAGCAATGCCAAGCGTGAGCTGATGCTGACCGATGGTGGCGCAGCCCATCTCGTGGTCGGCGACCAGGAAGCCGAGGGCGTCAAGTTCCGCAAATGGCTGATGATCACGCGCCGCAACATCACCGACCGAAACGCCGACACGGCGTTCTCGTTCATCGTCACGGTGCAGATCCCGGAAGAGGCCAGCGACGTCTACAGCGAGGATGTCGTTCGCAAGACGTTAGGCACGGTCGCGCTACGCGCCGTCATTCCCCCGCAGGAAATTCTCGATAAATTGCCGTTCCGGCTGACGGAGCGGGCGAATTTCGAGGGCGTGCGCCTGCTCGTTCCCGGACGCGCCGTGATGCTGACCGAGCGCGCCGGCACTGGCGACCTTCCGAGCACCGACGCGGTCGCGATGATCTCAGTCGGCGCCGGTGCACCGTCGCAAGCCGACGAACGCGCCAACTTCGCCCAGAACGTGCTACGCTCTATCCAGGGCTTCAACAACCTGCGCATCCTGTCGCAGGAGCCGATGCGCATCGGCGGGCAGCCGGGTTACGAGATAAGGCTGGAAGGGCAATCCGCCGGCGACAACACCGATGTCGTGATCGTGCAATGGATGCGCTTCGGAGTCGGCGGCTTCATACGCATGGTCGGCATTTCGCCGAAGACGAGCTGGCCGGAGAACTTCACGCGCTTCCGGCAGGTCCGCGACGGCATCAACGCTCGGGAGTGAGGCGCGCGTAACGCCAACGCGGCGTCACTTGCCGCCCGTGTTATCGTTCGCGACCGGCGCGGCCATCTTCGGACCGCCCTTGGCGACCGCGACCATGGCCGGCCGCAGGATGCGCTCGCCGATGACGTAGCCCGGCTGGATCACCTGCACGACGCTGCCCGACGGCACCGAGGGATCCGGCACCTCATACATCGCCTGATGCAGGTTCGGGTCGAACTTCTCGCCCTGCGGTTCGATCTTGCGGATGCCGTTCTTCTCGAGAATGCGAAGCAGGTCCTTCTCGGTGAGTTCGACACCCTCGACGAACGAGGAGACCGCCGCGTCGGCCGTGGCCCGGACTTCGGGGCCGACAGCGTCGAGCGCGCGGCGGAAATTGTCGGCCACGCCCAGAATGTCGCGCGCAAAGGACGCGATGCCGTATTGCCGCGCCTCGGCAACCTCGCGCTCGGTGCGCTTGCGGAGGTTCTCCATGTCGGCGAGCGTGCGCAGCAGCCGGTCCTTCAACTCCGCAGTTTCATCAACCAGCAGCGAAGGGTCGACATAAGGCTTGGATACCTTTGGCGCGGCCGCCTGGGGATCGGAAGCGTTCGGCTCGGAGGATTCAGGCGCTGACGCGTCAGGCCGTGGCGTATCGTTCATCGCGGTGCGTCCGGTGACGGTGTGATTTACGCCGTCATATCAGGGCTGGACTGACAAAAATCAAGTTCCCGAGAGAATCCGCGACACCACCTTGGCGGTATAGTCAACCATCGGGATCACCCGCGCATAATTCAGCCGGGTCGGACCGATGACGCCCAGCACGCCGACGATCCGGCCGGCCGAATCCCGATAGGGCGCGACAATGGTCGAGGAGCCGGACAGCGAGAACAGCTTGTTCTCCGACCCGATAAAGATGCGAACGCCGTCGGCGCGCTCGGCGCGGCCGAGAAGGTCGATCACCTCGCGCCGGGTTTCCAGGTCGTCGAACAGGAGCCGCACGCGCTCCAGATCGTCGAGCGCCTTCAGATCGTCGAGGAGATGCGACTGCCCGCGCACGATCAGCTTGCGTTCTTCCGTCTCACCGCCCGACCAGCTCGCGAAACCGGCCGCGACGATCTTCTGCGTCAGCTGATCGAGTTCCGCGCGGCCGGCTTCCAGCGCCTGTTCCAATTCGATGCGTAGCTCCGCGAGCGTCTTGCCGCGAATGCGCGCGTTCAGAAAGTTCGATGCCTCGACCAGCGACGATGTCGGCAGGCCGGCCGGAACATTGAGAATGCGATTTTCGACCTGCCCGTCCTCGCCGACCATCACCACAAGGGCGCGCTCCGGCTCGAGCCGCACGAACTCGATATGCTTCAGCTGGGAGTTGAGCTTCGCCGTGAGCACGACACCTGCCGCCCGGGTCAGACCGGACAGCATCCCCGACGCCTGCGTAAGCACGTTCTCGTAGGAGCGGCCACGCCCTGCAACCTGCGCCTCGATGGAGCGCCGGTCGCTTTCGTTGAGGTCGCCGATCTGCATCAGGGCATCGACGAAAAAGCGCAGGCCGAGCTCCGTCGGCAGCCGGCCGGCCGACGTATGCGGCGCGTAGACGAGGCCGAGCTGCTCAAGGTCGGACATCACGTTGCGCACGGAGGCCGGCGACAGCGAGACCTGCAGCAGCCGCGAGATGTTGCGCGACCCGACCGGCTCCCCGGTCGCCAGATAGCTCTCGACGATCTGACGAAAAATGTCGCGCGACCGCTCGTTCAGATCCGCGAGCGAGACATGGCTCGTACCGACCGGAATATCGTGTGACGCCAATTCAGGGCTCCTTCGGCCGCAAGAATTGTCGATTTAGGCGAGCAATTTCAAGCGCAATACACTCAGACTCTTCGCCCCAGCAGCAGGATGATCCCGATCGGCAGGATGAAGCCGATGGCGGTTGCCACGATCAGGAGAGCGCCGAGCTCGGTATAATCGCCGCGCTGAACCGCGAAAGTCTGGTTCAGGTACTTCGTCTGCAACTGCCCTGCCACGAGCGCGAGATTCATCAGTGACGCCATCAGCGCGAACCAGGTCGCGCGATGGCCGGAGGGCGCATAGAAGGCGATCAGCGTCAGCAGCGGAATCATGGATAGCTGCGCGAACGGAGACGCTGCTGCAGTGTCGATGATTGCGATCGAACGCGCACCGATCCCGAACATGCGCTCGGTCCAGTCGGCCATGCCGTAATAGAGGCCGATGCTCGGCAGCGACAGAATGGTTCCGATGATCGCGAGCCAGAACAGCGTCTTGGTCACCGAATATTCGGTGAGCTGCTTGGAGAACAGCCACATGCCGAGAATGGCGAGGACGGCGCCGGTCTGACGCAATGCGCCGTAGAAGCCTTCGTCGAATTTCAGAACATCCAGCGTCCACCAGAAATAACCGTCGCCGACCGAGGGCGTCGCACGGAATGCGAAGATGATGATGCTGGTGAACAGGATCGCCAGGCGCGACTTGTGATCGAGTTCGCGCGTCACGAACACCAGCATCGTGCAGATCACCGCCATGGAGATCGCGAAGATCACTTCCTGCGCAAACGGCATGCCGCCCAGCGCGAGCGTGAGCACGACCGCGCCGAACACGAGACCGCCGCCGAGAATCCGCCAGTCGATCGGACGGGGCGCGGCCTTTTCCTGCTCGATCATGAACATGCCGGTCAGCGAAACAGCCGGGATCACGAGCCCGATCAAGAATACGGCTTCGCGCGAGAAGATACCCGCGAGAATCCCCGACAGGCCCGCGACGGCGACAATGCCGGCCGAGAGCGCCAGCCGGCCGATCACCTGCACCATGCCGAGTTCGGACCGGACATCGTTCTCCGGCCTCGGCTGACCATCCGCATCGACGCGGCTGACCACCTCGGTCGACATCGCATCCGCGACAACGTCCTGGATCACCGTGCCGAGCACGATCAGGAGCGCACCGAGCACGTAAAGCTGGTCGGGCCGCAGAAGCGTCAGCCAGCCGCCGGCCGCGCCCGCCAGTGTGACAAGCCCTGCTGCAGTGAACATCGCGCCGATCGTGATGTAGACGCGGCGCTGCGAGCCGAAGATCGGCACGCAATCGACCAGCTCTCCGAACACCATCTTGATGGTCCAGGGCAGCGTCAGCCACACGCCGATGCTGGCGAGATCGGACGGCGACAGTTGCAGTTGTTCCTTGATCCAGAAATCGCGCGAAACGTCGATCAGGCCGAGCGCGCCATAGGCGAAATACACCATCACCAGCGGGAGGTATGCCAGGCGGAAGGCGCGGATTGGCCGCATCAGATTATCAAGCAAGAGGTCTCTCCGGCGCACCTTTTGGCGAATCCGCGCTTGTCGGGCGCGACGGTGCCTCCTAAAAGCGCGGGAGCCAAGGTGTAAATTCAAATCACAGATACGAGAGAAGGACTCCACGATGCGGCCAAGCCGCCGGGCACCCGATGAAATGCGCGCCGTTTCGCTCGAGCGAAGCGTAGTCAAATATGCCGAAGGCTCATGCTTCGTGAAATTCGGCGATACTCATGTGCTGGTGACGGCAACGCTGGAAGACCGGCTGCCGCCATGGCTGAAGGGTCAGGGGCGTGGCTGGGTCACCGCCGAATACGGCATGCTGCCGCGCGCGACCTCCGAGCGCACGCGCCGTGAAGCAACCGCCGGCAAGCAGGGCGGCCGCACGGTGGAGATCCAGCGGCTGATCGGTCGCTCGCTGCGCACTGTTGTCGATCTCGTCGCGCTTGGCGAACGCCAGATCACCATCGATTGCGATGTGATCCAGGCCGATGGCGGCACCCGCACGGCATCGATCACCGGCGGCTGGGTCGCGCTTCATGACTGCCTGCAATGGATGAAGGCGCGCAACATGATCAAGACCGACGTGCTGCGCGATCATGTCGCCGCGATCTCCTGCGGCATCCACAAGGGCACCGCGGTGCTCGACATCGATTACGCCGAAGACTCCGACGCCGAGACCGACGCCAATTTCGTGATGACCGGATCGGGCGGCATCATCGAGATTCAGGGCACTGCCGAAAAGACGCCTTTCAGCGAGGAGCAATTCCTCGAATTGCTGAAGCTCGCGCGCAAGGGCGTTGGCAAGCTGGTCGATCTGCAGAAGCTGGCGGTGACGTGAGCGCGCATCGTCCGATCACCGGCAAGCTGGTCATCGCCACCCACAACGCCGGCAAGCTGCGCGAGATGCGCGAGTTGCTGTCGCTTTACGGCATCGACGCGGTGTCAGCCGGCGAACTGAACCTTCCCGAGCCGGAAGAAACCGGCGCGACATTCGCCGAGAATGCCGCGATCAAGGCGCATGCCGCTGCGAAGGCTTCCGGCCTTCCGGCCTTTGCCGACGATTCAGGGCTGGTTGTCGATGCCCTTGGCGGCGCGCCCGGCATTCACTCGGCGCGCTGGGCCGGACCCGACAAGAATTTCGCGCGCGCCATGCAGACCATCGACCAGATGTTGCGCGATCATGGCGCGACGACACCGGCGCGCCGCACCGCGCATTTCGTTTCCGCACTCTGCGTCGCATGGCCGGACGGCCATACGGAAGACTTCGAAGCAATTGTCGAGGGCACGCTGGTCTGGCCGCCACGCGGCGAAGCCGGCTTCGGCTACGATCCGATGTTTCTGCCCGACGGGCACGACCGCACCTTCGGCGAGATGAGTTCCGACGAGAAGCACGGCCTGCCGCCGCGCGGACAGGGCCTGTCGCACCGCGCCCGTGCCTTCATCAAGCTTGCCGAGGCGTGCCTGAAAAAGCCCTAGCGTTAACCATTTCAGTGCCAGAATCGTTACAATTTTAACGACCTCGATCTTACCGGTGGATCAGGCAGGGTTCGCCATTTACTATCGTTAACATGACCTTAACGAATCCAGCCGCGCAGGCCTTCGGCGTTTACGTGCACTGGCCGTTCTGCCTGTCCAAATGCCCCTATTGCGACTTCAACAGTCATGTCCGCCATGGCGGCATCGATCAGTCGCGCTACGTGCAGGCTTATCTGCGCGAGATCGAGACGACGGCCGCGCGCACGCCGGGCCGCACGGTATCGACCATCTTCTTTGGCGGCGGCACGCCGTCACTGATGCAGCCCGAGACCGTCGCCGCAATCCTCGATGGCATCGGCCGTCACTGGTCCGTGTCGCCCGACGTCGAGGTCACGCTCGAAGCCAATCCGACCAGCGTTGAAGCCGATCGCTTCCGCGGCTTTCGTGCCGCGGGCGTCAATCGCGTCTCGCTCGGCGTTCAGGCGCTCGACGACAAATCGCTGAAGGAACTTGGCCGTCTGCACACCGCGGCCGAAGCGCTGAAAGCGGTGGCGATCGCGCGCTCGGTGTTCGATCGCTATTCCTTCGATCTGATCTATGCACGTCCCGGCCAGACCGCCGATGCCTGGTCGCACGAGTTGCGCCGCGCGATCGCGGAAGCGGCCGAGCATCTGTCGCTCTATCAGCTCACCATCGAGGCCGAGACGCCGTTCTACGCCCTGCATCGCAGCGGCAAGCTGAAGACACCCGATGACGACGCCGCGCGCGAACTCTACGACGTGACGCAGGAGGTCTGCGACAAGGCCGGATTTGCGGCCTACGAGATTTCCAACCATGCACGCGCCGGTGCGGAATGCCGGCACAATCTGGTCTATTGGCGTGGCGATGAATATGCCGGGATCGGTCCGGGCGCGCACGGACGCATCGAATCGGACGGACGCCGCTACGCCACCGCGACCGAGAAGCGCCCGGAAAGCTGGCTGATGCGCGTCGAAGGTTTCGGCCACGGTCTCGTGGAAGACGAAGCGCTCACACGCGAGGAACGCGCAGACGAATATCTTCTGATGGGGCTGCGACTCGCGGAAGGCATCGACCCGCAGCGCTACGAAGCATTGTCGGGCCGCCCGCTCGACCAGAAGCGCATCGCGATCCTGCGCGAGGAAGGCGCCGTCGAGACCACGGCGAAAGGGCATCTTCGCGTGACGCAGGCCGCTTTCCCGATTCTCGACGCTGTCGTCGCGGATCTCGCGGCGTAGGTCTTTCTTTTTCCCTCCGCGAGCGGAGGGGAAAAGAACGCCTTACGTTCCCGACCCGCCGAATGTTTTCGGCGCCGGGCTCACGATCTGCCCGCCGCCCGCAGCGACCCGCATCACCGCAAGTCCGCGTTCGTTGGTGCCGTCAGCCTTGAAGCGGAACACGCCGTCGATCCCCGAAAAACCCGACGGGTTGGTCAGCATCTGATCGGTGATGCGTTGCGCACCCTGCGAACGCACGAGCGCGGCGACCAATGCGGTCGAATCGTAAGCCAGCGTCGCAGTCCGAACCGGCTCGCTGCCATAACGCGTCTGATAGCGCTGCGCGAAGTTCGCAAAGCCGGACGGGTCCGGCGCTGCGTAAAGCCCGCCCAGCATCGAGGCATCGTTGAAGATGCGCGGATCGTCCCACAATCCGGTGCCGAGCAACTGCACCTGCCTGGTATTGACGCCCGCGCTCACCAGCCCCTGCGCGATGGTCGGCGCCACATCCCCGCCATCCGGAATGAACACCGCATCCGCGCCGCGTGCCGCCTGCGCAATGACTCCGATCGAGGCCTGCAGCCGCGCCGCATCGTAGCGCTCCAGCGCGACCACACGGCCACCGCGTCGCGCAATTTCCTCGCGGAATGCCGCTTCCACCACCGAGCCATAGGCATTCTCGGGCACGATCGCGGCAAAGGATCGCTTGCCCTGCGCGAACGCGTAGCCAAGCACGCGCACCACGTCCGTCTCCGGCAGGAAGCTCAGCAGATAGACGCCGCGCGCCGCCACGCTCGCGTCGGTGGAAAAGCCGATCACGGGAATGTTGCGAGGCCGGGCAGCAGACCCCACAGCTTGCACACTCTGCGCAAACAGCGGACCGAGGATGATCTGTGCGCCCTCGTCCATCGCCTGGCCGGCCACCATGCGCGCCAGCTGCGGATTGCCGGCGTCATCCTTGATCAGGAACTGGATGTCCGGATTCGAGAATTCAGCGAGCGCCATCTCGGCGGCATTCTTCATCGACTGCGCCGCCATGCCTGCATTGCCGCCGCTCGACAGCGGCAGGATCAACGCCACCTTGTAATGCCCGCTGCCGATTTCGCTGCCCGGTTGCTGCGGTCCCGCCGGAGCAGGCGGGGGCGCTTCGGACAGAGACCCGCCGCCATTGCCGGCGCAGCCGGACAAGCCCGTCGCGGCGAGCGACAGGGCCGACAGGGTAAATCTTCGGCGCGACAGGACGACTGGGTTTCGCATCAGCCCGTACAGTTCAGAAACAACACGCGCGAGGCTGCTCGATAGGGCGCTCACCGGTACAATCTGGCATATTGTCATCCAATGTTTAAACGAGCGGACGGGATGATCGGGGCGGTGTTTCGCGGGGTGTTGCCATGACGCAACCCTCCCGGGGGTTCCATATTGGCGGCACCCCCTACCCGGCCGCGAAACTTGCGGGCGGGCTCTACCTTGTCGCCACCCCGATCGGCAACCTGGGCGATATCACACTGCGCGCGTTGCAAACTCTTGCGGGTGCGGACCTGATCGCCTGCGAGGACACGCGCGTCAGCCGGAAGCTTCTGGAGCATTACGGCATTGCAACGCCAACCACGGCGTATCACGACCATAATGCCACGGCCGCGCGACCGGGCCTGCTCAAGCGCATTGCCGATGGTGGCTCGGTCGCACTGATATCGGATGCCGGCACGCCCGCGATCTCGGATCCCGGCTTTAAGCTTGTGCGCGAGGCGCGCGAGGCCGGACTGCCGGTGATCGCCCTGCCCGGCGCCTCGTCGCTGCTGACCGCGCTGGTCGCATCCGGCCTGCCGACCGACCGTTTCCTGTTCGAAGGCTTCCTGCCTGCCAAGGCGACGCAGCGCCGAAGCCGGATCACCGAATTATCGCGCATTCCGGCGAGCCTCGTCCTGTTCGAAGGCGGATCGCGCATCGCTTCGACACTGTCCGACCTCGCCGATGTGCTCGGCGATCGCGAAGCGGCGATCTGCCGCGAATTGACCAAGCTGCACGAAGAGGTGCGGCGCGAGTCGTTGCCCGTGCTCGCGCAACATTACGCGGGTGACGCGGAGACGCGCGGCGAATTCGTCATCGTCGTCGCGCCGCCGCAGGCCGCCGGAGTGCCACAGGCGGACGATGTCGACACGCTGATCCGTGCGGCGCTCGCGCGTGTTTCGGTCAAGGATGCGGTCGGTGAGATTGTCGCCGCCACCGGCCTGCCACGTCGCGACATCTATCAGCGCGCGCTCGAACTCGCGAAAGAGCGAGACGATGGCGCCCCGTAAGCCCGGCACCCGATCGGACAAACCATCGCCCGCACCGGAACGTCGGACCGCGTTCCAGCTCGGCCTCTCCGCCGAAAACCTTGCCGCCGCATTGCTGCTCGCAAAGGGTTTCCGGATCGCCGCGCGGCGCTTCCGCTCACCTGCCGGTGAAATCGACATCGTGGCGAAGCGTGGATCGCTTCTGATCTTCGTCGAGGTGAAAGCACGTGCCCTGCTGGATGACGCCGCATGGTCCGTCACCGATCGTCAGAAGCGGCGGATCGCGTCGGCCGCAGCGGCCTGGCTTGCGGCGCATCCGGAAGATAACGGCTGCGACATGCGCTTCGACGCGGTGCTGGTCGCGCCACGATCGCTGCCGAAGCATATTCCGGGGGCATTCGAGGCGGAGTAGCGATCCTCTAGGCCGCGCGCAGCCGCTCGAAGAACTGATCGATCTGATTGCGCATCCGCGACGCCAGCCCATCGAGCGTATCGGACACATATTGCGCGGCAACCGAATGCGTGCGGCTGATTTCGGTCGCTTCCGTGACCTTCGCGATCTGCGTGGTGGTCTCGGCCGAGCGGCGTGACGCGGTTTCGACGCTGCGCGCGATCTCCTGCGTCGCGGCGCCCTGCTCGGTCACCGCGGCAGCGATTGCACTCGAAATATCGCCGATCTCGCGGATCGTGGTCTTGATCGCACTGATCGCCGCGATCGACCGGTCGGTCGCGTGCTGCATCCCCGCAATTTGCGCACCGATCTCTTCGGTAGCTTTGGCCGTCTGACCGGCCAGCGCCTTCACTTCGCCCGCAACCACCGCAAATCCGCGGCCTGCCTCGCCCGCGCGGGCCGCCTCGATCGTCGCGTTGAGTGCAAGCAGATTTGTCTGCTCGGCAATGTCGTTGATCATCCGAATCACATCGCCGATACGGCCGGCCGCCTCACTCAGCTCCTGAACCGTCTCATTGGTGGCTTCCGCCTCCGTCACCGCCTTCATCGCGATATCGTGCGACTGCGAAACCTGCCGTTCGATCTCCAGCACCGACATCGCCAGTTCGTCGGCCGCCGAGGCGATGTCACGCACATTGGCGTTCGATTCTTCGGACGATTGCGTGGCGCGGCCGGTGCGATCGACCGTGATCTCGACGGCCTGCCCGAGTTCGGTCGCAGCCTTTTTCGCACGGCTCGACATCTTCATCAGTTCGGACAATGTGCCCTCGACTTCCGCCGAGAATGTCTCGATCTCCGCCGCGATCTGGTCCTGGCGTTGCCGGCGCGCTTCCGCATCGCTATTTACGGTCTTGTTCAGTTCCTTGTTGTGCCGCATCGCCGCCTGGAACACGCCGATCGAGGTCGCCAGCGCCCCGATCTCGTCGCGCCGTCCGCGATACGGCACCACCACATCGGTCTGCCCATCCGCGACCTGCTCGGTCACGCGCGTGATCGCCTTGAGCGGACGGATGCAGGAGCGCCAGATGATTGCCGCACCGGCGGCGGCGAGCAGCAACAGAACCAGCGTCAGCACCTCGAACACGATCGCCGATACCCGCACGCCTTCATCGATCGCCGCATAGAGCTGCTGCGAACGCTGCGAGTAGACCTGCGCCATGCCTTCGATGTCGCGCGACAGCCCGGTGCGATCGGTCTCGTTCTCGCCGAGGGCGCGCGCAGCTTCGGGCCCGACCTCAGCGCCAAGACGCGCCAGCTCGCGGTGGAATTGCTGGAAATTCTTGATGCGCTCCGCGAAGGCCTCGATCTTGTCCTTGTCCTCCGGCTTCGCGTCCCATTGCAGTTCGGTCGCCGTATCGCCCAGCCGGTCGTTATTGGCGATCAGCTGCGTCGCGGTCCGCCGCGCGGACGGAGCGTCCGGGGCATGCACGAGAGCCCGTGCCTCCATCACCACCGCATTGATCAGGGAGTGCGCCCGCTCGATCTGCCGGGCGCTGTTGAAGCTCGCGCGGAACTCGTCGGTCAACGCCGAGTGCCGCTTCGCATTGACGACGGCCGCGAGCGCCAGAATCAGGGCCGCCGTCGCGAGCAGCGCAAAAATGGCGTAAAGCTTGGCCGCGATCGTGAGTCTCGGGAATGTCACGCGAAAATCCGGATCGTCATGGAATCTGGGATTGCGAGCATGGCAGGCATTTATTAACCACGCGTTTTCACTAGTGCGGTGGATCGGAAGTCCGCTTCATTTTGCTGCAACCTGATCAAGCGGACTTCCGATCCAAAACCACACTAAAATCAATGCGCTGTCAGCGTTCTTCGAATCCGAAGTGTGCAACAGAAGGCGCGGAACGCCCGTGCGAATTTCGGATTCGGACGCTGAAAAATGGAAGGTGGGTCAAAGGCCATGCCACTCAATGTCGCCGTCCAGATGGACCCGATCGAGCGGATCAATATCCGCGGCGATTCGACCTTTGCCCTGCTTCTGGAAGCGAGGGCGCGCGGCCACCGGCTGTCCTATTACACGCCCGACAAGCTTGCCCAGCGCGGCGGCCATGTATTCGCGACGGTGCAACCGATCGATGTCCGTGACGAGATCGGCAATCACGTCACGCTCGGCGAAGGCAAGCGCACGGACCTGACCGATTTCGACGTCATCCTGCTGCGGCAGGACCCGCCCTTCGACATGGCCTACATCACGACGACCCACATGCTGGAGCGCGTGCATCCGAAGACGCTCGTGGTCAACGACCCGGCCCATGTGCGCAATGCGCCCGAGAAGATCTTTGTGATGGAGTTCTCAGATCTGATGCCGCCGACGCTGATCACGCGCGACCTCGCCGAGATCAAGGCGTTCCGGGAGGAGCATGGCGACATCGTGATGAAGCCGCTCTATGGCCATGGCGGCGGCTCGGTCTTCCGGCTGACGAAGGACGATCTCAATTTCGGTTCGCTCTACGACCTGTTCGCCACCACCTTCCGCGAGCAGTGGATGGTGCAGACCTTCCTGCCGGCGGTGAAGCACGGCGACAAGCGCATCATCCTGGTCGACGGCGAGTATGCCGGCGCGGTCAACCGCGTGCCTGCGCCCGACGACCTGCGTTCCAACATGGTGCGCGGCGGTTCACCCAAGGACACCGAACTGACGCCGCGCGAGCACGAGATCTGCCGGCGGCTCGGACCTGCGCTCAGGGAGCGCGGCCTGCTCTTTGTCGGCATCGACGTGATCGACGGCTATCTCACCGAGATCAACGTCACGTCGCCAACCGGCATCCGCGCGATCCGCAATATCGGCGGCCCCGACATCGCGGCCATGGTCTGGGACGCGATCGAGAAGAAGCGCGGGGCCTGAAACGAGATCTAGGCAACGGCGCCGAACGACATCGACAGCGCAGCGACGTTGCAAATTTTGATTGATTGTCTTTGCGTTGCCGCCTGCGTTAGCTTGGCGCGCATGACGAGCGGCAGGTCGATGGCTCTGAACCATATTTCATCTGTTATGTTGGCCTGCGCGGCAACGATGGCATGGTCATGCGCCGCGTCATCTGCAGGCGAATTCTCCTCGGCCGGGAAATGCCGCTTTGCCAAACGCCCGCCGATTGCGCTGAACGAGAAGCAGAGCGAAGGCTTCTGCAAGTTCGACCACGCCACACTGCAATTCAGCGGCACGCCGGCCGATCAGGCGCGCTGCCTGCTCAATCCGGTCGAGCCTGTCGGCCGCCTGGGAGCGGCGATGAATGCGCTTCCGGCCGCAATCGAGAAGCGCGTCGGCAACAGCACCGATCTACCATCACGCGAGACGCTGGCGGCGCTGCTGCGCGATCGCGGCGCGACGCAGGACCTGATCGACACGCTCGCGCAGCCCGTCTCGCATGCGCATGACAACGATCCGCTGGCGCGTTCGGCGACCTACATCGTCTTCCACGACACCTCGACGCCGAATTACCGTAGCCAGCCCTGGCCGGTCTCGATCGACGACGATCCGAAGGTCAACAATCTGGCGCGCTACGAATGTTCGAACGACATCGAGCGCGCGCATGTGTTCATCAATCGCGGCGGAAAGATTTTTCTCGCACATGATTTCACCGTGCCGTGGCGCGCCACCAAATTCGAAACGGCGAAGAATTTCGGTCCGGCCCTGAAGGGCCTGTTCCTGCATGTCGAATTGATCCAGCCGCGCCGCGCGCTGAAAGGCTATGGCCGCAGCAACGATTTTCTCGCTCCTACGCCGGGCTTCTCGCAGGCTCAATACGACTCGCTGGCGTTGATTTATACGGTCGCGAGCCACAGGGCCGGGTTCTGGATGATCCCGGCTTTCCATTCGGTGCTCGACGAGGGCATCCGCAACAAGCACGACGATCCGCAGAATTTCGAGCTCGCGCAGTTTGCGAAAAGTCTCGATGCGCTGGTCGGCGAATTGCACATGCGCATGGCCAAAGCTGGCGCAGAACCTCAGGTCGGAAAGCCGGACTGACGTCAGGCCGCCTGGCGGAATTCGGTTTCGTCCGCGCGCGGTGCAAAGTCCGTCCGGATTGAAACCGGGAACGACGCCAGCTCTTCAAGCTCAATCTGCTGCAGCGTGCACCCCGCCTGCATCCGCTCGATGACCCGCTCGAGATCGAGACCGGCCATCTGCGCCTCGCGGCGCGCCCGGCGTGCAAAGGCAAGCTCCATATCGAGTGCTTTGAAATCGACCATGCTCAGCTCCATCCGTGCCGACAAAAAACGTAGGCTGAGTCGTTTTGTTCTGCAAATGTTCTTGTCAGGCGGACCGGACTCCGCTACCTTTTGCACAGCCGAGACGTGGCGACGGGCTTGAGGGGCATGGTCCAGCGGGTTTCCACGGTTGCATTCCAGGGCATCGAGGCTCGCGCGGTGGACGTGCAGGTCCAGGTCGCGCCCGGCTTGCCTGCGTTCAATGTCGTCGGCCTTGCAGACAAGGCGGTGTCAGAGGCGCGCGAGCGTGTGCGCTCCGCATTGATCGCATCGGGGCTTGCGCTGCCGGCGCGCCGTATCACGGTCAATCTCGCACCCGCCGATCTCCCGAAGGAAGGAAGCCATTATGATCTGCCGATCGCGCTCGGACTGATGGCCGCGATTGGCGCGATCCCGCACGACGCGCTCTCGGGCTTCACGGTTCTCGGCGAACTCGGTCTCGACGGATCGATCGCGCCGGTGGCCGGCGTCCTGCCGGCTGCGATCGGCGCGAATGCGCGCGGCGAAGGATTGATCTGCCCAAAGGCGTGCGGGGCGGAGGCGGCCTGGGCCAGCCCGGAAATGGAGATTATTGCCGCATCGTCACTGATCCAGCTTGCCAATCATTTCCGCGGCACGCAGGTGCTGACACGTCCGCAGCCGCGCATTCGCGAAGTCGAAGGCACGCGGCTCGATCTTGCCGACATCAAGGGACAGGAGAGCGGCAAGCGCGCGCTCGAAGTCGCAGCAGCCGGCGGTCATAACCTATTGCTGATCGGCCCTCCCGGTGCCGGCAAGTCGATGCTCGCGGCACGCCTGCCGTCGATCCTGCCGCCGCTGACGCCGGAGGAACTGCTGGAAGTGTCGATGATCGCATCCGTTGCGGGCGCAATCGAAGACGGCTCCCTCACCAATCGCCGCCCGTTTCGCGCCCCGCATCATTCCGCATCGATGCCGGCGCTGGTCGGCGGCGGCCTGCGCGCGCGTCCCGGCGAAGTGTCGCTGGCGCATAACGGCGTCTTGTTCCTCGACGAGTTCGCGGAGTTTTCCGGGCAGGCGCTCGACTCGATGCGGCAGCCGCTCGAGACTGGCGATGTCTCGATCGCGCGCGCCAACCATCGGATCACCTATCCCGCGCGCTTCATGCTGGTCGCAGCGATGAATCCGTGCCGCTGCGGACATGCGAGCGATCCCGGCTATATCTGCAAGCGCGGCATGAATGTGCGCTGCGCGGCCGATTATCAGGGGCGGCTGTCGGGCCCGCTGCTGGATCGCATCGATCTGCACATCGAGGTGCCGGCGGTGACAGCCGCTGACCTGATCCTTCCCGCCCCGGCGGAGGGCTCGGCACAGGTCGCAGAGCGCGTTGCACGCGCACGTGCGATCCAGACCGAACGCTACACGGCGCTCGGCCAGCCGCAGATCCGTGTGAACGCGCAGGCCTCGGGAAGCATGCTGGAACAGGTAGCGCAGCCGGACAAATCCGGTCTCGCACTTCTGCGCGATGCATCGGACCAGATGAGGCTGTCTGCGCGCGGCTATCACCGCGTGCTGCGTGTCGCGCGCACGCTTGCCGATCTCGATGGCAGCGAGCATGTCGGGCGCATTCATCTTGCGGAAGCGCTGTCCTATCGCGCACTCACCGACGAGATGCGACGCGCGGCGTAACCCGAATCCGATCCCTAAAATTCTAAGCAATCCCGCAAACCGCCGCTAACGACGTCACGAAAGCGGTCCGGCGCATCAATCCAATGGCAACTGTCGCAGCCCCACTTTCGCCGCAAGGGAAAGAGCCGCGCGTCATCGACGGGCGGTCAATGGGACGTCAGGCATGCATTCGAGCAAGGCGCCGCGCGGCGGCATTCGACCATTCGTTTTCCGCTTGTTGCGGATGGCCTTCCTGCTTCTGGTCGGAATCTGGATCGGCTTCGGCCTCCTCTCGGCGACAGCCACCAGCACATCGCAATACGATCCGGCCATGTTCGCGATCGGGGTCGCGGCGCTGTTCGCCTTTGTCTGCACATTCACCGCCTTTCTGATCTATCGCAATCGCGCGTGGCGCGCCTATGCGATCCGCCTCGAAAAGCGCAACGAAGCGCTGTCCGACCGCGTCTGGAAGCTGCAGGAGGCCGAAGAGCGGGCGCGCTCCTTCCTCGACATGCAGGGTGATGTGATCGTGCGCCGCCGCGGGCCGCAGGGCGCGATCACCTTCGCCAATGGCGCATTCTGCGCGCTGGCCGACGGTGCCCCGGAAACGCTTCGCGGCTCGGACTTCACCTTTAACGTCATCGAGCAGGGCGACGTCGCCACCTTGCCGGACGGCAGCCGGGTCTATGACCAGCAGATCGCGACCGCGAACGGCCCGCGCTGGATCGCGTGGCGCGAAGGCGCTGTCCGCGGCGAGAATGGCGAGACCGAAATCCAGAGCGTGGGCCGCGACGTTACCGACCGCGTCATGTCGGAGCATGCGCTCTCTGAAGCGCGCGATCAGGCGGAAACGGCGAACCGCGCCAAGTCGCGCTTCCTCGCGATGGCGAGCCACGAAATCCGCACGCCGCTGAACGGCATCATCGGCATGGCCGATCTTCTGCTCGATACAAGGCTTACGCCCGAACAGACCACCTATGCACGCGCCGTGAAGATGTCCGGCGATACGCTGCTCGCGCTGATCGAGGAAATCCTCGACTTCTCCAAGATTGAAGCCGGACGGCTGGATCTCGAAGCGCGGCCCTTCCCGCTCGCAACCATGATCGAGGACCTGACCGAACTGCTCGCCATCCGCGCGCAGGGCAAGGGCCTCGAGATCGCGAGCTATGTCGACGAGCGCCTGCCCGCGCGCGTGATCGGCGACGAGACGCGGCTGAAGCAGGTACTGCTCAATCTTGCCGGTAACGCCATCAAGTTCACCAACGAAGGCGGTGTCGCCATCGTCGTCGAGCCCGGTGCATGGCAGGGCGAGGTCGTGTTTAAGGTGCGCGATACAGGTGTCGGCATCGCCGCCGCCGATCACGACAAGATTTTCGAGGAATTCGAACAGACCGAAGCCGGTGCCAGCCAGGCGGATGGCGCGGGTCTGGGCCTCGCCATCGTCAAGCGCATCGTCGAGGGCATGCAGGGCCGTATCGCAGTCGAAAGCGCGCCTGGCGCCGGCGCGCTGTTCGAGGTGACATTGCCGCTCGCCGCCTCGCACGAGGCCGAACGCGTGCCGGCTTTCACCGCACCCGATCTCGGCGGCCGTTCGATCATGATCGTTGCGCCTTCGAATATCGAAGCCGCGCTGATCGCGCGGCGCCTGACACGCTGGGGTGCACGGGTGGCGATCGCACCGAACGACGCGGTTGCGCAGGCGCTGCTGCCCGAACGCAGCTGGGACGCGATGCTGATCGATCATGCGATTGGCGGCGACGCAATCGATACGCTGCTCGCGGCGACGCGTAACGTGCCGTGCCGGCTTGTGACCATCACGCCGTCCGCACGCGGCGAACTCGACGGCCTGAAGGCGCGCGGCCTTACCGGCTATCTCGTGAAGCCGATCCGTGCCGCTTCGCTCGCCGAGCGTCTGCGCGTGGACAGCGACGGATTCTCGCAGATTGCGGACGAATTGAACGAGCTGCCGAATTTCGGCACGCCCCGGAAGGATGGCCTGTCGATCCTCGTGGCGGAAGACAACGAGATCAACGCGCTCCTGACACGCGCGCTGCTCCAGAAGCTCGGCCATCGCCCGCAGGTGGTGGCGAGCGGACATGCCGCGATGGAATCCTTCTTCGCTGCGAATGGCGCCGGCCTGCCGTTCGATCTGATCCTGATGGACGTGCGCATGTCGGGCATCGACGGCCTCGAGGCGACACGCCGCATCCGCGCGGTCGAAGCGAGGACCGGCATCCGCACGCCGATCGTTGCGCTGACCGCCAACGCGCTGCCCGAGCATCGCGAAGCCTGTCTCGCCGCTGGCATGGATGCGTTCCTCACCAAGCCGCTGGATCGCGAGAAGCTTGCAGCGGTATTGGCCGAGATCCGCGGCATGACGGCAAAGGCGGCTTAAGCCACACCCTTGTCCCGGACGCTGCGCAGGGTCCGGGACGCGGCGCTCTCACAAGCGCCGCAGCGCGACTTCGTCGATCAGGTGACCCGCATTCTTGGTCAGGATCAGGTCGGCGCGCTGCCGCGTCGGCAGGATATTCTCGCGCAGATTGACGAGATTGATCCGGCTCCAGATGCTTTTTGCGGTCGCGACCGCCTCCGAATCCGAGAGCCGCGAATAGCGATGGAAATACGACATCGGATCGCGGAACGCCGTCAGGCGCAGCGCAAGGAAG
>NZ_DATMRV010000024.1:0-11131 GCF_035565795.1 Pseudorhodoplanes sp.
TGGCTCAGTTCGGTGACATAGCGGACGAATTGTTCGGGCAGCGACTTGTCGAGTCCGAGCGATTTGCGGATCTCCTCGATCGCCTGAGGGGTCGCCGCAGGGCCCGCGAAATAGGCTGCCGGATCGCCGGGCAGCACGCGGGTCAACAGGAAGGTGACGATGATCACGCCGATGATGGACGGGATCGTGGTCGCGAGACGCTTGCCGATTTGCCGGATCATGCTTTTCGCCCCTGCCCTCGTGATCCGGGGGGTGAGATGTGCCCACCCGGAATCCAGCATGTGTCATGCAAGATTGAGTCCGAGCGCGATTGCCTGCGCGCCCGAAACATGCACGCCTTACGATTTGACGAGAGCCCGATAATCCAGCCGGCGGTGGAACCAGTACTGATAGCCGGAGATGTTCTTCTGCATCGCGACGTTGGAATAGGGCTGGAACAGCGGGATGCGAGGCAGATCGGCGAAGGCGAGATCGACGAAGCCTTTCACATCCTTTTCGTACTTCGCCTTGTCGCCGACGGCGGCGGCGTCGACCGCACCGTCGATCATCGCGTCCATCTCCTTCGACTGATAGCTCATCGTGTTGAAGATGGAATTCTTGCCGTGGTAGCACCAGATGAAGAAATACTCGGGATAATCGAGCCAGCCGGAGAACACGTTCAGATAAAGCGGCAGCACCTTCTTGTTGAGCTCGGTGCGGAAGTTCGAGCCGGGAATTTTGTTGATGGTGGTCCTGATGCCGATCTGGCCCAGACCTTCCTGGATCAGCACCGCAGTCGGCTCATTGACCGTGGCAAAACCCAGATCGAACGACAACGTCGTTTCAAAGCCGTTCGGATAGCCCGCTTCCACCATCAGCGCCTTGGCCTTCGCGATGTTGGTGTTGTAGCTCGTCGGCTGCGGCCAGGCCACCTGGGTTGCGGCACCCGGCGCACGACCGAAAAGCGGTGTGCCGAGACCAAACAACACTGCATCGATGATTTTCTGATACGGCACGGCATAAGCGGCGGCCTGCCGGACCTTCGGATCGTTGAAGGGCGCGTTCTTCACATTCATGCCGAGATACTGGCAACCGTTGGAGAACGGCGTCGACACGATGTTGAGCTTGCCGGCGTCCTTCAGTTCAACGAAATCCTTGTTCGGCAATTCATAAGAGATGTCGGCGTCGCCGCGCTCAAGCAGCGCGCGCCGGTTGCCCGCGGACGGCACCATGCGCCAGATGATGCGGCGCGCCTTCGGCAGTTCGCCGCCCTTCCAACCGTCATAGCGCTCAAGGATGACTTCGGAGCCCGGCGTCCATTTGGTGACGCGATACGCCCCGCTGCCCGCGGTGTTCTGCTTGGTATATTCGAGCCCCCAGGGATCCTTCTCGGTGGCGTGCTTCTTCACGAGCTCCGAATTGAAGATCGCCGGCACCACGACTGCGAGATCAGGAATGGTCAAACGGTCCTTCTTCATGAAATCGACGCGCACAGTGTTGTCGTCGACGATCACGAACTGCTCGGGCTTGGTCAGCGAGCCGGCGCCCATCTGGAAGGTCGGAAAGCCGCCGACCGAAACGGCGCGATCAAGCGACCACTTCACATCCTTGGCCTTGACCGGCGTTCCGTCCTGGAAGGTCGCGTTCTTCTTCAGCTTGAAGGTCACGGACATATCGCCGATGTTCATGTCGTCGGCGAGTTCGGGCTTGAACTTGTCCTTGTCGTAATAGG
This sequence comes from Pseudorhodoplanes sp., assembly GCF_035565795.1. GTDB lineage: Bacteria > Pseudomonadota > Alphaproteobacteria > Rhizobiales > Xanthobacteraceae > Pseudorhodoplanes. The sequence goes on from NZ_DATMRV010000024.1 coordinate 1,712, forward strand.
GCTGGCCAGCCGGGCCGGTCTTCATCTCATGGCTGATCAGACGGTCGTAGCAATTCCACGCGACTTCATAGCCGGGGACGTTGGTACCGACGCCGTGGATGTCGATGTTGTTCGGACCGCTTTCGGACACCACAAGGATGGTCTCCTGGCGCGCCTGCGCCTTGGCCGATGAGAAAATTGCGGGTGCAGAAACGGCAGATGTCGCAGCAATAGCAGTCGTCGATTTCAGAAATTCACGGCGATTCATTGTGGTGCCTCCGGTCCCTCTGTCCTGGGCCTGGGACACACCCTCCGCAAAGCTTGTGCCAGCCGGAGGCGGGCGCGCCGTGAATCTCGCAACTGACTGATTTGACCGCCGAAATGGCGGCAGTGCCCGGCAGAGGGACTACCTGGCGGGCCGCCGGGGGCGGCCGGAATTGCATACAATGGAGGTATTTGTGTCTATATTTTAATCATGGCAACCGGAAGAGGCTGCCTGCCGAGGCCGCCTCATTTGCGTTTTTTCGCCCTGGTCTTCTTTGCCGAGCGCTTCTTCTTCGTCTTGGCCGCCTTGCTCGGGACCCGCTTGCCTTCCGCTCGCGCCTTGGAGAGCCCGATTGCGATGGCCTGTTTGCGGCTTTTCACCTTTCCGCCCTTTCCGCCCGGGCCACTGCGGGCCCGGCCGCGCTTGTAATCGTGCATTTCCTTTTCCACGTCCGCCGACGCCCCGGGGGAATATTTGCGTTTTTTGGCCATTTCGATTTCTCCTGTTGCTCGGAACGGGCGTTCAAGCCCGGGCGTTCTATCGGCATGAAAAGACGTCGCACCCTACGCGCGCAAAATCGCGCCGCGCCGCTGAGGCGGGCTGTCCGCTTTTTTGATGAAGACGAGGAGATCGACGAGCAGATCCTCGAGCTCGGCTTCATCGAAACACGCGACACGCCGGTAACCGGCGCATCCGTTCAATCCGTTACCAGCAGTTGAGGTTCCGGACCGCCGCGGACGCGGTTCAGCAATTCATGCGAAACGGCGCCGCCGAACTGCGCCCGCCGGGGTGCCGACTGTCTTAGCCATCGCTGCAGCACCAGCCAGGACATCGCTATCATTCAGAAATGCCGGTAATCGAAGGCGTTGTTCGTGTTATGAACGGGCACAATCCGCCCCCGGCGCATATTTGCAGGCGCGCTTTAACCCGGACGACACTGTGAAGAAGATCGGCTTTCTATCCTTCGGTCACTGGACCCCCTCTCCGCATTCCCAGACCCGTTCGGCGGCGGACGCGCTCCTGCAATCCATCGATCTTGCCGTTGCCGCCGAAGAACTCGGCGCGGACGGCGCCTATGTCCGGGTGCATCACTTCGCGCGCCAGCTCGCCTCCCCCTTCCCGCTGCTTGCCGCCATCGGGGCGAAGACCAGCCGGATCGAGATCGGCACCGCGGTCATCGACATGCGTTACGAAAATCCGCTCTACATGGCGGAAGACGCAGGCGCGGCCGACCTGATCGCCGGCGGACGCCTGCAGCTCGGCATCAGCCGCGGCTCGCCCGAGCAGGTCATCGATGGCTGGCGCTATTTCGGCTACCAGCCGGCGGAAGGTCAGGATGACGCCGAGATGGGCCGCCGCCACGCCGAGGTCTTTCTCGACGTGCTGCAGGGCAAGGGCTTCGCAAAGCCGAACCCGCGTCCGATGTTTCCGAACCCGCCCGGCCTGCTGCGGCTCGAGCCGTATTCGGAGGGCCTGCGCGAACGCATCTGGTGGGGCGCAGCCTCCAACGCCACCGCCGTCTGGGCGGCCAAACTCGGCATGAACCTGCAGAGCTCGACCTTGAAGACCGACGAGACCGGTCAACCGTTTCATATCCAGCAAGCCGAACAGATCCGCGCCTACCGCGCCGCATGGAAGGAGGCCGGCCACACCCGCGAGCCACGCGTCTCGGTCAGCCGCAGCATCTTCGCCCTGGTGGACGATCGCGACCGCATGTATTTCGGACGCGAAGGCGACAGTCAGGACAGCATTGGCTATATCGATCCGAACACACGGGCGATCTTCGGACGCAGTTATGCCGCCGAACCGGACGCACTCATCAAGCAGCTCGCAGAAGACGAGGCGATCGCAGAGGCCGATACGCTATTGCTGACCGTGCCCAATCAGCTTGGCGTCGACTACAACGCGCATGTGATCGAAGCGATCCTGAAGCATGTGGCGCCGGCGCTCGGCTGGCGCTGATCCGGGAGCCGGTGAAGTGCCGGCTCCTCAGGTCACTTCATCATACTTGGCAGCCACAGCGAGATCACCGGGAACGCGATCAGGATGCCAAGCCGGACGATGTCGGCGACCACGAATGGCAGCACGCCGCGGAACAGCGTCGTGGTCGGAACGTTCGGAAGCAGAGCGTTCAGAACGAACAGATTCATGCCGACCGGCGGGCTGATCAATCCGATCTCAACGACAACCACGACCAGAATGCCGAACCAGATCGGGTCAAACCCGAGATGCACCACCAGCGGGAAGAACACCGGCACCGTCAACAGGATCATCGACAGTTCCTCCATCGCCGTTCCGAGTATCACGTAGATCGCGCAGATCGCGGCGATCACCATGATCGGCGACAGGTTGAGCGTCGTGACCAGCCGTTTCAGGTCGTCCGGCATGGTCGTGTAGTTGACGAATTCCGCGAACATCAGTGCGCCGGTGAGGATCACGAACAGCATCGCCGTGGTACGGCCCGACTCGATCAGCGCATCGAAGAAGGTTCGCCAGGTCAGCGCGCGCCGCAACAGCGCGATGCAGAGCGCACCGAATGCGCCGATGCCCGCGCCTTCGGTTGCGGTGAAGACGCCGCCATAAATACCGCCCATCACGATAATGAAGAGGAGCGCGACAGCCCAGACGCCCTCGGCAGCCTTCAGACGTTCTGCCCACGAGGAACGCTCCCCACGCGGACCTGAATCAGGGTCGCGCCACACCGTCCATTGCACCGCAACGCACAGGAGGAGCGTCGCGAGAATTCCGGGCAATATACCGGCGGCAAACATCTTCCCGATATTGGTCTCGGTCATCACGCCGTAGATGACCATCAGGGTCGATGGTGGGATCAGGATGCCGAGGGTTCCGCCGGCAGCGATCGAACCGGTGGAGAGACGATCCGAATAGCCGAGCTGCCTCATCGAGGGATAAGCGACCTTCGCCATCGTCGCCGCGGTGGCGATCGAGGAGCCGCAAATGGCGCCGAAGCCCGCGCAGGCGCAGATTGTCGCCATGGCAAGCCCGCCGCGAAGGTGCCCGATAAAAGCATAGGCGGCGCGGAACAGTTCCTTCGACATTCCGGCGCGCGTGGTGAAGTTGCCCATCAGGATGAAGAGCGGGATCACGGACAAGGTGTAATTGCGCCCGGTCTCGTAAATCTTGGTCTCGACCATCGCCATGGCCGGCGAAAAATTCCAGTCGCGCAGATAGGCAACGCCGAGAAAACCGACGACTCCCATCGAGATGGCAATGGGAATACGCAGGAGCGCGAGCACCATCATGATGCCCAGGCCCACGAGGGCTTCCGTCATGTCGTACTCGCCTTGTCGGGATCGAATGCCTTGGGCTGCTCGTCGGAGATCGGCATGAAGGCCTTCACGAGGTGCACAATTCCGGTCACCGCCACCATCACCGCCATGAAGTAAACGAACGGTGCGACAGGTATTCTCAGAACATCGGTTGTGTCGCCGTATCCCGCGATTTTGTCCGCCCTCAACCAGACGCGGTAGGACAGCCCAACGATGAGCAGCCCGCAAAGAATGTCGACAAGCCGACGCAGCAGCCTTCGCGAACGCGCGCTCAATGCCGCGTCGATAAAGTCCATCGTGACGTGCTCGTCCGCGCGCGACACGAGCGGCAGACCTGCGAAGATCAGCGCCAGCAGCAGTAGTTCGGTGATTTCAAAACCGCCGCGCAACGGCCAGTTCAACAGATAGCGGCCGATCACATCGACCGTTGTGATCGCCATGAGGCCAAAAAGCAGAATGGCTGCGGCGGCGCCCAGCAAACGATCAAGCCAGACGCCGCCTTCGTTATGTTCGGAAGACACTGGGCGACCGCTATTGGCCGGCAGCGACGCGCTTCAGCTCTTCATGGAACTCGGCGAACGCCTTGTCGCCATCGACACCCTTGGCCTTCGCGTCGGCCTTCCACTTCTCGACGATCCCTTTCGAACGCTCCTGCACGCCCTTGATCAGTTCAGGCGAGGCCTCCTGGATGTTGATGTTGGCCTTCTTCATCACCTCCATCGCAGCGCGGTCAGTGTTGTCCCAGGCCTTGCCGGCAAGACGAGCAATCGCTTCACCCGAAACCGACATGATGGCGTCCTGATCTTGCTTGCTCAGCTTGTTCCACTTGTCCTCGTTCATGAAGAACCCGAACGCCGAACCGTAGAACCCGCCGGGGAACAGCGTGGCATATTTGACCACCGAATCCAGCTTGAAGGAGATGATCGACTCGAGCGGGAAGAAGGTGCCATCGGCTACACCTGAGCTCAGGAGTTCGTAGGATTCCGGAGCCGGCTTGACGAAGGGCGAAGCGCCGAGCGCACGCGCCATTTGTTCGGAAATGCCGCCGCCCGAGCGGATCTTCATGCCTGCAAGGTCCTCGACCCTGTTGATCGGCCGCTTGGTGTTGAACATCTGTCCGGGACCGTGCGTCCACACGCCGAGCAGTTTCACACCCTTGTATTCATTGACCGGCTGGAAATATTTCCAGTGGATGCGCGAGAAGGCGACCGAATTGATTTCGGCCGTTGCGCCGCCGCCGGGCAGTTCGGGAAGCAACGGAAGCACATGCCGCGCCGGCGTGTAGCTTGCGGTCACATAGGACACGTCGACCAGGCCATCCCGCACCGCGTCAAAGGTGCCGGGCGCCGCTGACGGATGCTTGGCCAGCATCTGGAGTTTCACACGGCCATTCGTGGCTTTCTCGACCTGCTGGCCCCAAACGGCCAGAACGTCCTTGGTCAGGAGATGCTGCGGCGAAACCCAGCTCGACATGGTCAAGGTGGTTTGCGCATGAGCGGCGGGCGACCAGCCTGCCAATGTCGTAAAAGCAAGTGCTGCGCTGCCATACATGGCAGCGAATGCAAGACGTGACATACCGGAATCCTCCCAGATCCTTATTATGAGCAGGATCGGGCCATCTTGGTCACGGGCCGTCAAGCCTATTTTTTGCGACAGATTGGGGCCGGACGCCTTTTGATCGGCATTGTCACCCACGCGACTGCGATGGGAAGCATTTTTTGCTCAACCGATCAGGCCGACGCGCCGCGCGGCTCGCCCAATCGCCGCGACAGCCTCGTCGATATCGGCAGCCAAATGAGCGGCAGATGGCTGTGCACGCAGCCGCGCCTCGCCGCGCGGAACGATGGGGAAGCAGATCGCGCCAATATAGACCCCCTCCTCGAGCAACACGCGGCTGAATTCGCGTGCCTTGTCTTCGTCACCGACCAGAATAGGCGTGATGGGATGGTTTTCGCCCAGAATGCGCAAGCCGATCTTCGTCAGTCCTGAACGCAGACGTGCCGTGTTCTCCGACAGCCGCCCGACAAGGGCGTCGTCCCGCATCACGCGCTCCATTGCGGCGAGCGCGCCGGCCGCCGACGCCGGCGTCATCGCCGTCGTGAACATGAAGAAGCGGCCGTGATCATGGATCCGGCGGATGAGATCGGCCCGTCCGGCTGCATATCCGCCCGCAAAACCGCCAAACGCCTTCGAAAAGGTGCCGGTATAAAGATCGATCTCGCCGACGCAGCCCTGCACGGCGCCCGTACCGCGGCCACCCTGCCCGATCACACCCGCGGCATGGCTTTCGTCCACGACAAAGATCGCGTCGTGGCGCCTGCATAGCGCGATCATGGCCGGCAGATCGGCGGCATCGCCTTCCATGCTGAAGATGCCGTCCGTAATAACGAGTTTCGCGCCGTCATGCGGTTGCGAGAGCAACGCCGCAAGGTGGTCCAGATCGCGATTGTTGTAGATCAGCGTTTCCGCCGCGCTCAGACGGCAGCCATCGATGATGCTGGCATGATTCAGCCGGTCGCTGAAAATACGGTCGCCCTTGCCCACAAGCGTGCAGGCAACCGTGACGTTGGCGGAGGTGCAGGAGTTGAACAAAAGCGCGGAATCGACGCTGTGGAAGCGCGCGACCGTGTCGCACAAGGCCTCGTGCAGAGACGTGGTCGCAAGCGGCGGATTGAGCGTCGAGCCGTTGCCGTATTGCCGCGCGGCGGCGCAGGAGCGCTCGATCACCTCATCGTCTCCGGCCAGCCCGAGATAATTGTTGGCTGTAAGCAGGATGATCGACCGGCCATCGAGCTCAGTGCGCGCGCCCACGCGCCCGCCGATGATCGGTTTGGCGGCGCGCACGGGTATATCGGTTGATGTCACGGCGTTGGCGTCCTTCCCTGCACGCGCCCGGTCTCGATAGAAACTCCGGCTTTTGCCTGACGCGATGCGGCAACGGCACCGGTCCGTCAAGAGGATCGGCGCCTGAAAAGGTACCGGCTCCGCAGGCTGGAAAAGGCGCGCTGGCCTTCTGAACCTCGAATAAGCCAGACAGCCACCTCGAATAGCCCGTGACCGGCGCGCGATGGTTTTCCATCGCGCCGGCCAACCTGTGCCGTCAGGCACCTGCGGAGGTCACTCCGCGGGAACAGGCGACGCCAGAATCTTGTGACCGGATTGCCCGTGCTGTGTGAGCGGACGGTTGCCCGAGGCGGCACGAAGCAGCACATAGAACACCGGCGTCAGGATAAGCCCGAATGCCGTCACGCCGATCATGCCAGCGAACACCGCAACACCCATCGCCTGCCGCATCTCGGCGCCCGCACCGGTCGACAGCACCAGCGGCAGCACACCCATGACGAAGGCCAGCGACGTCATCAGGATCGGCCGCAGACGCAGACGGGACGCCTCGATGGCCGCCTGCACCGGATTGCGTCCGGCGAATTCCAGCTCGCGCGCGAATTCCACGATCAGGATCGAGTTCTTCGCCGACAGTCCGACCAGCACGATCAAGCCGATCTGGGTGAAGATGTTGTTGTCGCCGCCGGAAATCCACACGCCGGTCATCGCAGCGAGCAGACCCATCGGCACGATCATGATGATCGACAGCGGCAGCGCGAGCGACTCGTAAAGCGCTGCGAGGACCAGGAAGACCAGGAAGACCGCGAGAGGGAACACCCACAGCGCAGAATTGCCGGCCAGAATTTCCTGATAAGTCAATTCGGTCCATTCGAAGTCGAACCCTTTCGGAAGTGTCTCGGCGGCGATTTTCGCAACCGCGGCCTGCGCCTCGCCGGTCGAGTAACCGGGCGCGGCGCCGCCATTGACGTCCGCGGTCAGGAAGCCGTTGTAGCGCATGGCGCGCTCCGGCCCCGCACTCGACTTCACCCGCAACAGCGCCGACAGCGGTACCATCTCGCCCGCTGCGGAGCGAACCTTGAGCTGGCCGACATCGTCGGCACGCGCCCGGAATTGTGCATCAGCCTGAACGCGCACGGAATATGTGCGACCGAAGCGGTTGAAGTCATTGGCGTAGAGCGAGCCAAGATAGATCTGCATCGTCTCGAAAATGTCGGTCACGGCGACGCCAAGCTGCCGCGCCTTCACCCGATCGATATCGGCATAGAGCTGCGGTACATTCACCTGGTAGCCGGAGAACACACCCGCAAGTTCGGGCGTCTTCTGGGCCTGAGCCAGGAACGCCTTCTTGGCCTGATCGAGCGCTTCGTAACCCATGCCGGCGCGATCCTCGATCTGCAGCTTGAAGCCGCCGATCGTGCCGAGGCCGGCCACCGGCGGCGGCGGGAACATGGCGATGAAGGCTTCCTGGATCGCGCCGTACTGCTGATTGAGCTTGGCCGCGATCGCGGTGCCGCTCAAATCCTTCGACTTGCGCTTCTCGAACGGCTCGAGCCCGGCAAACACAATGCCGGCGTTGGATGAATTGGTGAAGCCGTTGATCGACAGACCCGGGAACGCAATCGCATGTTCGACGCCCGGCGTCTTGAGCGCAATCTCGCTCATGCGGCGGATTACCTCTTCCGTACGGTCGAGCGTGGCGCCGTCCGGCAATTGTGCAAACCCGACAAGATATTGCTTGTCCTGGCCCGGCACGAAACCGCCCGGCACCGCGCGGAACACCAATACGGTGAAACCGATCAGGACAACGTAGACGCCCATCAGGATCGACTTGCGCGACAGGATGCGGCCGACATTCCGGGAATAGCCCTCGGATCCGCGGCGGAAGACAGTATTGAAGCCGCGGAACAGCCAGCCGAACGCGAAATCCATCATCCGCGTCAGGCGATCCTTCGGCGCGTCGTGGCTCCTCAGCAGCAGGGCCGACAGCGCGGGCGACAGGGTGAGTGAGTTGATCGCCGAGATGACGGTCGAGATCGCAATGGTGAGCGCGAACTGCTTGTAGAACTGGCCGGTCAGGCCGCTGATGAAGGCAAGCGGAACGAACACGGCGCAGAGAACGAGCGCGATAGCGACGATCGGGCCCGACACCTCGGACATCGCGCGATAGGTCGCTTCCCTCGGCGACAGGCCCTCCTCGATATTGCGCTCGACATTCTCGACGACCACGATCGCATCATCGACCACGATACCGATCGCGAGCACGAGACCGAACAGCGACAGCGCGTTGATGGAAAATCCGAAGACATACATCACCGCGAACGTGCCGATGATCGAGACCGGAACGGCCAGCAACGGGATGATGGAGGCCCGCCAGGTCTGCAGGAACAGAATCACGACAAGAACCACCAGCGCGACCGCTTCGAGCAACGTATGCACCACCGCCTCGATTGACGCCCGCACGAATTGCGTCGGGTCGTAGACAATCGAGTAATCCACGCCCTCCGGCATGTTGGCCTTCATTTCGGCCATTGCCTTGCGGATGTTGTCCGAAATCGCGATGGCATTCGAGCCGGGCGCCTGGAAGATACCGATCGCAACCGCCTGCTTGTTGTCGAGCAGCGCGCGCAATGCGTATTCGGAAGCGCCGAGTTCGATCCGCGCGACGTCCTTCAGGCGCACCACGTCGCCGTTGGCACCCGTCTTCACGACGATCTCGCCAAATTCCTCCTCGTTTTGCAGCCGTCCCTGGGCATTGATCGAAAGCTGCAGATCTAGGCCGGGCATTCCCGGCGAGGCGCCAACCACGCCCGCGGCGGCCTGGACGTTCTGCGCGCGGATTTCCCGCACGATGTCGCTCGCCGAGAGGCCGCGCTCGGCGACCTTCTGCGGATCGAGCCAGACCCGCATGGAATAGTCACCGGCGCCCCACATCAACACCTGACCGACGCCATCGATGCGCGCCAGACGATCCCTCACATTCAGGATCGCGTAGTTGCGCAGATAGGTCATGTCGTAGCGGTCGTTCGGCGACAGCAGGTGGAC
>NZ_DATMRV010000025.1:0-3403 GCF_035565795.1 Pseudorhodoplanes sp.
GCGCTCCGCGAGATGGCCGATCATCTCAAGAAGGAAGGCGTCGAGGTCAAATACGCGATCCATCCGGTCGCCGGCCGCATGCCCGGCCACATGAACGTGCTGCTGGCTGAAGCCAACGTCCCTTACGACGAGGTGTTCGAACTCGAGGACATCAACTCGGAATTCCCGCAGGCCGACGTCGTCTACGTCATCGGCGCAAACGACGTGACCAACCCGGCAGCCGAAGACGATCCGTCGTCTCCGATCTATGGCATGCCGGTGCTGCAGGTCTGGAAGGGCGGTACCGTGATGTTCAACAAGCGCTCGCTCGCTTCGGGCTATGCCGGCATCGACAATCCGCTGTTCTACCGTGACAACACGATGATGTTGCTCGGCGACGCGAAGAAGATGACCGAGAACATCGTCAAGGCGATGTAACTCCGTCGCTCCCGCGAAAGCGGGAGCCCATATCGCACAGCGTTGGGGATGGGTCCCCGCCTTCGCGGGGACGACACGCGGCCTACCTTGCCACGATCGGCTGCGCCTCCAGCACCGGCTCGCGCACAGGAACGCCGGTGAACGGCGAGCCTTCCTCGAACCAGGATTTCGGCGCCGGGTGGCCCCATAGCGTTTGGCGCTGCGCGTCGTGCAGCCCCCAGCGCAGCGGCTCGAAATCCGGATCGACCGTCAGATAGTCCGACGTGAAAAGCTCCACGCGGTGCCCGTCGGGATCGCGGATATAGAGGAAGAACGCATTCGAAATGCCGTGCCGGCCGGGCCCGCGCTCCATGTTGGCGAGATATCCGGACGACGCCATGACATCGCAGATGTGCAGGATGTCGAGCGCGCTCGCGGTCCACACGCCGATATGGTGCAGGCGCGGTCCGCGCCCGTTGGTGAACGCGATATCGTGGACGTTACCCTTGCGGTGCATCCACACCGCCCAGAGCTGCGGATTGTCGCCGTCCGTCTCGGTATATTCGGTCAGCCGGAAGCCGAGTTCGGTATAGAAATCGTAGGACGCCTGCACATCCGGCGTGAAGCAATTCAGGTGGTCGATGCGCTGGATGCGCGCGCCCTTGTAGGTCGCGTATTTGCGCAGCATGCAATCGGCCTGGTCCATGCGGAAATAGAAGTCGAGCGGCATGCCGAAGAGATCGCAGGTGCGCAGCGTCCGACCCTGATACGGAATGTCCGGGAACGAGGTCGGAAAGCCCTTGTGCGCGAACCAGAAGGCGGCGCGATCGAGGTCCTCCTCGCTTGCCACCTTGTAGCCGAGCGCCGGGATCGACGGCTCTGTCGCCTTGCGCAGCACGATCGAGTGGTGATTGCGCTCTTCGACCGCGCGCAGATAGATCGCATCCGGGTCGTCGTCAGTGATCAGATAGCCAAGGCAATCGACATAAAAGGCGCGCGACGCGCTCAGATCGCGCACGCCGAATTCGACGTGGCTCGCCCGCACGATGTTGAAGGGGGGTGTGAAGTTCGGTTTGCGGATGGGCATTGTCGTTCTCTCCTCCGTCATGCCCGCGCTTATCGCGGGCATCCACGTCGTTTCTTGTTGCTAGCGAAGTCGTGGATGGCCGGGACAGGTCCGGTCATGACAGTCGCTAATGTTCAACGCGGCGTCAGGCTCCAATCTTCGGAATCTTGTGATTGTCGAGCGCGATCGCGATGTTCTTCGTCTCCATGTAGAAGTCGAAGGAATAGTCGCCGCCGTCGCGGCCAATGCCGGACGACTTGACGCCTCCGAACGGCGTCGGCAGGTGGCGGACATTCTCCGAATTCACCCAGATCATGCCGGCATCGAGCGCCTGCGCCATGCGGTGCGCTCGCCCGACGTCCTTGGTCCACAGATAACCGGCGAGGCCGTAGCGCACGTCGTTGGCGAGCGCGATGGCTTCCTGCTCGTCGGCGAACGGGATCATGGTGAGCACCGGACCGAAAATCTCTTCCTGAGCGATCTTCATGTCGTTGCGGGCGTTCAGATAAAGCGTCGGCTCGACGAAATTGCCTTTCCCGCCGTTGGCACGGCCGCCGCCAACCGCAACGGTGGCGCCAGCTTCGCGCGCCGCGCTGACGTAGCTCAACACTTTCTCGACATGGCGCGGATGGATCAGCGGCCCGATCTCGGTCGCAGCGTCCAGCGGATGTCCGATCTTGATCTTTTTCACGCGCTCGGCGGCGCGCTTGGCGAATTCGTCGTAGATCGAAGCATCGACCAGCGCCCGGCTGGATGACGTGCAGCGCTCGCCGTTCAGCGAGTAGATCATGAACAGGCAGGCGTCGAGCGCGCGGTCGATGTCGGCATCGCCGAATACGATCACGGGATTCTTGCCGCCGAGTTCGAAATGCACGCGCTTCAGCGTGGCAGCGCCCTGTCGCATGATGGCGGAGCCGGTCGCGCTTTCGCCGACGAAGCCGATCGCCTTAATGTCGGGATGTTCGGTCAGCGCCTTGCCGGCTTCCTCGCCCATGCCATGCACGACATTGAGCACGCCGGGCGGCAATCCGGCGTCGAGGCAGATTTCGGCAAGAAGCTGTGCGGTGAGGGGAGACCACTCCGCCGGCTTGTGCACGACCGTGCAGCCGGCGGCGAGCGCCGGCGCGATCTTCCAGGTCGACAGCATGAACGGCGTATTCCAGGGCGTGATGACGCCCACGGGACCGATCGGCTGGCGGATGGTGTAGTTGAGATGCGTTTCGGTGGGCAGCGACAGGCCGTCATTCGCGCCGGGCGCACGATCGGCATAGAAGCGAAAATTCTCGGCGCCGCGCAAAGCCGCCTTCGACATGTAACGGATCGGTTGACCCGTATCCATGCATTCGACGTAAGCGATTTCGTCGGCGCGCGCGACGATGGCGTCGGCAATCTTGTGCAGGATCGCTCTGCGCTTCTCGCCGGAGGTGTGTGCCCAGTTGGTGCGGAAAGCCTTCATGGCGGCCTTTGCCGCTCGGTCGATCTCGGCTGCGCCGCCACGCGCGACTTTCGCGATCGGCGCGTTGTCGACCGGCGAATCGGTCTCGAAGGTGTCGGCACTCGTTTCCGGTTTGCCGTCGATCAGGTGCGGCACGACGCCGTTGCGAAAACGTGCAAGGTACTTTTCGGCGAGAGCTATGGTGTCGTCGAGCGTTGCGGTCATTTGATCTCCCCGCTTGCGCGGCCTTGGACTCCCTCCCCCGAAAGGGGAGTGGTGGGGAGGGTCAAACAGAGCAGCAAAAGACCCCCACCGGATTGCCCGCGCTCGCGCCGGCAATCGACCTCCCCCTTTCAGGGGGAGGTTAAAAAAGGGCGCTACGCCGCCTTCTCTTTCTTGCGCAGCGTGTCGCGTCGCAAGGTGAGCTGGGTGATCTCGTGCATCTCGAGCGCAAGCTGCATCGGATGTTTCTGCAGCGTCTGCTCGAGCGACTTTTCCGCCGCCGC
>NZ_DATMRV010000026.1:0-19680 GCF_035565795.1 Pseudorhodoplanes sp.
GTGGAAGAGGCGATCCGGCTGAAGGAAGCTGGCAAGGCGACCGAGATCGTGGCCGTGTCCATCGGACCGGCCCAGGCCTCCGAGACCATCCGGACATCGCTCGCGATGGGTGCCGACCGCGGCATTCTCGTGAAGGTCGACGCGATGCCCGAGCCGCTGGCGATCGCGAAGATCCTGAAAGCAATCGTGGAGGCAGAGCAGCCCGGTCTCGTGATCCTGGGCAAGCAGGCGATCGATGACGATTCCAACCAGACCGGCCAGATGCTGGCCGCGCTTCTCGGCTGGCCGCAGGGCACGTTCGCATCCAAGATTACGATCGACGGCAGCGACATCGCGGTTACGCGCGAAGTCGATGGCGGCCTCCAGACGGTGAAGCTGAAAGGGCCGGCGATCGTGACGACCGACCTGCGGTTGAACGAGCCGCGTTATGCGAGCCTTCCGAACATCATGAAGGCGAAGAAAAAGCCGATCGACGAGAAGTCGCCCGCCGATTATGGCGTCGACGTCAAGCCGCGGCTTGAAGTGCTCAAGACCGTTGAGCCGGGTGGCCGCAAGGCGGGTGTGAAAGTCGGTTCGGTTGCCGAACTGGTCGAGAAGTTGAAGAACGAGGCAGGCGTATTGTCATGACGACCCTTCTGATTGCTGAACATGACAATGCTTCGCTGAAGGACGCGACGACCAAGGCCATGACCGCCGCCAAGGCGCTGGGCGGCGACGTGCATATCCTCGTTGCCGGCAAGAACGCCAAAGGGGCTGCTGACGCAGCCGCGAAGCTCGATGGCGCGAAAAAGGTGCTGCTCGCCGAAGGCGATGCCTACGAGCATCAACTCGCCGAGCCGATGGCCGCGCTGATTGTCTCGCTCGCCAAGGATTACGACGCGATCGTCTCGCCCGCGACCACCAACGGCAAGAACTTCATGCCGCGGGTCGCAGCCCTGCTCGACGTGATGCAGGTGTCCGACATCGTGAAGGTGGAAAGCGCCGATACATTCGTGCGGCCGATCTATGCCGGCAACGCGCTGCAGACGGTGAAGGCGACCGATCCGAAGAAGGTCATCACCGTCCGTACCTCGACGTTCCAGGCGACTGGCGAGGGTGGCTCGGCGCCGGTCGAAACGGTGGCGGCTGCGGCCGATCCCGGCGTGTCGAGCTTCGTCGGCGAGGAATTGTCGAAGTCCGACCGGCCGGAACTCACCTCCGCCAAGATCATCATCTCCGGCGGCCGGGCGATGCAGAACCGCGAGAATTTCACCAAGTATATCGAGCCGGTGGCCGACAAGCTTGGTGCCGCAATGGGTGCGTCACGCGCCGCGGTCGACGCGGGCTACGCGCCGAATGACTGGCAGGTCGGTCAAACCGGCAAGGTCGTCGCCCCGGAGCTCTATATCGCGGTCGGTATTTCCGGTGCAATCCAGCATCTCGCCGGAATGAAGGATTCGAAAGTCATTGTTGCTATCAACAAGGACGAAGAGGCGCCGATCTTCCAGGTTGCCGATTACGGTCTGGTTGCCGATCTCTATCAGGCGCTGCCGGAACTCGACGCGGAACTTGGAAAGATCAAGCGCTGATCAGCAGCTCCCCGGCCGGGGAGGAGTGAAGGACACATGGCGCAGGGCATCAAGAAAGTCGGCGTGATCGGGGCGGGACAGATGGGCTCCGGGATCGCCCATGTCTGCGCGCTTGCGGGCTTCGACGTGAAGATTCACGACATATCCGAGGACCGCATCAAGCAGGCGCTTGCCACCATCAACGGCAACATGGCGCGGCAGGTGGCCAAGAAAGCCATCACCGAAGAGCAGCGTCAGGCCGCGCTGGCGAAGATCAAGCCGGCGCCCTCGATGGAGGACTTCGGCGACACCGACCTCGTGATCGAGTCGGCGACCGAGAAGGAAGAGGTCAAGAAGAAGATCTTCCACGACCTTTGTCCGGCCCTGCGGCCGGACACGATCGTTGCGACCAACACGTCGTCGCTTTCGATCACGCGGCTGGCTTCTGCGACCGATCGGCCGGAGAAGTTTATCGGCATTCATTTCATGAATCCGGTGCCGCTGATGGAGCTCGTGGAGATCATCCGCGGCATCGCGACCGGCGATCAGACCTTCGAGGCATCGAAGGAATTCGTCAGCAAGTTGCACAAGACGATTGCGGTGGCGGAAGATTTCCCCGCCTTCATCGTCAACCGCATCCTGCTGCCGATGATCAACGAGGCGATCTACACGCTCTATGAGGGCGTCGGCACTGTCGAGGCGATCGACACCGCGATGAAGCTCGGTGCGCATCATCCGATGGGCCCACTCGAGCTGGCCGATTTCATCGGGCTCGACACCTGTCTGTCGGTCATGCAGGTGCTGCACGAGGGGCTGGCGGATTCGAAATATCGCCCCTGTCCGCTGCTGGTGAAATATGTCGAGGCCGGCTGGCTTGGTCGCAAGACGAAGCGCGGCTTCTACGATTATCGCGGTGAGAAGCCGGTCCCGACGCGGTAATTTCGAAACAAAAGCGGTTCTTCCCAATCGCCCCCGTGAAAGCGGGGGCGATTGTCTTTCCAGGATCGCTACGCCGCGTCGTCTTTCGGAAACAGATCGAAATACGGTTTCGCTTCTTTCAGCACGCGCATGAATGACGGGCGCCGCACGAGCCGCCCGAGATATCCGGCGACCTGCCTGTGGTTGTCCTTCAGCGGGATGATCTTGTCAGCATAGAACAGCGCCGGAGCCGCCGCGCAGTCGGCCATCGTGAAATCGTCGCCCATGATCCAGGTCTTGCCTGCGATATCGTGCTCGATCATGTCGAGCGTCGTGCGCAGATGTGCCCTGGCGTGGCCGACGCCGTACGGGTCTCGCTGATCGGCAGGCTTCAGGCGGTCGAACACGACTCTCTGCATGTTCTGATTGACGTAATTGTCGAACACGCGATCGTGCACGTGCATGCGGGACGCTGTGTCCGGGTCCTCGGGAATAAGCCGCGTACGGCCGGGGAAATGCCGGTCGAGATGCGCGATGATCACGCTGGTCTCGGGGATGATCCGGTTGCGGCCTTCGTCGCGCAGCACCGGGAATTTGCCGACCGGCCAGATCTTGAGAAAGGCCGCGCGGTCCGCCTCATCCATCAGGTCGACGATCCGCGGCGTGAACGGGATGTCGTTCTCGTAAAGCGCTATCAGCACCTTCATGCAGAAGGACGACAGCGGATGATAATAGAGCGTGAGCGACATGCTGCGGACTCCGTGCCGAAGTTACTTCGTGAAAACGACATGCGTGGCATCCGGCGCGGCAATATGTTCGCTGCGCCTGTAGCCGAGCTTCAGGAGATCGATCCCGGCGAAGAGGTGTTCGCCGGTGCCGAGGAGAACCGGCGAGATCGCCAGATGCATCTCGTCCACGAGTCCCGCTTCGAGATATTGCCGTATCGTGGCAACGCCGCCGCCGACGCGAATGTCGCGGTCGTTCGCGGCTTCGGTCGCGCGCTTCAGCGCATCATGGATTCCGCCGGTCACGAAGTGAAACGTCGTGCCGCCGTCCATCGCGAGTGGCGGCCGCGGGTGTCTGGTCAGCACGAAGACGGGGCAGCGGTAGGGCGGGCTGTCGCCCCACCATCCCTTCCAGCCGTCATCCGGCCATTCGCCCCGGCTCGGCGTGAACATGTTCCGTCCTATGATCCAGGCGCCGATGTTATCGAAGCCTCGCACCGCCAACTGATCCTCGATGCCGGTTGAGCCACCGTCCTGACCGAACATCTTGCGGAAGGTTCGCGTGGCAAAGGCCCATTCGTGCAGCCCCATGCCGCCGACGCCCAACGGATTGTCGAGGCTCTGGTCGGGGCCAGCGCCGTAGCCGTCGATAGAAATCGCAAAGCAATGAACGCGCAACCTGGACAACGCCAACCTCCGTTGCAATGGACCATGTAAGGTAGGGCGGCGACCGGCGTTCGCCGCCCTGCAACGACGTAACGATGAACGTTGCGAATGCCGCGAGGGCTTTGCTCTGCGTCCTCGCTTCCTTACGTCTTGCGCCGGTAATGCGCGCTCATGAACTTGACCCACTGGCCGTCCGGCCCCTGCATCTGCGACGACAGGATCCAGTGGTTGTCGTTCTCGATGGTCACGATGTCCTGGTACTTCGCCATGCCGCCGTCGCCTGTCATGCTCGGGCCTTCGGCATCGAGCGTGAGAACCTTGCCGGATGCATCGAGCGAACCTTCGTAAACCCAAAGGTGCGTCATCATCGACGCGGTGAAGGTCCCGACGAACTTCTGCTTGGCCGGGTCGTAGCCCAGCGTGATGATGCTCCTTGCCTCGCCACCGCCGGGCATCTCGCCGACACCTTCATTGATCGTCCACAGGTCGCCCAGCGAGCGGGTAACGCATTGGCCGGTCAATTTCGTCGGCGACTGGTCCGGGCCCGCCATGCATTCTCCTTCCATGGTCCATTCGCCGATCATGCGCAGAAGCCAGCGATGCTCCCTGGTCGGCTCGGCCATCATCGGGCAATTGGTCTGGTTGGCGTCGGTCTTCTCGGCAACTGACATTCGTCTTTCCTCCTGTTATCTTCGTTGATTGATGGTCAGCGCTCTGCGAGCGCTTTCAGGTCCTGCAGTCCGCGCTCCATGTCGGCGCCGATCATCCTGTCTAAATTCAGGAACAGGCACATAACCTTGGAGATCAGAGGCATCGGCCCGTGCATCGCCCAGGTCATGCTGGTGGCATTGCCTTGCGGCTTAAAGCTGTATTCGACGACATTGTTCGCAGTCATCGGGCGGGTCATTGCGAGATTCAGCGTCACCTTCGACGGCGTGACATTCGCCACCGTCAGCGAGCCCGCGCCCACATCGCCATTGCCGTCCCATTCGAGCCTGGCGCCTGAGCCCGAGGCGGGACCGCTGAATATTTTTTTCATCGCCGGATCTTTTTTCTCATACGGCGACCATTCGCCGCCGCGCCGCAGATCGGTGAGGATGGCGCTGAGCTTTTCAGGCGGCGCATTGATGGTTGCCGCGCGCTGAACGTGGAAGGTGTCGGGCTGCGTCGCCGCCGCGTATGCGACGACGCCGGCAACCGCAACTATCACTACAGCAACGATGGAGAGAACGGCCTTCAGCATGGTATGTCTCGTTATTGGCTGGCCAGATAGGCATCGAGCTTATCGAACGTGCCGCTGAACCCACCCCGCATTGAATCGAACATGCCAATGAAGGTCTCGCGCTCGACGCGCGTCGCATTGACGGGGGAGGAGCGCGCGGTCACGGTGGTCACGCCATCGTTCTCCTCGAAGGTGACCACGTTGTGGAGTTCGAGCGGGAATCGGTCCTCGAGTTGCGGAAACGGTGCGCGGGTCAGTCCGCCATTCGCGTCCGAAAAGCCGCTGGCATATTCCAGTCGCGTCGGAGCATCGATCAGGCCGTAGATGAAGCGGCCGTAGATTGGATGCCCAGGCTGAAAATCCATCGCGTAGTGAAACATCCCGCTCGGGCGGAAATCGTGCGCGAGCACGCGAATCGCGGCGCCCTTCGGGCCCCACCACTGCGCGAGTTGATCAGCCTCGCTGAAAGCCCTCCAGACCCGAGTGCGTGGCGCCTTTACTATGCGGGTGAAGACGAAGTCCTCCCCGATATCGGTGATGGTCATGCCGATGCATTCCTTTTCTGAATGAGATCAATGCCGCTCAGTTCTTCGTCAGCGGATGCGCAAAGCTCCACGCGTGGCCATACGGGTCGAGGACCTGGCCGTAGCGATCGCCCCAGAACGCATCCATCGGCGCCATCATCACCGTACAGCCGGCATCGGCCGCGCGCTTCACCGCGGCATCGCAATCCGGCACGCCAAGATGAAGAACGAAGGTGGTTGCGCCATTTTCCTTCGGGCCGAGCACCTTGCCGCCGCTGCATTGCTCGCGGAACTCGGGGAAGTCATCCATCAGATAGATGTGGCATCCATTCACGATCATCGCCGCGTGCATCAGGCGCTTGCCGTCTTCAGCCGGCATGCGCATGAGTTCGGTCGCGCCGAGCGCCGTCTTGTAGAAATCGAGCGCGTCCGCTGCGCCCTGGATGACAAGATGCGGTACGACGCCTTGCGGTTTCTGGTCCATGTCAGTCTCCTTTGCTCATGCCTTCGGGCACGCGGGATCGTCCGGCCGCAACGCAGCCACGGTGGCTTATGGTCTTTCCGCGAACCGCGATCGGTTTGCGATCAATTTGAACGACAGCAATCGGCCGCTTCAGCGGCGACCCAGCGTCCAGTTGCGGACACGTGGCCGTTCGTGCTGTACCGATCGTGGTGACGGACCCAGTCGGTGAGATTGAAGTTCGGTCCGTTTTCGTTGCGTCCCTTCGGCGTGAGATCGAGCAGCATGTACGTTCCCAGCACCTCCTCGGCGCCGCGGCCAAAGGTGGAGTAGGTGTGGAAGATATCTCCGGTCTCGTTCTTGTAGAAGATGCTGAAGCCGGACAGGTCTTCGAGCGGAACCGCGGTCTCCTGATAGTTGTAGGTGGCCTTGCCCTGCCTGACCTGCTCGGGCGTGAAGGAGACGCCGAAGTCGTAGTTGAAATCCGAGCTGGCGGACGACACCCAGTCGAATGTCCAGCCCATGCGCGTCCTGAATGCTTCGATCTCGTGGAGCGGCGCCCGCGCGACCGAAACGAACTTCACGTCGTGATGCTCGATATGCTGAAGGGCGGCCTGAACATGATCGACCTCGAACGAGCAGCCGACGCAACCGTCCTTCTGGCCCGGGGCGAGCATGAAGTGCTTCACGATGAGCTGGCTGCGGCCTTCGAACAGGTCGGACAAGGTCCTGCGTCCTGATGCGGTGTCGAAGACATAGTCCTTGTCGACCCTGACCCACGGCAATCCGCGGCGTTTTTCGCTCAGCGCGTCGCGCAGCCGTGTCATGCGCTTCTCATCCTCCAGCAGCGCCTTGCGCTCCTTAAGCCAGACTTCGCGTGAGACGACACGATGATTGGCGATGCCAGGTAACGACATGGTGGTCTCCTTCACCTTCGTCTGCCGAGGTAAGCCGTCGTGAACGGATCGTGCGTGGCGTATCGAACTAGGCCGCCGCGGCTTTCGCCGCCGGGAAGGGATCCTGCCACGCGGGAATTTGCCCCAGCTGAGCGTGCCAGCGCGCAATGTTGTTGTATCCCTTGATCGGAAGTCCGATCTTGTCGGCATAGGGCAGTGTCACGGACACCGCGAAGTCGGCGACCGTCAGATGATCGCCGAGCAGGAACGTGCGGCCTTCGAGTTCGCGATCCAGCACCGCGACGAACGGCGTCACAAAGCCGATGGCTTCCGCGACCGCCTTCTCATCCGCTGCGCCGAGGCCGAATTTCGGCTTCACCACGTGGTTGAAATAGAGCGTGCCGGCGTGGCGCGTGAAATGCTCCGAGTTCCAGCTCAGCCATTTCATCACCTCGATCTGCTTGGCGGGATCGACCGGCCAGAGATCGGACTTCGCGCGCCGCGCGAGGTGGCACATGATCGCATTCGACTCCCAGATCCTGATGTCTCCGTCCTCCAGCGCGGGGATCTTGCCGTTCGGATTGATCGCCAGATAGTCCGGAGCCTTGTGTTCGCCTCGCGACAGGTCGACGCGCACGAATTCGACCGGAGCGTCGACATACTTTGCGACAGCGCAGGCCTTTTTGCCGTTGATGGTCTCGAAATAATAGAGCTTCATCGCTTTCATCCTTCTTCAGGAGTTCAGGCAAACAGTTGTTCAAGTTTGTCGAGCGAGCCGTTCCAGCCGCGGCTGTGGCCGTCGCGCGCGGTTTCGTCGAAGAACTTCTCGTGCAGCAGCGTCAGGATCGAGCCGTCGCCATCAGGCTTGATCGTGATGGTGACCTGCGACTCGCGCTCCTTCATCGTGTGCCAGGCCCAGGTGAAGACCAGCTTCTTGTTCGGCTCTACTACGCGGTAGATGCCGCCGACCTGATGGTATTCGCCGTCCTCGGTGTGAAAGCCGATGTCGAAGCGCCCACCGACGCGCAGATCGATCTCTGCTTTTGTGACCGGACCGGAATCCGGTCCGAACCACTTCACGATCTTTTGGGGGTCGGTCCACGCGGCGTAGACTTTTTCCGCCGGCGCATTGAGACGACGTTTGAGGGTGAGGCTTGGCTTGGTGACGGTGTCAGCGCGGGCGACGGACATGACTCTTCCTCCACAAAAGCGGCCAAGCGATCGAGCTGCTTCGACCAGAACTGCGCATACCGGGTCAGCCACAGCATGGCGTCCTCCATGGGCGCGGCCGTAAGCTCGCACGACACCACGCGCCCTTTCTTCTCGCGCCGGATGAGTTTGGCCTCGGCCAGCACATCCAGATGCTTCATGATTGCCGGCAGCGAGACCGGGAATGGCTTTGCGATTTCGCTGACCGACATGGCATCCTGTTCGGCCAGGCGCGCGAGGATGGCGCGCCGGGTCGGGTCGCTCAGGGCCGCGAAAGTCGTACCAAGTGGATCGTGCTGATAGTAAACCATTTGGTTAAGTATGGACGTGCGCACGTGCCGCGTCAAGGGCGGAGTTGGTCATTTGCCGGAAACTTCAGGCTGCGACCGCTGGTCGCGTTAACGGGTCGTTAGTCCATTCGTAACGGCTGTGCCCCATCATCGGCGGCCGATGGCGAGCTACGGCATAAAGAAAATGAACTGGTCGCGGACACCCTCCGCGTACCAGAGCATGGTTTCGTGGCGCGAGAAGCGCAAAGCGTTTCAGGAAAAGTACGAAGCCAAGATGGAAAACGCGGTCTCGGCGCTACAGACCGCCTGGAACGACGTCGGATACAACATCGGCGAGATCGCGGCCAATCGTGCCTTGGCGCGGATACAGCAGGAAGCCAAGGCCAAGCAGGAAAAGGCGCTCGCAGAGCTGGCCGCCGAGCAGAGCCGGATCAACCCGCCGAAGCAGTCGTCGTTCAGCTACAGCGATACCGTCACGATGAGCGGCGGGACGACGATCGATCTCGCGGCCAATAGGATCACCCATTCCGACGGAACAGTGGTCGATCTGAAGACCGGCCTCAAAGTCAATGTGACGGTGTGAGATCGAAATGGACGTCGGGGTGTTGGCAACGGCATTTGCGAGCGCACAGACCGCGCAGCTTCAGATGGCCGCTGCCGCGAAAATGATGAAGATGAATGCGCAGGCGCAGGGCGCCGTCGTGCAGGTTATCGAGGCCGCGCAGGAAAACATGAAGGCGCTGGTCGCGGCGGGTATGGGCGGCAATCTCGATATTTCGATCTGATCGCGGCGTGTCGCGTCAGCGGCCGAGCGCCGTCTTGATGAAGGTCATCGCGTCGCTGCTCGCCCATTCCGCCGGTCCTGCAAGCGTTGCGACTTCGCAGCCATTCCTGTCGACCAGAATTGTCGTCGGCATGCCGAAGGCGCGGCCCTTCTCCTTCAGCACCTGGAAGATCTTCGCCGAATTGTCGGTATAGTGGGCGAGCGAGGCGATGCCGGTGTCGGTAAGCCAGGTCTTGGCCTTTTCAGGGTTGCGCGTATCGATGTTGACCGCGACCACCTCGAAGTCCTGGCCGCCCAGCGCCTTCTGCAATTCGTCGAGCGCCGGCATCTCCTTTTTGCAGGGCACGCACCAGGTCGCCCAGAGGTTGAGGAGTACGGTCCGGCCCTTCCAGTCGGCCAGTGTCCGCTCCTTGCCGTCGGCATCGCGGAACGCGAGATCGCCCAGCGGGATCGGGCTTCTGGCGGGAGCGAGCGCGGCCACCTCGCCGCGGGCCAGCGGCTTCAGCTTATCGGCAAGCTGCGCCGCCGGGCGGCATGCCTCCGGAATCCCTGCATTGCGCATGACCGCGCCGATCCCGTATATCCCCGCGATAGCGGCAACGACGCCCGCGAGCGCGCCAAGAAGCATCACCATCAGGCGCTTTTTCGCGAATTCACGGGTTTCGGACGGCATGGATCAGAACACTCTCAGGTCACGGTCATGAGCAACAAGATGTGGGGCGGACGCTTTTCGTCGAGCCCCGATGCGATCATGGAGGCGATCAATGCCTCGATCGACGTCGACCGGCACCTGTATCGCCAGGATATCGCCGCGAGCAAGGCCCATGCGGCAATGCTGGCCCAGCAAGGCATCATTACTGCCGAGGACGCAACCCGGATCGCGTCCGGCCTGGACACGATTTTGTCAGAGATCGAGGAGGGCAAGTTCAACTTCCAGCGCGCGCTCGAAGACGTGCACATGAATGTTGAATCGCGCCTCGCCGAATTGATCGGTGCGGCCGCCGGACGGCTCCACACGGCGCGCTCGCGCAACGATCAGGTCGCGACCGACTTCCGTCTCTGGGTCCGCGACACCATCGACCAGCTCGATGCCTCGCTTGCCGATTTCCAGCGCGCGCTCGCGGAAAAAGCCTCGGAACATTCCGACACGGTGATGCCGGGCCTGACGCATCTGCAGACCGCGCAGCCGGTCACGTTCGGTCATCATCTGCTGGCCTTCGTGGAAATGGCCGATCGCGATCGCGGCCGCTTCGCCGATGCGCGCAAGCGGCTGAACGAATCTCCGCTCGGCTCGGCAGCGCTGGCCGGCACCTCGTTTCCGCTCGACCGTGACATGACCGCGAAAGCGCTCGGCTTCGACCGTCCGACCGCGAACTCCCTCGATGCGGTGTCCGATCGCGACTTCGTCATGGAGACGCTGGCTGCTGCCACGATCTGCGCGGTGCATCTGTCGCGGCTCGCTGAAGAGATCGTGATCTGGACCTCGCCGCTCACCGGCCTGATGCACCTGTCCGACAAATACACGACCGGCTCGTCGATCATGCCGCAGAAGCGCAATCCGGATGCGGCCGAACTCGTGCGCGCGAAGGCGGCGCGCATCGCGGCGGCCTTCCAGGCGATCGTGGTTGTCATGAAGGGGCTGCCGCTCGCCTACCAGAAGGACATGCAGGAGGACAAGGAAGGCGCGATGGATGCACTCGGCGCGCTGTCACTCTGCATCGCGGCGATGACCGGCATGGTGCGCGACATCGAGCCGGATATCGCCCGCATGAAGAAAGCGGCCGGGGAGGGCTACGCGACCGCCACCGACCTCGCCGACTGGCTGGTGCGAACGCTCAACATCCCGTTCCGGCAGGCGCACCACATTACCGGGACGATTGTGGCGCAGGCCGCCAAGGCCGGGATCCCGCTGCACCGGGTCCCGCTGGAGGACATGCAGAAGGTCGAATCACGGATCACGGACGACGTGTTCAAGGTCCTGTCTGTGGACCGTTCGGTGCAGAGCCGGACCAGTTACGGCGGCACCGCGCCGAAGAATGTCCGTCTCCAGGCCAAGCGCTGGCTGAAAAAGCTCGACAAGACCGCGGACTGAGGATTTTGGGACGCAGCGCAAGAATTTCGGCGAGAAACCTGTGCGATCAGGGATTTCGCCATGTTCGGCGGGTCTGATATGGTCCGCGCCGTTCGAGGAGTCCGTTCGTGATCCGTGGTCTGCCCGCCCTATCTTACCGTCTCGCGGCCGTGGCCTTACTGGCGGCAGCCCTGGGGCTGTCTGCCTGCGGACGCAAGGGCCCACTGGACGCCCCGCCCGGCGGCCTCGCTGCGAGCCCCACGGGCTCGCTGGACCAGGAGACCGAAGAGGGCGGTGAGGTGATCCGCAAGGGCACCGCACGCGGCCTGCCGATCATCCGTGGGCCGGACCGCCCGATTCCGCTCGACGTCCTTTTGAACTAATCCGCCATGCATCATTTCGCCTATCGCAACGGCGGACTTCACGCCGAGGCGGTGGACCTTGCCGCTGTCGCGCAAGCGGTCGGTACGCCGTTCTATTGCTATTCCACGGCGACGCTGGAGCGGCATTATCGCGTCTTCGCCGACGCGTTCGCCGACGTGCCCTCGCTCGTCTGCTACGCGGTGAAGGCCAACTCCAATCAGGGCGTGATCGCGACGCTGGCGCGGCTCGGCGCGGGCGCCGACGTGGTGTCCGGCGGCGAACTGAAGCGCGCTCTGGCCGCCGGCATCCCGCCGGAGAAGATCATGTTCTCCGGCATCGGCAAGACCGCCGCCGAACTCGCCCTGGCGGTCGATACCGGCATCCTGTGCGTGAATGTCGAGTCCGAGCCGGAACTCGATCTCCTGTCGCAGGTTGCGGCCGGCAAGGGCCGCACAGCGAATATCTCGATCCGCGTCAATCCGGACGTCGACGCCAAGACCCACGCCAAGATCGCGACCGGCAAGTCCGAGAACAAGTTCGGCATTCCGATCAGCCGCGCGCGCGATGTCTATCGTCATGCCGCCACGCTGCCCGGGATCCATGTTGCCGGCGTGGACATGCATATCGGCAGCCAGATCACCGAATTGTCGCCATTCGCGGATGCCTTCGCGCTGCTGTCCGACTTCGTGCATGAACTGCGCGCGGACGGCCACACCATCTCGCATGTCGATCTCGGTGGCGGTCTCGGCATTCCGTATCGCGAGAGCGACGAGACGCCGCCCGATCCCGCGGCCTATGCGAAAGTGGTCAAGGAGGCGACGCGCGGGCTCGGCTGCAAGCTGATCTTCGAGCCCGGCCGGCTGATCGTCGGTAATGCCGGCATCCTCGTCACGCGCGTGATCTACGTGAAGCGCGGCGAAGCGAAGACCTTCGTCATCGTCGACGCGGCGATGAACGACCTGATCCGTCCGACGCTGTACGAAGCGCATCACGAAATCATTCCGGTTCGGCCGGTCGCAGGCGCCCCGTTGATCCGGGCGGATGTCGTCGGGCCGGTCTGCGAAACCGGCGATTATCTTGCGATCAACCGCGACGTTCAGGAACCCAAGGCCGGGGATCTGCTTGCCGTTATGACGGCGGGCGCCTACGGCGCGGTGCAGGCCGGAACCTACAATACGCGGGCCCTGATCCCGGAAGTGCTGGTGAAGGGCGACGCCTGGTCGCTGGTCCGTCCCCGCCTCGAAGCGGACGCATTGATCGCGCTCGATCGCATGCCGCCCTGGCTGTAGGGCGGAACCGCAGCGAGCCATGCATAAACATGGCCTGCTCCTTGCTTCGCAAGTTCCGGGTTTCGTGACTATGTGGGCTTGTGGAGCATGTTAAGCTCGCGCAACTGCAGATTCCCGAAGGGACCAGGCCTTTGACCGATCAGCCGATGCAGGGCTCTGAAAATACGACGGTTTCGTCGGAAAAGCAGGTCGACAGGCTGGTCGCACGTGGCGTCGCCCGGGCGCGCTGGTCGATCCTCTGGGAGCGCATCTGGCCGTCGCTTGCGGCCCTGCTGACTGTTGGCGGGCTGTTCCTGGCGGTGTCCTGGCTCGGGCTGTGGCTGTGGCTACCGCCGATCGGCCGCGCGGTTGGCGTCGCGATCTTCGGGGTGCTGGCGCTGGCGGCGCTGCTGCCCCTCGCCAGACTCCGGCTTCCGAGCGTGAATGAAGGCCTGCAGCGGCTGGACCAGCGGAGCGGTCTGCCGCACCGGCCGGCGATCGCGCTGACCGATCGCCTCGCGACCAATGAGGGCGATGCGATGACGCAGGCCCTTTGGCGCGTGCATGTCGAACGGGCGATGGCTGCCGCGCGTAAGCTGCGGGCCGGCTGGCCGATGCCGCATCTGTCCGCCCGCGATCCGATCGCAATCCGCAGTCTTGCGCTCGTTCTCGCGGTCGCGACCTTCTTCGTTGCCGGTGGCGACCGGGAGCGTCGCGTCGCGGCTGCGTTCAACTGGCAGGGCGTGGTGACGCCCGCGAATTATCGGATCGACGCCTGGGTCGCGCCGCCGCAATACACGCAGCGTCCGCCGGTGATCCTGCCGGGGTTGCGGCCGGGCGAAACGCAGCGCGCATCGGCGCCGTTCACCGTGCCGGCCAACTCGATCCTGGTGATCCGCGTCAGCGGCGCGAGCGGGCTCGAGGTCGCCTTGCGCGGCGGCATCAAGATCGATGAAAAAGCCGAAGCCGAGGCGCAGCCGGCTGCGGCCGGCACCGAAGAGCGCCGCTTCGTCATTGCCGAGCAGGGCGAAGTGACGTTGCGCGGTATCGGACATCCGGTGACCTGGAATTTTGTCGCGGTCCCGGACCGTGCGCCGACCATCGCGCTCACCAAGGATCCGGAGCCTCAGGCGCGCGGATCGCTGATGCTGAATTACAAGCTCGAAGACGATTACGGCGTGACCGAAGCGCGCGCGCTGTTCACGCTGAAGCCGCAGGTCGATGAATTCGGCATGAAGGCCGGCGGCTTCACGAAGCCGCGTCCTCTCTTCGAAGCGCCCGACATGCCGCTGGTTCTGCCGCAGGCCCGCACGCGCAACGGTGTAGGCCAGACCCTGCGCGATCTGTCCACGCATCCCTGGGCCGGTGCCGACGTCGAGTTGACGCTGCGCGCACTCGACGAGGGCGGCAACGAAGGCAAGTCCGAACCGTTCGCGATGCGTCTGCCCGAGCGGCTGTTTACGAAGCCGATGGCGCGCGCGCTGATCGAACAGCGCCGCGTTCTCTCGCTCGATGCCGAGACCAAGCCGCGCGTGTTGACCGCGCTCGATGCGCTCGGGATGGCGCCCGAGGTCTTCCAGATCGAGGCTTCGGTCTATCTCGGGCTGCGTTCGATCTACTGGCAGCTGACGCGCGCCAAGTCGGACGACGCGCTGCGTGATGTCGTTGCCCGTCTCTGGGACATGGCCACCCGCATCGAGGACGGAAACATATCGGAAGTCGAAGCGGCCTTGCGCGCGGCGCAGGAGGCGTTGCGCGAGGCGCTGGAGCGCGGCGCAAGCGAAGAAGAGATCAAGAAGCTCACCGACGACTTGCGCGCCGCGCTCGACAAGTTCCTGCAGGCGCTGGCTGAGGAGATGCGCAAGAACCCGCAGCAGATGGCGCGTCCGATGGATCCGAATGCGCGCAATCTGCGCTCGCAGGATCTCAAGAACATGATTGACCGGCTCGAGCAGCTTGCGCGCTCGGGCGCCAAGGATGCCGCCCAGCGGTTGCTGCAGGAATTGCAGCAGATGCTGGAAAACCTGCAGATGGCGCGTCCCGGCCAGCAGGGCGACGAGGATTCCGACGACATGATGTCGGCGCTCGATGAGCTCGGCAACATGATCCGCGAGCAGCAGCAATTGCGTGACCGGACATTCCGCCAGGGCCAGGACCAGCGCCGCGAGCGCCAGCGCGGTGGCCAGCAAGGGCAGCAGAACCAGCAGGGCATGGGCGAATTGCGCCAGAACCAGCAGGCCCTGCGCGATCAGCTGCAGAAGCTGCTGGAGCAGCTGCGTCAGCGCGGCATGGGGCAGCAGGGCGAGCAGGGCCAGAATGGCATGGACCAGCTCGGCAAGGCCGGCGAGGCCATGGGCGAGGCGGAAGGCCAGCTCGGCGATGGAAATTCGGAAGGCGCCGTCGGCTCACAGGGGCGTGCGCTTGAGGCGCTGCGTCGCGGAGCGCAGGGCATGGCGCAGGCCATGCAGCAGCCCGGCATGGGGCAGGGGCCGGGCCAGCCCGGCCGAAACGGTCCGGCACGTGCCCAGCAGGAGACCGACCCGCTCGGTCGGCCAATGCGCCACGGCCGCGATTACAGCGACGATCAGACCGTGAAGGTTCCGGGCGAGATCGACGTGCAGCGCGCGCGCCGCATCCTCGACGAACTGCGCCGGCGGTTTGCCGATCCTGCGCGGCCGCAGCTCGAACTCGATTACATCGAGCGGCTGCTGAAGGACTTCTAAGAGCGCAGCGCGAATAAGAGCGCTTACTGCTCAGTGCATCTGCGGAACCTTGAGCGCATCGCGCGCGGCGCCGCAGATCGTGGCGAGCGTGAACGGCTTCTGGATCACGTCGCGGATCAGCAATTCAAGACCCGAGGCGCGCTCGCGCTGATCGGCATAGCCGGTCATGAGCAGGATCGGCAGCGCGGGATAATCGCGGCTCGCGGCAAGCGCGAGCGCAATGCCGTCCATGATCGGCATCTTGATGTCGGTGAGAAGAAGGTCGTAGCGCCCATCCTCATTAATCAGCGCATCGAGCGCAGCGGCGCCGTCGCAATGGGCGACAACCTCGTGGCCGTCCTGCCTCAGAGCGCGCGCAACCAGCTCGCGCAATGAATCCTCGTCTTCAGCAAGCAGTATTCGCGCCATTATCGCCTCACAAGAGTCCGGCTTGTGCATCACGCCGGTTGAAGAATCGAACCGTCACGTCGTTCGCCTCGGCGGGCGGCGAAGCAAGCCGCGAGCGGAACGGCAGCGTTTCGCCGGGCGGCAACAGCGTGCGTGCCGGCCGCGCCGTCCACGCGTAGATTTCCTTGCCGTTGCGGTCGGTGACGGCAAAGCGCAGTCGCGGCACTTCCGTGTGCCGGCTGGTGGTGCCGATGATGTCGCCTTCCACCACGAGTGTCGGCACGCCGTCCTGAATCTCGCGAACGACCTTGATGTTCTCGAAGGCGAGCCCACGCAGGTTCACCGGCAATCCAATCGCTGCGTAGAGCGAGGCGGTCTGCGGAAGGAACCTCACCACCTGCTGGCGGGCGGCGATCAGGCAGAAGATCACGAGAACCAGCGCGCAGATCGCCGCGGGCAGGGTGTGCCGCGATAGCTGCAGGCGCTGTGTGATCGGGCGTCCTTTCGGCTTGCGGGTCGTTGCCGCGCGCTCGATGTTGCGCGGTACGTCGATTTGATTTCGCTCAAGCGAGGGATCGGCATCGGGCACGATCGATGGCGCAGTGTCCTCGCCGGTGTCGTCGTCGCGACCGTCAGCGCTGGCTGCCAGACGGGCCTCTCCGACATCGAACACGTCGTTGAGCGGCGGACGGATCAGGGACGGGTCGATCCCTTCCGGCCCGACGGCGGCGGTGTCCTGCTCCGCGAGCGTGCGGGGCTGTTCGAACCAGAGCGTGTGGCAGGTCACGCAGCGGACCGCGCGCCCGGTTTCGCCCAGATGTTCGGGGGCGATCCGGTACGAGGTAGCGCAATTGGGGCAGACAATATGCATCGCTGATTCGCGTCGGCCAGATTTTCGGCCGAAACGCTAGCAGCGGTTCGTTAACGGATTGGAAACCATACCGGGCTGTGCTTCCACTTGGCTCGGCACTCGGGTTTTCCCCGACGGCTGGCGCAATTGCGCCGATTCCGTCGCGGCGGCCCCGGAAATGTCCAGAATATCCATCGAATTGGTGGCAAACCGGAGCGGGGCGTGGTCCGATTCGAGAATGTCGGCTTGCGATACGGGATGGGGCAGGAAATCCTGCGCGATCTGACGTTCCGTATTGAGCCGAATTCGTTCCAGTTCCTGACCGGTCCCTCGGGCGCCGGCAAGACCTCGCTGCTCAAGCTGCTGTTTCTGTCGCTGAAGCCGACGCGCGGCCTCATCACCATTTTCGGGCGCGATACCTCGACACTCGACAGCGACAATCTCTCCGCGTTGCGGCGGCGCATCGGCATCGTGTTCCAGGATTTCCGGTTGCTCGATCACATGACGACCTACGAGAATGTGGCGCTGCCATTCCGCATCATGGGGCGGGAGGAGAGCACCTATCGGCACGAGGTGATCGAGCTGCTGCAATGGGTCGGGCTGGGCGACCGGTTATGGGCGCTGCCGCCGGTGCTGTCAGGCGGCGAGAAGCAGCGCGCGGCGATCGCTCGTGCTGTCGTTGCGCGGCCGCATCTTCTGCTTGCGGACGAACCGACCGGCAACGTCGACCCCGCACTCGGCAAGCGGCTGCTGCATCTCTTTCAGGAGTTGAACAAGGCCGGAACCTCGATCGTGATCGCGACCCACGATATCGCGCTCATGGACCAGTTTGACGCGCGCCGCCTCGTGCTTCATGGCGGACGCCTGCATCTTTACGACTGAGGTCGCATGGCCCGCGCGCCCGCCAAAGCAGAACCGGTTGCACCACGCGCGCGACAGGCGCCGGCTGCGCCGTTGCCGAAAATGGAATCCCCGATCGTCCCGCATCAGTCGATCGGCGGGCGTGCGCTGGTCGCGGTGGTGGCGATCATGACATTCCTCGCATCGCTGACGACCGGCGCGGTGATGATCGTGCGCGCCAATGCGGCCGACTGGCAGGCCGAGATCCTGCGCGAGGTGACGATCCAGATCAGGCCGGCGGAAGGGCGCAATCTCGACAAGGCCGTGCAGGAGGCGTCCAGCATCGCGCGGGCGTTCGACGGGGTGTCGGGTGTTCGTCCCTATTCGCAGGCGGAGTCCGCGCGGCTGCTCGAGCCCTGGTTCGGCAGCGGCCTGTCGCTCGATGAGCTTCCGGTTCCGCGCGTCATCGTAGTGCGCCTCGCCTCGGGCGCCGCGCTCGACGTCGCCGGGCTGCGCAGGGCGCTGGCCGACAAGGTGCCCGGCGCCTCGGTCGACGATCATCGCGGCTGGATCGACCGCATGCGCGCGATGGCCGACTTTGTGATGCTGGGCGGTATCATCGTGCTTGGCCTCGTGATCGCGGTGACCATCCTGTCCGTCAACTTTGCGACCCGCGGGGCGATGGCCGCCAACCGGCCGGTGATCGAGGTGCTGCATTTCATCGGAGCGCAGGACCGGTTCATCTCGGGGCAGTTTCAGCGGCACTTTCTCTGGCTCGGCCTGAAGGGCGGCGTGATCGGCGGCGCAGCCGCGATCCTGCTGTTCGCGCTGATCGCTCCGGTCGAGGCGCTCATCCGCGGCAATGTCGGCGCCGACCAGTTCGCCGCCCTGTTCGGATCGATCACGCTCGGGTTTTCCGGCTATATGGTCATCCTCGCGCAGATCGTGGTGATCGCCGCGGTCGCGTCCGAGGCCTCGCGCCGGACCGTGAATCAGACGATCGCCGCGATCTGACATCCACCCGAAGGATCATTGCCGAGCCCCATTTGTCGTATTCTGGTATGGCGTTGAGACCGATGCCGTTAGTCGAATCACATTCACCATTGCGCTCAGAGCCGCGGCGCCGGTCCGGCCGGATGCTGCGCGCGATCGGCTGGCTGGTCGGGCTCGCGATGCTGCTTGTCGTGGTCTTCGGGGCCGGCTTCCTGTGGTTCCTGACCCGTGTGCCGACATCCGAAATCGCGCTCACCGGGAAGGCGGACGGCATCGTCGTGCTGACCGGGGGCGCCTCCCGGATCGAGGATGCGATCGATCTCCTGGCGCGCGGCCGCGGCCAGCGGCTGCTGATCTCCGGCGTCAACCGCATGACCGGCGAGCGCGAAATCGCCCGCCTTCGTCCCGAGCATGAGCGGATCATCGCCTGCTGCGTCGATCTCGACCGCAGCGCGGTCAACACCATTACCAACGCGACCGAAACGCGCCGCTGGGTGATGGATCGCGGCTTCAAGTCGCTGATCGTCGTGACCTCGAACTACCACATGCCGCGCGCGATGGCGGAATTGTCGCATCAGCTTCCGGACATCGTGCTGATCGAATTCCCGGTGGTCAGCGACCGCCTGAAAGCGGGCTGGTCGAACGGCCCGACGATGCGGCTCCTGTTCACCGAATATGTCAAATACGTCGTCGCGGTCGCACGGATGCGGGTCCCGGTGATCGACGAATTCTTTGCGTGATCAAGTTCGGGATTGCATCGTGATCGTCCTGCGTTCCGTCATTTTCAACGTCGTCTTCTATCTCGTCCTGTTCGTCTATCTGATCGCAGCGATGCCGACGCTGCTGCTGCCGCGCGGCGCATTGCTGGCGATGGTGAGGAACTGGAGCCGGGTGAATCTCTGGCTGCTCAAGGTCATCTGCAACATCGATTGCGAATTCAGCGG
>NZ_DATMRV010000027.1:0-9979 GCF_035565795.1 Pseudorhodoplanes sp.
ACGCTCCGCCTCCCGGACAGCCTCGTCGACGAGATCGAGGCCGAGGCACGCAAACGCAAAATGTCGAAGACCGACGTCATGCGCGAACGGCTGACTCGCAACACCGAAAACGTAACGATACCGGCATCGCTGAAAGCGATCACGGACCTGATCGGTTCGATCGATGAATTGCCGTCTGACCTGAGCCGTAACAGGAAGACTTATCTCAAGGCAGCACATGGCCGGACCCATCCTCGTTGATTCCGGATTTCTGGTTGCGCTGCTGAACCGTCACGATTCGAATCACGCGTGGGCCAGCGCGCTTGCAATGCGATACCCGCCCCAATGGGTGACATGCGACGCCGTGTTGTCGGAGACTTTTGTTCTGCTTGGCGCGAGCGGCTTGCCTGCAATTGCAGAACTGATCTCGCGCGGCGCCCTCAGCAGCACCTTTCGCTTCAGCGACGGCGGAACCGACATTCTGAAGCTCATGCAAAAATACGCGGACGTACCGATGACGTTCGCCGACGCATGTCTCGTTCGCATGACGGAGATCGTATCCGATCCGACGCTGCTGACGACCGACGCCGACTTTCGGAAGTACCGGCGGCTCGGACGCAAAGCGGTGCCGTGTCTGTTGCCGGGCTAGGCGTCAGTCACCGTTGCCAGGACGACCGGCGCTTAGCGCGCGATCTGCGTTTTTCCGGCACGCACCGCGTCAACGACTTCGCGAATGGCATCGATAACAATCTGCGGAGAATAGGCGTAGATGTTGTGACCGCTGCGGGTCTTCGTGACATGCGGAGCGTTGAGCGCCTTCGCAAGCAGATGTCCCGACGCTGTCCAATCGGCAAAGCTGACTGCGGCCGCCTGGTCCGTATTCTTTGCAATCGACGACGGCTGCCAGGGTTTGTCGGCGCTCAGCACCACGGCCGGAAGTTCACGCAGCGGAGGCTTCGCATCAATCTTCGCAAATGCATCCGCGAGCATGACGGCCTCGGGAGCTGCCGGCACCGATGTCCTGTTGAACTCATCCCACTTCGCCAAAGCTTCCGGGCTCGCTACCTTCCGGATCAGTTCGGTCACAGCATCGACCATCACGAGCCCGGCCACATCATCAGGCCAGGTTCGCGCAAACAGCGCGGCCACCACGCCACCGTAGGAATGCGAAACCAATACATATGGACCGCGCTCGCCCGCCCCGGTCAGCAGGCGATGAAGATCGTCGGCCGCCTGATCGGCCTTGTGCGGCTGCGCAACCGGCGTGGATTGATCCGGTCCGTCGAGCCTCACACCAGGGCGGTCATAGGCGCAGACACGGGTGAAGCGCGCCACCGCTGGAAATACAGCCGATGCACTTTTCTGCGACGCGCCTTTGCCCCATGCAAGCGCGTCATAATCTGCATCGCGTACCGCGTCGGATGGGTCGAGTATCTCACTCCAGTCGGCAGCTCCGTTGCCTTTACCGGAGATGAGCACGACAGCGGGCGAACCCGAGCCGCTACATGCGAGATACATCTTGCGACCGCCGCCAATGTCGACGAGGCCGGAGACGTCTGTCGCGGCTGCAACCGAGGTCAAAGCAATCGTCATCGCGAAGCAAAGCGGAAGACGAAAGCGGCTCGTGTCGGTCATATCGATCGCACGTCTCTTGACGCTGGAGCGCCTATTGTATCGGCCGGCGACGAGACATTACAGAACATTCCGCGCGACCTGCAGCGCACCGAGCGCCAGCAAACCGATGTACAGGAATATACGGAACGTCTCCGGGCTGAGGCGGGCGCGCACGCGCTGGCCCGCATACATGCCGATCACCGCCGGCGCGATTGCAAACAATGACAGCGTGCCAAGCGACAGACTGAACGCCCCGCCATCCCACAGAACCAAAGCGAGCGCGACGGTCGACACCGTGAAGTGCAGGCCGAGTGCCTGCACGAGCTCGTCCTTGTCGAAGCCCATGGCCTGCAGATAGGGCAGGGCGGGAATGACGAACACACCGGTCGCGGCCATCACCGCGCCTGTTCCAATTCCGACCAGCGGGCCGACCCATATTTCGCTCGCGCGCGGCACCGAGAATTTCACCTTCGACAGGCCGATGAGCGAATAGGCGATCAGGACAATGCCGAGCCCGATCGCAGCCGGCTTTGCGTTCGCGCCGGTGAGGATGCCGTTGCCAAGCCATGCGCCGACGAACATGCCAAGCAACATGCCGCCGAGCCGCTTGACCAGCCCGACAAGATAGGGACCCGCAACCATCTGCCAGATGTTGGTCGCGAGCGAGGGGGCAATCAGGATTGCTGCGGCCTGCGCGGGCGATATCACCGCGGCGAGCAGACCCAGAGCGACAGTCGGCAACCCCATGCCGATGACACCCTTCACGAAGCCCGCGAGCAGATAGGCGATGATGACGAGCGCGGTGACGGTGTAGGACGTTTCCATGCCCGCACTTGAAACGAGTCGCGGGCGGCGACAATGCCTAAGATGCGAAGGCTGCCTTCGCAGAATCGGAATAGCTGCGCTGCCATTTCCGGCCGTGGGACGTTATCGTTCCCCACACAAAAGTCCGCGAGGTCATCATGTCAGTCGCAGCATCCACTCACGAGAACCGGCTCGCGCGCGAGACTTCGCCCTATCTGCTGCAGCACAAGCACAACCCGGTGGAGTGGTGGCCTTGGGGGCCGGAAGCGCTCGCCGAGGCAAAAGCGAACAACAAGCCGATTCTGCTGTCGGTCGGCTATGCCGCCTGCCACTGGTGCCATGTGATGGCGCACGAAAGCTTCGAGGACGAAGCGACGGCGCGCGTGATGAACGAGCTGTTCGTCAACATCAAGGTCGACCGGGAGGAGCGGCCGGATATCGACCAGATCTACATGCAGGCGCTGCATCATCTGGGCGAGCAGGGCGGCTGGCCGCTGACCATGTTCCTCACGCCCGCAGGGGAGCCGGTGTGGGGCGGCACATATTTTCCGCCGACCTCGCGCTACGGCCGGCCGGCCTTTGTCGATGTGATGCGCGAAGTGGCGCGGCTGTTCCGCGAAGAGCCGGCCAAGATCGAGCAGAACCGCGGGGCGCTGATGGCACGGCTGTCCGACGTCGCCCGCAACCCCCAGCGGGTGACGATCGGGCAGCAGGAACTCGACCATATCGGCCAGCAACTCGGCAGCGCCATGGACCCGGTGAACGGGGGACTGCGCGGCGCACCGAAATTCCCGCAATGCGCCATATTCGAGAATCTCTGGCGGGCCGGGCTCCGGACTGGGGAAGGGCGGTATTTCCACATCGTCGACCTGACCCTGACCAGGATCAGCGAGGGCGGGATCTACGACCATCTCGGCGGGGGCTATTCCCGCTATTCGGTCGACGACAAGTGGCTGGTGCCGCATTTCGAGAAGATGCTCTATGACAACGCGCAGCTTCTCGATCTTCTGTCGCTGGCCTGGCAGCGCACCGGGAAGATGCTGTACCGGGAACGGGCCGAGGAAACGGTCGGCTGGCTGCGCCGCGAAATGACCAGCGGGGAGGGTGCGTTCTATTCCTCACTCGACGCTGATTCCGAGGGCGAAGAGGGCAAGTTCTACGTCTGGTCGCTGGCGGAGGTCGAAGCCGCGCTCGGAAAAAATGCTGCACTTTTCGCGCAGCATTACGATGTCACGACCGGGGGCAATTTTGAGGGTCATAATATCCTCAATCGCCTCAAAGACTTACCGCGCAGCATGGAAATCGATGCTGCGCTCCCCATGCTGCGATCCATGCTGCACCAGATCCGCGAAAGGCGGATCAGGCCGGGGCTGGACGACAAGGTGTTGGCGGACTGGAACGGCCTGATGATCGCGGCCCTGACCAATGCAGCGCTAGCCTTCTGGCAGCCGGACTGGGTCGCGATGGCCAGGAAGGCATTCGATTTTGTGCAACGCAACATGACGCGTGGCGATCGCCTCGGCCATTCGTGGCGGGAGGGGCGGCTGCTCTATCCCGGGCTCGCGTCAGACTTCGCCTGCATGATCCGGGCTGCGCTCTCCCTCCACGAAGCCACCGGCGAGCGCGGCTACCTCGATCAGGCCCTGACCTGGCAGGCGGCCCTCGACTGCCACTACGCCAACCCGCAAACCGGAACCTATTTCCTGACCGCGGACGATGCCGAGGGCCTGGTGGTGCGGCCGGCCTCGACCAGCGACGACGCCACACCCAACCCGAACGGCGTGATCGCGCAGAACCTGATCCGGCTCGCCGCCTTCACCGGGGACTACAGCTTCCGTGACAAGGCCGACCGGCTGATCGAGGGCATTCTCGCCATCGGCGGCCAGAATCTCTTCATGCATGTCGCGATGCTCAATGCGATCGACATGCGGCTGAACCTCGCCGAGATCGTCGTCACCGGGGAGGGCGAGGCCGCGGACGCGCTGGTCAACGCCGCCCTCGCGCTGCCCTATGTCAATCGCGCCGTGGTGCGCGCCCCGTCCGCCTCAGCGCTGCCCGCGTCGCATCCGGCGCAGGAGAAAATCAGGGCCGCAAGCGGCCCGGCGGCATTCATCTGTATCGGTGAAACCTGCTCGCTGCCGGTGACCAGCCCGGACGACATCCTGCAGCGCTACGACGCCGCGCGCATGGCGCCGGCGGCCTGAGCGTCCCCGGACCACAACGCGCCCGAACGCCTTAGCCATGGGCTCCACGGCTCCGGCGGGACAAGGCCGCTGCTCGACCAGACCGGCACGATGGCGCCGGCGCCATTGAAGCGGCCAACAAAGGCCGGCTTGTGCAGATGTTGCGTGTCGCGATCCATGCGCACGGTGAAGCCGCTTGGCGCGGCGAAGCTCATGCCGGCCATCGCAGCGCGAACGGCCTCAGGCTCGGTGGTGCCGGCCTGCCGGACCGCCGCGACCCACATGCGAAAACCGATCAGGGTCGCTTCCATCGCATCGTTCGGAAGCTCAGTGTCATCGCCCCTGAAGGCGCGCCACTGATCGACGAAAGCGCGGTTCTCGGGATGATCGATCGCGCCGAAATAGCTCCAGCTTGCGAAATGGCCGTCCATCGGCACTTCCGCGAGCGAGGCTTCGCGTTCGCCGATTGATAGTGTCATCACCGGCAGCAGCGCGGGCGAAAGACCCTGCCGCGCATATTCGCGGAAGAAATGCACGTTGGAATCACCGGAGATCGTCGACACGATCGCGGCATGGCCGCGCGATCCGAACTTCGCCATGCGCTCGACGGTGTCACGCCACATGCGTTCGCCGGATGGCGCGTAAGTCTCCATGATTGCGGAGGCCGCAACGCCGCGCGACGCGAGATACGCCTTCACGATCGCATTTGTCGTGCGAGGATAGACGTAATCGGTGCCGGCGAGAATGAAATGCCGGCAGCCCATGTCGAGCATGTAATCCACCGCCGGCAAGGCGTGCTGGCGCGGTGTCGCGCCGGTGTAGAAGATGTGCGGGGACTGCTCCTCGCCTTCATACTGGCTCGGATAGAACAGAAGGCCGTCATATCGCTGGAGCACCGGCAATACGGCCTGACGCGATGCCGAACTCCAGCATCCGAACATCACCGCGACGCTCTCCTGCGTCAGCATGGTTTCGGCATGCCGCGCGTAGAGCTGCGATTCGGAGGCGGGATCGGCGATCACCGCCTCGACCGGACGATGCAGCAATCCGCCGCCCTCATTCAGTTGCTCGATCAGCATCACCAGCAGTTGCTGCAACGGACGTTCCGCTGCTGTCAGCGTACCGGACAGCGAATGCAGGATGCCGACGCGGATCGCGCCGTGATCCAGTTCCTTGAAATAGCCGCCGATCGATTCCACCAGCGCCTGCGAACGCGCCGCGAGATCGTCCGCTGTGCCGAGCACGGTCTCGCCGGCCTGCGCGACCTCGGCGATGGCGGACTGAATATCGGGCAGCGCCTGCGATACCGTGACCGCAACGCGATGGGCCTCGTCGCCGATGTGATCGAGGCCGATGAGTTGCTGCTCCAGGATGGCATTGAGGTCGCGATTGACCGCGCCGGTCGCCTCAACGCTGGTCGTCACCGCGCCGATCGCCGTCGCCGTTTGCTTGACTGCGGTCTGGATCCCGACCACCTGCTCGCGGATCTCCTTGGTCGCGCGCGCGGTCTGGTTGGCCAGCTCCTTCACCTCGCTCGCGACCACAGCGAAGCCGCGGCCGCTTTCGCCGGCGCGCGCCGCCTCGATGGTGGCGTTCAGCGCCAGCAACGAAGTCTGCCCGGCAATGGTCTGGATCAGCTTGATGACAACGTCAATGCGCTGTGCGGCATCGAACAGGCTGCGGACCGTTTCGTCGGCGCGGCGGAGTTCGTCGGCCGTCCGTTCGGTGGCCTGGCGCGCAGCCTCGACATGGGCGCCGGATCGCAGCACGATCTCCCGCACCTCGCGCGCGGCATCCGCGACCTTGGACGCATCCATGGCGGCGGCTTCCGCCGATTGTGCGGCATTCGCCACGCGATCCGACATATCGCGATTGCGGACCGCGAGATCGGCCGCCGTGACGCGGATGCGATCGCCGGCGCCGGTGAAAGCCTCCGTCACATCGCCGATCGCCGACTGGAAGCGCCGCGTGATGAACAATCGCCCGGAGTGACGCAGCCGCGACTCGGTGATGCGGCGGTCACGGTCGATCGCGACGTTGTGGGCATCGCTGAGCGCTGCGCGCATTGCGTCCGCAGCTTCGCCAAAGCGCTGTACGCTGCCGTCGCCCACGGCATCCGGCAGGACTGCAAAGCGATCGCCGCGCGCAATGCGCACGAGCCCGCTCAGAAGTCCCGAGATCCGATGCTCCGCGAACCACCCGATAGCGAACGAACCCAGCACCGCGGCGCCCATGGCAGCCCAGAGACCGAACGTGACCTGCAACGCAAGCACGCCCAGCGTCACCGCGAGAACCGGCGCCGCAAGCCAGAGTGCCGGCATCCGGACTTTCGGCGTGTCGGTCTTCTGCGTCTCGGTCCTGTGAATCATGGGCAATTCCAGAAAGCTGCCCGACATTCGTCGCAGCAATACGAGATCACACGCATCGCGTTGCGAAAGCGTTAGTAATGGCGCTGTGGTGACGCACGAATTTGAGTCACCGCCGCTCATATTTTAAGCGGCGATGGCGCGCCTACGTGGCGATGAACCTACCGTGCCTAGGGAAGAGTCGTGCTACTGCGCGAGCACGAATGGTTCGAACAGCGAGATCGCAATCTCGGGCCGCTGCGCCCCGCCGGACTCCTTCACGACGTCGCTCGCTGTCCGGAATAACGCATCCTTGATATCGATTCCCGGCGTCACGAGATGCTTGGCAAGCGCACCGGTGAACGGGCTGTTGCCGCCCGGCGCACCATCCGCCGCGGTCGTCATGTGCTGGGTCGAATAGACCACGATCAGTCCGTCGGGATTCTGCAGCCGCGCCAACCCTCGGCTGACTCCGCCGCCGCGCGTCGCTGCGCCACGGGCCGCAGCCTCCCGCCGGCGCAACTCGACCTCGCGTTCGTTGTCGCGGCATGCATCGAGGATCACGAGGCGTACGCCCTTCGCGCGCCGCAGTTCGCCGACAAGCGTTTCGATCTGGATCAGCTCCGCAGGGATATCCGACAGCTTTTCGTATTTTGAATCGACCGGCACGACATAAGGTACATCGCCGAATGTCGAACCATGGCCGGCGAAATAAACAATCGCGGCGTCCGCTTCGCGCACGATAGCGCCAAACTCGCCGATCTGACGCCCCATCGCGCGCTTGTCGAGGTTCTCGCCGTAAACCACCTCGAAGCCGAGTTTCGTCAATATATCGCGCATGGTCCGCGCATCCTTGACGGTGTTGTCGAGCTTCGGAACATACCGATAGTCGGAATTT
Organism: Pseudorhodoplanes sp.; assembly: GCF_035565795.1. Taxonomy (GTDB): domain Bacteria; phylum Pseudomonadota; class Alphaproteobacteria; order Rhizobiales; family Xanthobacteraceae; genus Pseudorhodoplanes. The sequence continues at coordinate 7,824 of NZ_DATMRV010000027.1, forward strand.
CCCATCACGAGCGCCACGCGCCTTCCGGCTGGCCGCGTGTCGGAGCCGAGCGCCTGAAGCGGCTTTGCCGCCTCCGGGGCCGCAGGTGTGGCGGCTGCGACAGCACCGGACCTCGCGCGATCGGTCGAACCGAGCGCTATTTCGCGGCCTTCCAGCGCCTCGTTAAGGGTTGCGTCGATTCGCAAAGCCGCATCGTAATCTGCCAGCGCCCGCTTGTTATCGCCCTGTGCATGATAGAAATCGCCGCGCTTGGCATAGGTGTAAGGATCCTTCGGCGACAAACGAATGCCTTCGTTCAGATCGGCAAGTGCACGGCGCACGTCGCCCTTGCCTAGATAGGAAATTCCCCGGTGAGAGTAGGCCTGTCCCATCGTGGGATCGAGTTTGATCGCCTGGTTCAAATCAACGAGCGCGCGATCAAATTCGCGCTTGGCATTCAGCACCTCGCCGCGATTGTTGTAATACCACGCACTGCTGCCATCGACCCGGATCCCCTCACTGTACTCGGCCAGCGCGCGATCATATTCCTTTCGGGAGTAGAACGTCATCCCGCGGTAATTGAGCGCCAATCCGTTTCTGGGATCGATCTTCAGAGCTTCATCGAAGTCCGCAAGCGCCTTGTCATAATCCTTGCGATCGTATGCGACGCTTCCGCGCCGCACGACATGTTCGGCGTTATTCGGCTCAAGCTTGATGGCCTCAGCGAAGTCCGTCAGCGCTCGATCGAAATCCTTCAGCTCCTGATATGCGTTTCCGCGCGCACTGAAATTCGACGCCGATTTTGGATCGAGACGGATCGCTTCATTGAAATCGGCAAAGGCGCGGCCTCGCTCTTCGTTGCCGAAATAGGCTTCGGCACGGCTACGAATGTAATGGGTGTTGTCGGGTTCAATGGCCAACGCCGCGGTATAGGCTGCGATCGCTCCGCTGAACTGCTTCTGCGCTTCAAAAATGACACCGCGCCTGAAATGACCGTCGGCCAGTTTCGGATCAAGGCGAATCGCCTCGTTGGCGTCCTTCATCGCGCGATCAAAGTCCTTCTTCGCGACATAGGCCGTGGCTCGATGCGCGTAGCGAGATGCTTCTTTCGGTTCGAGCCGGATGGCCTCGCTGTAGTCGGCCAGTGCGCGATCATAATCCCGGATGTCGAAGTAGGAATTTGCGCGGTTCTGGAAAAGCACGGCTCTCGTCGCGTCGATTCGAATGGCCGCGCTGTAATCGGAAACCGCCCGGTCGTAATCCTTCGTGTTGTAATAGACGTCGCCGCGCCCTGCATAGGCGTCGGCATCTTTCGGATCGAGGCGTATCGCCGCTGTAAAGTCACTCAGCGCGCGTTCGTAGTCATCCTTGTCCAGATAGACGTTGCCGCGTCTGACATACGTGCTTGCCGATTTTGGCAACAGCCGGATGACCTGCGTGTAGTCCGCGATGGCCCGGTCATAGTCCTTCAGATTGTTGCGGTATTCAAACGCGCGATAGCCGTAGATGTCGGCGAGATCGCCGCCTTTCAGCTTGCCGCCGGAGATCAGGCGCGTGCAGGCCGCGATCCGGCTTTCGACAGTACCGGTCTCTCCCTTGCAAAGATCGCGATCGCCGGTCTGCGCAGCGGCGCTCCAGGGCGCCAGCACAAGCAGCGCCAATCCCGCAACAAGTTTGCGACCCCTCATCAGGCCCTCCCAGACTGACCATGACATTTTACCACAGAATAGGGATTTTGACGCCGACGCGTGACACGAGTCGGTGAGCGCGTCGGCGCGGGCGATGGGACAGCCGATCGACTGCAGAAAGCTCAACAAAAAAGGCCGGGCAGCGGGCCCGGCCTTGATGAATGCGACGATGCTTGGCGTCAGGTATTCATGCTCTCGAAAAATTCCGCATTGCTCTTGGTATTGCGGAGCTTGTCGAGCAGGAAGTCCATCGCGTCCATCGTGCCCATCGGGTTGAGGATGCGGCGGAGCACATACATCTTCTTGAGGGTCTGCGGATCGACCAGCAACTCTTCCTTACGGGTGCCTGACCGCGTGATGTCCATCGCCGGGAAGGTGCGCTTGTCAGCGACCTTGCGATCAAGGATGAGCTCGGAGTTACCGGTGCCCTTGAACTCTTCGAAGATCACTTCGTCCATGCGCGAGCCGGTATCGATCAGCGCGGTCGCG
>NZ_DATMRV010000028.1:0-2860 GCF_035565795.1 Pseudorhodoplanes sp.
ATTGTTCTGAGAGCGAAAATCAAGCGGCTCCAGAGCGCACGTGAATCAGAAGGGGTGGCCGCTGGGCCACCCCTTTTCTGTTGGCGCAGAGCACACGTCCGATCGCAGACGCCGCTAGTGCAGGTGCTTCAGCTTGTCGGGGTTTCGCACCACATAGACCGCGACAATTTTTCCGTCCTCGATGTCGAGGGCCGTGGTCTGAAGCTCGCCGTCGGCTTCCAGCGTGACGAAGCCGGGAAGGCCATTGATGACCGCCACCCGAATGAGCTTCGAGGGATGGTGCTTCAGCACGACCGCGAGCTTTTCCCATAGCTTCATCACCGCGTCGTAGCCTTGCACCGGTTGCGTGAACGCCGGCCGCTTGCCGCCGCCGTCCGCATGAACGCTGACATCGGCCGCAAGCATCGTGCTGAGTGCTTTCATGTCCCCGCTGCGCGAAGCCGCAAAGAATGCCTCCGCGAGTTCGAGGCCGCGGTCTTTCTCCACCTTGTAGCGCGGCCGCGCTTCGCGCACATGCGCTCTGGCCCGCGCAGCGAGCTGACGGCAGGTCGCTGCGTCCCGCTGGATCGTCTCGGAAACTTCCTCGAACGAAAGTCCGAACACGTCGTGCAGCAGGAAGGCCGCGCGTTCGAGCGGAGAGAGGCGTTCCAGCGCCAGCATCAGCGGCAATGTCACGTCGTCCTCCTCAGCCTCCTCCACCACGGGATCGGGCAGCCAGGGTCCGATATAGGTTTCGCGCTTGCGCCGCGCCGATTTCAGTTGATCGAGGCAAAGCCGCGTGACGGAGCGCCGCAGGAACGCTTCGGGCTCGCGGACGCCGTCGCGGTCGGTTCGCATCCAGCGGATGAATGCCTCCTGCACCGCGTCTTCGGCGTCCGCGACCGAGCCGAGCATGCGATAGGCGACGCGCAACAGCTTCGGACGCAGCGGCTCGAAGCTCGCCGCTGCGCCCTCGTGGTCGGGCCGGGTGGCCGTCATGCGGCGGCCTTCGCCTGCGTCGCCTTCACCGCTTGCGGATCGACGAACATGCCAAAGCCCACAGCAAGCCGGTTCCAGCCATTGATGATGTTGATCATCAGCGTGAGCTTCACCTGTTCCTCCTCGCTGAAATGCTTCTTCAGCTCTTCGCAGGCGGCTTCGTGCGTATGACCCTCGGACAGGCGCGTGAGGGCCTCGGTCCAGCCGAGCGCGGCACGCTCGCGGTCGGTATAGCAGGGCGCCTCCCGCCACGCCGACAACAGATAGATGCGCTGCTCGGTTTCACCCTTGGCGCGGGCATCGGCGGCATGCATGTTGATGCAGTTCGCACAGCCGTTGATCTGCGAGGCGCGGATCTCGACGAGATGAACGAGGCTCTGTTCGAGGCTCGATGCGACGGCAAGCGACAGGCCGAGCCACTTCTTGACGAGGTCAGGGGCGGCGGCGAAGGGATCGAGTTTGGCGGTCATGAGCAAGGCTCCTTCTCGGTTGGTTTCCGAACCCATGACGAGCGGAGAATGCCCCGTGTGACATCCGCCGCAAAAAAAATCAGCCGGTGAGGACGTTCAGGATGACGCCACATTTCGGCAGTCCGCGGCGATAGCCGCAGGATCGGCGGTTCCTGCGGCCTTTGCGTTCGTTCGGTTACTTCGCCGGATTCGGCCCCACGCGCTCGCCGTGCTTCACGCGCTCCGGCGCCTTGTGGACCAGCGTGTAGGCATAATCGACGCCCATGCCGTAGGCGCCCGAATGCTCCTGAACCAGCGCGATGGTCGCGTCGTAGGTCTTCTTGCGCGCCCAGTCGCGCTGCCATTCGAGCAGCACCTGCTGCCAGGTCACGGGAACGACGCCGGCCTGCACCATGCGGTCCATCGCATATTTGTGCGCATCGACCGAGGTGCCGCCCGACGCGTCGGCGACCATGTAGATCTCGTAATCGCCTTCATTCATGGCCGAGAGCGCGAACATCAGGTTGCAGACTTCGGTCCACAGGCCCGACACCACGATCTTCTTGCGGCCGGTCGCTGCCAGCGCGTCGCGCACATTCTGGTCGTCCCAGGAATTCATCGACGTGCGCTCCAGAATCTTGTGGCCAGGATACACGGCGAGCAGCTCCGGATAGGTGTGACCCGAGAAGCTTTCGGTCTCGACCGTGGTGATCGTGGTCGGGATGTTGAACACCTTCGCGGCCTTGGCGAGAGCCACCACGTTGTTCTTCAGCGTCTGGCGGTCGATCGACTGCACGCCGAACGCCATCTGCGGCTGCTGGTCGATAAACAGGAGCTGGCTGTTTTCCGGGGTGAGGAGCTCGAGGAAATTGGTGGCCGATTTGGTCATTGGGGTCTCTCCGCTGCGCTGATGTCGCTTTGCCGTCCGTGGCCGCGATCTGATGCTGGGATCGTATTTTGCTGCTCGTAATTCATCAATCTGGTGTATATTGAACACATTGGTTCCAGAATGGATGCAATATGGACAGGCTCGACGCGATGCGCGCTTATGCGCGCGTGGTGGACAGCGGAAGCTACGCCGAGGCTGCACGGCAACTTGGCCTGACGCGGTCGGCTGTCTCAAAGGCCGTGACCGAACTGGAGCGGCATCTCGGCGCGCGGCTGCTTGACCGCACGACGCGCCGTGTCACGCCGACCGAGGCGGGGCGCGCCTATCACGAGCGCGTCGCCGGCATTCTCGCCGATGTCGACGAAACCGAAGCCGCGGTGTCACGCCTGCACGACGAACCGAAAGGGCTTCTCCGGGTCAACGCCCCGATGTCGTTCGGCACGCTTTATCTCGCGCCGGCGATCGCGGATTTCATGGTGGCCTATCCGGACTTGCGGATCGAGGCGATCATGAACGATCGCTTCATCGATCCGCTGGAGGAGGG
>NZ_DATMRV010000029.1:0-9216 GCF_035565795.1 Pseudorhodoplanes sp.
ACGCATGGACGGGCCGGGCGGGAACACATAGGTGCCGCGCGACAGATATTCCTTGATGATGTCGTTCTGCGTGGTGCCGGTGAGTTTCTCACGCGGCGCGCCGGTCTCGTCGGCGACGGCGATGTACAGCGACAGCAGCCACGCGGCCGGCGCATTGATCGTCATCGACGTATTCATCTCGGCGAGCGGAATGCCGTTCAGCAGTGTCCGCATGTCGCCGAGATGAGAAACGGGCACTCCGACCTTGCCGACCTCGCCGGCAGCGAGAACATGATCGGAGTCGTAGCCGGTCTGCGTCGGCAGATCGAAGGCGATGGACAGGCCCGTCTGTCCCTTCGAGAGATTCTGCCGGTAGAGCGCGTTCGACTTTTCTGCGGTCGAATGCCCGGCATAGGTCCGGAAAATCCAGGGCCTGTCCCGTTTCGGTTTGTTGTCCGCGCTCTCTGCCATTCAATCTCCGCGCCGCCTTCGTCCTATCGTTTGAAGAAGCCGATGATGACCAAAAGGATCACCGCGCCGATCACGGCATTGATGATGGATGCAATGATGCCGCCGCCGATTACGATACCGAGCCGCGGCAACAGCCACCCGGCGATGAGCGCACCGACAATGCCGACAATGATGTTGCCGATGATGCCGAAGCCGTAGCCCTTCACGATCAGGCCGGCGAGCCAGCCAGCCACGCCACCGACGATCAGCCAAACGATAAAGCTTTCGATACCCATCTTCGTCTCCCCGACACGCGCGGGGACCGCTGCCAAGCCCCGCCCCCGCGGCTTTGTTGCGCTGCAGCGAGGGCATTCTACTGCGACCGGGACCGGAAGTCAGCGAAGGACGGACTTAATGCGCCGCAACCTAACCAGCCTGCAGAAAGATATTGCGATGCAGCATATCGCGTTACCGACCCGGTGCAACGGTTGTTTTTACAGCCGGACAACGACGTTGGCGCCGCGTGCAGCACGGGAAGGTGCTCCGGTCAGATGGCGACCGGTGTCCCGTTATCCACAAGCACATCGACTGCAGCCTGTACTGAGGAAGGCGATCCGGTTCGGGGCCGGTCACAGGCGGCGAATTGAAGGAGGCTGACCAGTTCGACGGCGCTGAGTCGCGGCAATTCCCCGCCCGATGGCGATTGCCGCAGCCTGTCAGAGTTCCGTCCCAACTTTTCGGGTGCCTTCTGCTCTGTTGCGGCGCAATATGGTCTGCGTCACAATTCGGACCTGCCCGCCGGAGCCCAAGTCATGATTGCCGCGCCGAAGCTTCAAATGGTGAAGGACCTGTATGCCGTCGGCGAGATCCCGCCGCTGGGCCACGTCCCTGAAAGGATGACCGCCTGGGCCATCCGGCAGGAGCGGCATGGTCCGCCGCTGGAGTCGATGCAGATCGAGGTTCTGCCGACCTGGCCGATCGGCGAAAACGATGTGCTGGTGCTCGTGATGGCGGCGGGCGTGAACTACAACGGCGTCTGGGCAGGACTCGGTCAGCCGATTTCGCCCTTCAACGTGCACAAGCACCCGTATCACATCGCCGGGTCGGACGCGTCCGGCGTGATCTGGGCGATCGGCTCCAAGGTGAAGCGCTGGAAAGTCGGCGACGAAGTCATCGTCCATTGTAATCAGGACGACGGCGACGACGAGGAGTGCAATGGCGGCGATCCGCTGCTGTCGCCTTCGCAACGCATCTGGGGTTACGAGACGCCGGACGGATCCTTCGCGCAATTCTGTCGCGTGCAGTCGCGGCAGCTCATGCCGAAGCCCTCGCATCTGACCTGGGAAGAGGCGGCCTGTTACACGCTCACGCTGGCAACCGCGTATCGCATGCTGTTCGGACATCCCCCGCATACGTTGAAGCCGGGCGACAACGTTCTCGTATGGGGCGGCTCGGGCGGCCTTGGCGTGTTCGGCGTGCAGCTTTGTGCCGCTTCGGGCGCGAACGCGATCGGCGTGATCTCGGACGAGACCAAGCGCGATTACGTGCTCGGCCTCGGCGCCAAGGGCGTGATCAACCGCAAGGACTTCAATTGCTGGGGTCAGATGCCCAAGGTCAATACGCCCGAATACAATGAGTGGGTGAAGGAAGCGCGCAAGTTCGGCAAGGCGATCTGGGACATTACCGGCAAGCGCGACGTCGATATCGTGTTCGAGCATCCGGGCGAAGCGACGTTCCCGGTCTCGTGTCTCGTGGTGAAGCGCGGCGGCATGGTTGTGTTCTGCGCAGGTACCAGCGGTTTCAACATCACGTTCGATGCGCGCTATGTGTGGATGCGTCAGAAGCGCATTCAGGGCTCGCACTTCGCGCATCTGAAACAGGCGAGTGCAGCCAACCAGTTCGTGCTCGATCGGCGGATCGATCCCTGCATGGGTGAGGTGTTTCCCTGGGACAAGATCCCGGCGGCGCATCAACTGATGTGGAAGAACCAGCACAAGCCCGGAAACATGGCGGTGCTGGTCAGCGCGCCGCGCGTCGGTTTGCGCAATCTCGAGGATACGATCGAGGCGGCGGCGGGCTAGAAAACCGTTGCCGGATAATTTAGTCGGCCGCTGGCGCGGCGGCCTCGCGCCGCGCGGCTCGTATCTTGGAGATCGTTGCGTTCAGTTCGCCGCCATAGATGAAGATCGAGGCGGTCCAGTAAAGGAACACGAGCGCGATCATCGGCGAAGCGAGACCGGCATAATAGACCGAGTAGGTGAACGCGAAATCGGCGAGGTAGCGGCCGAACGCGATACCCGTGATCAGCCAAAGTCCAAGCGTGACAAGAATTCCGGGGAGGATGTCCATCAACTTACGTTTGCCGGCCGGCAGCCATTTGTGCACGACGAACAGCGGCACGATCAGCAAGATGCTCGCGGTCACGAGGCGTACAAAGGTGATCACTTCGCCGAACGGGACGAGCGCCGGGAAGCGCCGGATCAGCGTGGTCCAGATCAACGGCGCAAGCAGAACCAGAAACGAAATCGAGAGGAGCCCGATCGCCGACAGGACGACGTATCCGATCGATTCCAGCCGCAGCAGCCATATCGAGCGCGTCTCCACCGCGGTATAGGCGCGGTTCAGGCCGATGCGCAGGCTCTCGATGCCACTCGACGCAAAGTATAGCGCGAGCAAGGCGCTGACCGTCAGCACCTGTCCGTGCGCGCCGACCAGCACGTTATGAATTTCGCGCGAGATCGGACCGGCTACCTCCTCCGGCCAGGCCTCGAGCACGAGATTGGCCGCCTCGTCGGCGAGATATTGCGAGCCGAACACGCCGGCGAGGGCGGTCAGCACCAGGAAAAAGGGGAACAGGGCCATGAGGCTCGACAGCGCGATATGACTGGCAATCGCCCAGCCGTCATCGGCATTGAACTGCCAGAAGGCGTCCATCGTGACGCGATATGTTGTCTTGAGGAATTTCAACGCGGGGTCCCGGTGCGACTCGTCCAAGCGAGATAGGCAAAGCTTGCGGCCGGCTCAAGAGCCGGTTGGCCCCGTCAAGGCTCTATGCGGCCTGCACCTTGATCAGGAACTGACGCACCTGCGAATCGAGGCCTTCGGCCTCGACCGCGAGAGCGTCGGCAAGCGCTTTGACATCGGCCGCCGTGGCTCGTGCCTCCATCGTGGCCGAGGATACGCGGCTCATTGCGTCGGCGCCGGTCTGCGCTGCGCCAGACGCGCTGCTGACGCCTTCGGCGATGACTGCAACGGCGGAATTCTGCTGCTCGACGGTGGCGGCGACATTGGCCGCAATCGCAGACATATCCTCGATGATGCTGTTGACCTGGGCGATGGCCTGCGCGGCGTCGGCGGCCGCCGTCTGGATGGAGCCGATCTGCCCGGCAATCTCTTCGGTCGCCCGCGCCGTCTGGCCGGCGAGCGACTTTACCTCCGATGCGACAACTGCAAAGCCGCGGCCGGCATCACCTGCGCGTGCAGCCTCGATCGTCGCATTGAGCGCCAGCAGATTGGTTTGTCCGGCGATAGACTGGATCAGGTTGACCACTTCGCCGATGCGCGACGCGGCGTTGCCAAGCTCGGCCATCGTCGCGCTCGTCCGGCGCGATTCGGAAACCGCGCGCTCGGCGACCAGAGTGGACTTCTGTGCCTGGTTTGCGATTTCGCCGATCGAAGCCGCGAGTTCTTCGATCGAGCCGGCGGCGGTCGTGACATTGCTTGAGGCGTCGAGAACGCGGGTCTCCGCGGCGCGGGCCTCGGAGGACATGTCGTCGGCCGATGCATTGAGGCGGGTCGATGCCGATTCAAGACGTTGAGCTGCGTCGCGGACGCGACCGAGCATATTGTCCACCGAGCGTTCGAATTGCGCGATGGTTGCGGCAATCGACTGATTGCGCATTTCGCGCGCTTGCGCGGTTTCATTCTGGGATTGTGCGAGGCGTTCGCGCTCCAGCATGGTGTCGCGGAAGACGATGACGGTGCGTGCCATGTCTCCGATTTCATCGCGCTCGCGCGTGCCGGAGATGACCGCCGAGGTGTCTCCCCGGGCGAGCTGGGTCATGGCGTGGGCGAGATTTTGCAGCGGCCGTGCGATGCTCCAGCCGATCAGCAGACTGAGCGCGAGGCCAAGACAGACCGCGGCAACGCCGACCGAGAGTATGATCGTCCAGGTTCGGTTCTGCGAAGCGGATAATTCCGCGGCGGCGCGGCTGGCGCCTTCGCTTGCGGTCGCAATGATGGCGTCTGCGGCGGGAGCGAGTTGCTGCGTGTCGAGATCGATAACCTTCAGATTGGGACGCACCTTGTCGGCGATTGCGGACCAGGCGGAGAAGGTGTCGGCGTAGGCCTTCACGAGTCGTTCGATATCTGCGCCCTGCTCGGGCGGAGCGGCAACGCCTTTCATCGTATTTGTGAAGTTGTCATGTTCCGAGACGAACAGCGTGTACGACGTGTTGGTCGATTTGATGCGTTGTTCGGCTTCAAAGCGCCGCATCATCAGAAGCGAGACGAACAGCTTTCTGGAGTCGGCGTCGCTGAGGCCCTCAACGCCCTGATTGATGACGCGCTCGACTGCAAGACCGGTGTCGTGCAATTGACGCCGCAAGCCTTCGCTTTCGGAAAGGCCGAGCTTGCGCTGATCGACGACGACTTCCGCGAAGCGGTTTCCGATTTCCTTCAGCCGTCCCGGAATCCATGCAATTCGCAGTCGCCCGTTGTCGTCGAGCGCCGCCTCGATGGTGGCCAGCTTTTCGACCGCCTGGGCCTTCGCGGTCTCGAAAGCCTCGATGGTAACATCGTCAGGGTCGGTGGCGAAATCGCGCGCGGCGATCCGCATCTTGCTGATCGCTTCTTTCAGGCTCTGGCTCGCTGTTGTGGTCTCCTGGGCGCGACGGTAGCGGTCGAACGCGTCCGCGACCTCCTGCTCGCCGGACATGAAGGAGATCCCGTTGGCGACAAAGCCGGCGACCGGAAGCAGCGCGATCAGCAGGATGCGCGTGCGAACCGACAGCGCTCGCACGAGGCGAAACAGGCGAAAGCGACTCGGGCGGTTGGCGCTGAACGCGGATGTCATGGGCTTTGCCTGCGTATTGGGCAGTCGTAGCGAAGCGCGAAAAGGTTAAATAACCAGCAACCATAGATAGAGCAGCTCGCAGTTGCTTTTGTGCGTTGCACCATTACTCTGGGCGGAACATCATTTCTTAACGGGGCCTTTACCGATGCCAGCCGCGCAGCAACGGTCTGATCTGTCCGACGCTTTCATCCCCCGTGCCCAGGATGCGGTCGGGGCGGTCGAGGCGCTCCTGCAGGATGCCGCCATCGCGGTCCGCAAACGTGTTGCAATCGAGGGTGGCGACACGATGGGCCGCGTGTTCGACCGGGAGCAGCGTGCGACCCACGGATTGGCCTGGCTCGCGACCTATGTCGAAGCTCTGCGCCAGCTTGTCGCCTATGCCGAACGCATGCGGGCCGAGGGCAAGTTCGGCGAGATCGAGGAGTTACAGGTCCGCATCGGCATCGGCGAATATCTGGCCCAGATCCTGGGTGGCATCCCCATGAGCCAGGGCGAGATCGTGCGGCTCTCCGATCTGGGGCTGTCGCGCGCGGACATTGCGGCACGGATGACCCCGGCGATCGACCATCTGATCGATACCGGCAACACGCCGGCCCGCCGTGCACGCCTGGCCGAGCTTATCAACCACCATACCGAGCCGACCTACGGCAATGCGGGTCTCGACGAAACGCTGGAGGCCATTCGCGAAGAGATGCGGAAGTTCTCCGCAAGCGAAGTCGTGCCCTATGCCCAGACTTGGCATCTGAAGAACCAATACATCCCGCTCGATGTAATCGGTCAGATGTCGGAGCTTGGCGTTTTCGGGCTCACCTTGCCGGAAGAATACGGTGGCATGGGGCTCGGCAAGGAATCCATGTGCGTCGTGTCGGAGGAATTGTCGCGCGGCTATATCGGCGTCGGCTCTCTCGGCACGCGCTCCGAAATCGCGGAGGAGCTTATTCTCGGCAGCGGCACCGAGGAGCAGAAGCGCAAGTGGCTGCCGCTTCTCGCCTCTGGCGAAATCCTGCCGACCGCTGTCTTTACCGAGCCGAATACGGGCTCGGACCTCGCTTCGCTCAAGACCCGCGCGGTGCGCGAGGGCGATGTCTACAAGATCTACGGCAACAAGACCTGGATCACGCATCCGGTCCGCGCCGACCTGATGACGCTTCTGGTGCGCACCGATCCGAAGCAGACCGGATATCGCGGCCTCTCGATGCTGCTGGCGGAAAAGCCGCGCGGCGACGACAATAACCCGTTCCCGGCACCCGGCATGTCGGGCACCGAGATCGAAGTGCTCGGTTATCGCGGCATGAAGGAATACGAAATCGCCTTCGACGGCTTCGAGGTGAAAACCGAAAACCTCCTTGGCGGCGTCGAGGGCGCCGGCTTCAAGCAACTGATGCAGACCTTCGAAGCTGCGCGCATCCAGACTGCAGCGCGCGCAATCGGCGTCGCACAGGCCGCGATGGATCAGGGCCTCGCCTATGCCCAGCAGCGATCGCAATTCGCACGTCCGATCGTCGAATTCCCGCGCGTCGCCGACAAGCTCGCGATGATGGCGGTTGAGATCCTGATCGCGCGTCAGCTCACCTATTTCGCGGCACGACAGAAGGATTCTGGCCGGCGCTGCGATCTCGAAGCCGGCATGGCCAAGCTGCTGGCCGCGCGCGTCGCCTGGGCGGCGGCCGACAATGCGGTCCAGATCCACGGCGGCAACGGCTTCGCGCTGGAATTCCCGGCGTCCCGCATCCTGTGCGATGCGCGCATCCTCAACATTTTCGAGGGGGCCGCGGAAATCCAGGCGCAGGTGATTGCGCGGCGGCTTCTGGACGGCAGCAACTAGCCGCCGTGGTTGCAGTCGCGACGATGTGACCGCGCCGGATTCCCGATCCGTGCGACGTTTCCTTGTCGGTGCGACCAAGAGCGCGGCAACCGAAAATGCCTCCTTGCGTTGACTTGACGCAAGGTTGCGCCATCGGAGCCGTGGTGGCGTAGCCATCCGCAAGGAGAGCGCGAATGTCTTCCAAAACTGTCAGGATCGATCAGAACGAATGGGTCATTGTCTGCGACGGCAGCAAGGCCCTGTTTCTACAGAATGCCGGCGATTCCAAATTTCCCAATCTTCAGACCCGCGAGGTGATGGAGCAGACGGTTCCGCCGACCAGCGAGCTGGGCAGCGACAAGCCGGGACGCTCGCATTCGTCGGTTGGCAATGGCCGCTCGGCGGTTGAGCAAACCGATTTCCATACGCAACAGGAAGATGAGTTCCTGCGGTCGGTCATGACGAAACTCGATGCTGCCGCGCATTCCGGACAGATGAAAGCGATCATCCTGGTGGCTCCGCCCCGGGCGCTCGGTGTGATGCGTCAGCATTATACGCACGCCCTGAAACAGGCGGTCCGTGAGGAAATCCAGAAGGACTACGTGAAGATGCCGGTTTACGAGATCGAGAAGCATCTGGCGGCGTAGGCCCGCCATGCACCGGGCCGGTGGCCCCGCTGGCGGCCCGGTGCTACAAGCGCGCGATGTCAAATCCGTTTTATTCGCTCGTCCCCTTCGCCATCGCGGCTGTCGCGGTGGTGCTGGTCTTCGGCCTCGTAAACATGCTCCGTGGCGGCTCGCCGCATCTGTCGCAGAAGCTGATGCGGCTTCGCGTGCTGTTGCAGGCGATCGCGCTTGTCATCATCATGCTGGCGATCTGGATGATGGGACGCTGAGCGATGGTCGTCCTCAATCGAATCTACACCCGTACCGGCGACGACGGCACGACCGCACTTGGCTCAGGCGAACGGCGCAAGAAGTACGATCTGCGCGTCGACGCCTATGGCACGCTGGATGAAGTCAATGCGGCGATCGGAATCGTGCGGCTCCATACCGCAGGCGATGCCCGGCTCGATGCCATGCTGGCACATGTCCAGAACGACATCTTCGACGTCGAGGCGGACCTGTGCATCCTCGATGACAGCAAGGGCAAGGGTCCGGGAGGCGCCAAGCTCAACGTCACCGGCAAGCAGGTGCAGTGGATCGAGCAGCAGATCGATGCGCTGAATGACGGTCTGCCGCCGCTTCGCTCCTTCATTCTGCCGGGCGGCACGCCAGCGGCGGCTTACATGCACCTCGCCCGCACCATGTGCCGCCGGGCCGAACGGTTGATGGTCGAGCTTCGGGACCAGCCCGGCGAAGAGGTCACGCCGGAGGCGATTCAGTATGTGAATCGGCTTTCGGACTTCCTGTTCGTCGCCGGGCGCCATGTGAATGACCGCGGCGAAAAGGATGTTTTGTGGCAACCGGGTCAAAATCGCTGATACGATTTTCCCTGAATTTGCTAAGTCTTGGCGGCGACGTGGCCGGGTTCTTCGGGATAGCGAACACCTTCGCATTTTGCCTGCCGGCCATGCCGTTGACACCCATGCCGTCCAACTCTTAGTTAGCCGCTCGATTTCGCATCTGCGAAGGCTATGATCATGAAAATTCTTGTGCCCGTTAAACGGGTTATCGACTACAACGTAAAAGTGCGGGTGAAGGCTGATGGCTCGGGTGTGGAACTCGCCAATGTCAAAATGTCGATGAACCCGTTCGACGAGATCGCTGTGGAAGAGGCGATCCGGCTGAAGGAAGCTGGCAAGGCGACCGAGATCGTGGCCGTGTCCATCGGACCGGCCCAGGCCTCCGAGACCATCCGGACATCGCTCGCGATGGGTGCCGACCGCGGCATTCTCGTGAAGGTCGAC
>NZ_DATMRV010000030.1:0-35825 GCF_035565795.1 Pseudorhodoplanes sp.
CTCCTATGCCGGTCAGATCATCACCTTCACCTTCCCGCATATCGGCAATGTCGGCACCAACGACGAGGATATCGAGACGGTGAACATGGCGGCGACGCCGGGTGCCCGTGGCGTCATCCTGCAGGCGGCCATCACCGACCCGTCGAATTACCGCGCCACCCGACATCTCGATCAGTGGCTGCGCGCCCGCGGCATCGTCGGACTGTCCGGCATCGACACCCGCGCGCTGACCGCGCTGATCCGCGAAAAGGGCATGCCGAATGCCGTGATCGCGCACGAGCCGTCCGGCAAGTTCGACCTCGACGCGCTGAAGAAGGAAGCGCGCGAGTGGCCGGGCCTCGTCGGCATGGATCTCGTCCCGATGGTGACAAGCGCCCAGCGTTTCACGTGGGACGAGGGCGAATGGAAATGGGGTACGGGCTACTCGCGCGTCGAGAATCCCGAATTCCACGTGGTCGCGATCGATTACGGCGTGAAGCGCAACATCCTGCGCCTCCTCGCCTCGCAGGGCTGCAGAATCACTGTCGTCCCTGCAACAACCTCGGCCGAAGACATCATGGCGCTGAAGCCGGATGGCGTCTTCCTGTCGAACGGCCCGGGCGATCCGGCCGAGACCGGCAAATACGCCGTGCCGGTGATCCGCGAGATGATCGACAAGAGCGTGCCGACCTTCGGGATCTGCCTCGGCCACCAGATGCTCGGCATCGCGCTCGGCGGCCGCACCGTGAAGATGCATCAGGGCCATCACGGCGCCAATCATCCGGTGAAGGATCTCACCACCGGCAAGGTCGAGATCACCTCGATGAACCACGGCTTCGCAGTCGACAAGGAGTCGCTGCCCGGCAATGTCGAGCAGACCCATGTCTCGCTGTTCGACGGCAGCAATTGCGGAATCGCACTGAAGGACAAGCCGGTCTTCTCCGTGCAGTATCACCCGGAAGCCTCGCCCGGCCCGCGCGACTCGCATTACCTGTTCAAGCGCTTCGTCGAACTGATGCGCGAACACAAGCGCAAGGCGGCCGCCTGATCGAATGCCGGAGTCGCCGTTGCCACTGCATCGACACGACTCCATCTCCAAAACAAGGCTCGACGCGCTGTCGGACGCGATGTTCGGCGTTGCGATGACGCTGCTGGTCATCGACATCCGCCTGCCGGAAGCCTTCGATCCCAAAAGCGGCGCCGAATTGCTGCATGCGGTCGGCGAGCTCCGGTCGAAATTTCTGGTTTACCTCATCACCTTCTTCGTGGTCGGCCTGCGCTGGTTCAGCAGCAGCCGGCTCGCCGCAGGGCAGGAAACGGTCACCGGCCAGTTTGCGCGCTGGACGCTGCTGCACCTGTTCCTGATCACCTGCCTGCCGTTCTCGACCATGCTGATCGGGCGCTACGCCGAACTGGCGCCGTCGGTCTGGATCTATGCCGCGAACATGGCGCTCGCCGCGCTGGTCTCGATCCGCCTCAACATGATTGCGGATCGTGAAGGGTGGCACACCGACGGCCTGCGCGAGGGCACGTGGGCGCTGTGGCTCCTGATCGCGAGCGCGCTCATCTCGGTCGCGATCAGCTTCTTCGCTCCGACCTGGGCGATGCTCGCCTATCTGCTGAATTTCATGCGGCCGGTCCTGCATCGTCATCGCTGACGGACTGCATTACACGTGCTGCAATCGCCGGGTGTTCAGTGTCCGCGGCGTACCGACAAAGCTGCCGAGCACGCCGATACCTTTGGTATGATTGCGCCGCAGGCCGGCATGCGTAGGCGCCTTCCAGCACATCGACGAGCTTCACGGCCGTGCTCGCCGTATTTTTCTTGCGCAGGATTCGCACCGACGGAACGGGTGCGTGACATCGCGCGTTTGCCGCAGGCAATGACTGCAGCACGCAAGACACCCGCTTACCCCTTCATGTTCCCGGACGACGGCACGATCCCGAACAACCCATCGTTGCCGTTCGTGTTCTATCCGCGCGCCTTCGAACTCTCCGAGTGGCGCGATCCGGCAGCGCGCGTCGAAACCATCATGCGCTCGAATGGCTGGGGACGCTGCTGGCACGACGGCATCTATCCCTTCCCGCATTACCATCCGCGCATTCATGAGGCGCTTGTCGTCGCACGCGGACGCGCCGCCATCCGGTTCGGCGGCGAGCATGGCGAGACCTTCGATGTCGAAGCCGGCGATGCGGTGGTGCTTCCGGCCGGCACCGGACACCAATGTCTCGAAGCCTCCGACGATCTCATCGTGGTCGGCGCGTACCCGAGCGAGGGGACCTACGATCTCTGCGTCGGCTTGCGCCCCGAGCATGAGCGCGCATTGGTGAAAATCCCGGGCGTCAAGCGGCCGGATAGCGATCCCTTCTTCGGCCGGAACGGCCCGTTGATGCAGCTCTGGCCCTGACGCACCCAATTGATCACCGCGGATGATGGCGGTAGCCGCAGACCGTAGCGTCGCGCTATAACGCGCGCATGAGCAGCTGGGTCACCTTCTTCGATTCCGATCACGCGATCTACGTGAATGCGCGGCACAAGGAAGTGCACGCCATCGTCACCGGCGATGGCATGGCGCAATACATCGCGCACACCGATCGCGTTCTCGACTATGGCTGCGGCGAGGCCGCCTATGCAGAACGGCTGGTGCGCAAGGCCGAAAGCCTGACGCTGTGTGAGGCGGCACCGAAATTGCGAGAGCGCCTCAAGGCGCGCGTTCAGCATGAACGCTACATCGCGGTGCTCTCACCCGAAGACGTGGCTGCGCTGCCGGATGGCTCGTTCGAAGTGATCATCATGCATTCGGTCTCGCAATATCTGTCGCCGGCCGAACTGGATCGCCTGCTGGCGGAATTTCGCCGGCTGCTGCAGCCCACCGGTAAGCTCGTGATCGGCGACGTCGTGCAGCCCGATACGCCCGCATGGAAAGACGCGCTGGCGCTTGTGCAATTCGGTTGGCGCGAAGGCTTTTTCTTTGCCGCACTGGGCGGACTGTTTCGCACGGTGTTTTCAGACTACGCAAAATTGCGGAAAGACGCAGGGCTCACGCGCTACAGCGAACACGACATAGCCGCAAAGCTTAACGCGGCGGGGTATCGCGCGAGCCGCGCCCCGCGCAATATCGGGCATCTGCAGACCCGCATGACCTTTGTCGCATCAAAGTCTTGAGCCGCGCGTTAACTGTAACGCGCGCATTCACCTTGTTCGTTAGGCCTCTTGTAATCCTGTCCTTGAAAGCAATCGCACGGCCGCTATCGTTGGCGTCGGCCCGGTGGCGGAGCGGCAACGCAAAGGTCCTGCACGACTTTCAGCCTGGTTCGAATCCAGGCCGGGCCTCCAAATTCCAGGCGGGATCCGATGACCATCGGGTCCCGCCGTTGTTTTTTGCACGACGCGATGTCGCACTGATCGAATGATCTGAATCGCCGCTAACGGCTCTGATCGCTCTGCCGCTTGTCCTGATCGGGTTGCTGATCACCCTGCTGACCACCCCTGCCTGGATTTTGCTGCTGCTGCTGATTGTCACGATCGCGGTCGCGCTGACCTCCCTGCTGTTGGCCGCCCTGTCCGCCTTGCTGATTTTGCTGATTGTTCTGATTCATGTCTGGTCTCCCTGTGGAATGATGTCTGCTTGTTTCCACTTCGACCTAACGTGGCGACACCTCGCACGTTCCCTTGTGTCAAATGACGCACGGGAACGAACCGTCGCTCTCATCGCTTCATGCAGCATCACCCCAAGGAGGACGGCATGAGTGAGACGAGAGAGACTTACGATCTGATCGGCAGTGACAAGGTCGAAGGAACCAACGTGTACGGCCCCGACGGCAACAAGATCGGATCGATTGAACGCGTGATGATCGGGAAACGCTCCGGCAAGGTCGATTATGCCGTGTTAAGTTTCGGTGGCTTCATGGGCATCGGCGATGAGCATTATCCGCTGCCGTGGGGCCTCGTTGAAATACAATACGAATTTGGGCGGCTATCAGGTCAACGTCACCGAGCAGCAGCTTAGGGGCGCACCGAAATACGCCAATGACGACGAGTGGGACTGGAGCGATCCTGCGCGCGGTCGGAAGGTTTCAGATTATTACGGAGCGCAGTGGGCTTATTGACCCGCGGCATTCACGCAAACCACAAAGAAGCCTGGAGCACCCGCCCCCGGCTTCTTTCCGTATTGTGTTACGTACCGCGTGATTGATGTCTTATGCTCAAGTGCCGCGCACGGCGCCGGGCTGCTGATCCGGCGCACCCTGCGGCTGGCTTGGATAATCGTGCTTCATGCTGCCGCGCGGCGAGCCATCATCCATGCGCGGGATATCCGTGTCCGGAGGCACCGGATCGACCAGAGGCCGATCTTCGTTCGGCTCAGGCTCGGGGGGCTTCTCAACCGGATAAGGTTTGCCGGGTTCTTCGATCGGCGGCTGCGGCGGTTGGACGGGTTCTTTTGCCATGGCGTGTCAATCGATGACAGCGGCAAGCGGTTCCGTGCCGGCGACGTTCGATCGGTGTTGCGACGCAAGAGAGAGAAACGATCCATCATTCGCGGCCAGGAAATCGCAAGCGTTTCGCGTCCGTCCGAACATTGAAATCCTGTTTCATTGACCCTTGGCGTAATCGCGCGCGATAGTTCCCCGCAGCCTCACAAAAGGCTGATCGCTTTGCCGGGGGAAAATTCATGCGTCGCTATCCGACTGCCATCCGTTCCGCTTATCTGACCTTGCTGCTCGCAGCGCTCCTGCTCACCGCGGACAAGGCGGCCGAAGCCGCCTACCTCACGCCGGCTCAGGTCGACGTCACGCTGTTCATCGCGCCGCCGCCCGCGCCCCACTCCGACACGCAGAAGCGAGACCTGAAAGCGGTGCTCGATGCGCAAGCCGCGCGGACGCCGGAAGAAATCAAGCGCGCGAACGAAACCGAACAGCTGTCGGTGTTCTCTTTCGCCGACGTGCTCGGGCCCTCCTTCAACAAGGAGAAGCTGCCGAAGACCGCGGCGCTGTTCCAGCAGATCTACGACGACACGCTGGTGCTCCTGAGGATCGGCAAGGACCGCTGGAATCGTCCGCGGCCGTTCCTCGTCAGCAAGGACGTGCAGCCTTCCGGCCAGCAGCCGAAAAGCAGCGCCTATCCGAGCGGTAATGCCTGGCTCGGGCATCTCTATGCAATCGTGCTGGCGGACGTGCTGCCGGCGAAGAGCGCCGTGATTTTCGCGCGCGGGCGGGAGACCGGCGACAATCGCGTAATCGCGGGCGTGCATTTCCCGACCGATCTTGAAGGGGGCCGGCAGGCGGCGGTTGCGATGGCCGCGGTGTTGTGGACGACGCCGGGCTTCCAGAAGGACCTCGCCGCGGCGCGGGCCGAGTTGCAAGCTGCGGGCCTCTAGCTCGCGCGAGCGACCACCTGGCGGGTCAGTGTTGCGCGGCGCCGACGGTGTCGGCCATCGCGGCGCCGCGTGTGCCGAGCGGGCGCGCGCGGCCGGTCGTCGTATCGCGCGCAGTCTGGTGCTCGATCTCGGCATTGATCTCGGCGCCGACCAGAATGGCGATCGACGTCAGCCACAGCCACATCATCAGGCCGATGCCGGCGCCGAGCGATCCATAAGTCGCGTTGTAATCGGCGAAGTTGGACAGATACCACGAGAACAGCGCGGAGCCGGCGATCCACAACAGAGTCGCGACAATCGCGCCGACGCTGAGCCATCGCCATTGCGCGGCGCGGCGGCTCGGACCGAAGCGGTAAAGCACAGCCAGCCCCAGCGCGATCACGATCATGATTGCGGGCCAGCGCAACATCGCGATCGCCCACTCGGTCCAGCCCTCGATGCCCAGCCACGCAAAGACCAGCGGCAACGCGATCACGGTCCCGATCGCGACAAGAAGAAACACGAGACCGCCCAGCGTCATCGCCAGCGAGAGCAGGTTGAGGCGGATGAAGCTGCGTTGCTCTGTCTCGCCGTAAATGACGTTCAGCGCGTCGATCATCGCCTTCATTCCGGCATTCGCGCTCCAGATCGCGAGCAGAAGACCAAACATGAAGGCGGCACTGAGCCCGCCGCTGCTGCCCTGCGCGATGCGGGTGATCTGCTCCTCGATGATTCCGTAGGCGCCGGCCGGCATCAGCGACGCGGCGAAGGCGAGATGCTTGCCGATGGTCGCGGCATCGGCGAACAGCGCATAGGACGACACCAGCGCGGTGATGGCCGGGAAGAGCGCGAGCAAACCGTAGAACACGACGCCGGCGGCGACAGCGAGCAGCCGGTCATTCTGAATCTCGGCATAAACGCGCCAGGCAATGTCACGCCACCCCGCGAGCGGAATGTCCACGGGCGACGAAGCACGCCGGCCACGCCCGGCCTCTTCGGCACGTGCCAGCTGGACCACATGCGGTTCGTCGTCGGCTCCGGCACCGAATGGCCGATCGCAGTCCTGTTCCGTTGAATTCCGTGACGCCGCTACGCGCCCGCGCGGCTTTTCATAACGCGCGGCAAGGCCGATCGCGGCCGCGAACGCCAATCCCGCCAGCCAGACCGGAAGGCCCGAGGATTTCTGCTCGCTGATTTTGCTCGATATACGCGACGGCATCCGGTGACCCGATGATGCCGTCAACGCAAGACGTCTGCCTTGGTTTCGTTCAGGCCCGCCGGGCGCTTACCACGCGTAGCGCAGCTTGCCCTGCGCGGTATAGGTCTGCGTGTCGCCGCCGAACTCGCCGCCGAGCCTGGCCGTGGCCGACCAGCCGTTGGCCATGCGCGCCTCGACGCCGACCGTCACCAGCGCCAGATCGGAGTCCGGCCGCGCGCCATTGACGATGAAGGACGAGCCGAGCGACTGGAACACCGGCGTCAGCGTGCGGTCGGTGTCGAAGTCGTGCGCCCAGGCCAGCTTGCCGAACGCCGCCGCCGGCGAGCGCGAAACCCCGGCTAACCAATGAAGTTCGAGCGTCCGACGGGCGAAAATTCCCGGGGGGATCGAATCAATGTCTTGGTAGCCTGCAATCATCACAAGCGCTTATGATTCATGCGCGGAGCGCAGAGATCTGCGATGGGTCACGCGCGGCCGCACGGTGGGTCGAGTTCCATCGGGGCGCCGGTGTCCGGGGCCCGGGCGCCGGCGACCTGATGGAAACCTGGGCACTTCTGCGCTGTGGGATGCCCTGCCGCCACAGCGGCGCATTGCAGCATTGGGGAATCTGGTCTAGACACCGGTCCGCGCGGGGCCCATATGCCTCGCCCGAGGGCCAAAGGACGCGCGCAAAGCGCGCCCTTTTTTTATGTGCGTGAAGCCCTCCACATCCGGGTGCCTGCGGAGCCGATGCCGAAACGAACCGATATCAAATCGATCCTGATCATTGGCGCGGGCCCAATCGTCATCGGACAGGCCTGCGAGTTCGACTATTCGGGTACCCAAGCCTGCAAGGCGCTCAAGGAAGAGGGATACCGGATCATCCTGGTGAACTCGAACCCGGCGACGATCATGACCGATCCGGAGCTGGCCGACGCCACTTATATCGAGCCGATCACCCCGGAAATCGTCGCCCGCATCATTGAAATGGAGCGGCCCGACGCCCTGCTCCCGACCATGGGCGGACAGACCGCGCTGAACTGCGCCTTGTCGCTGAAGCGCATGGGCGTGCTCGACAAGTTCGGCGTCCACATGATCGGCGCGACCGCCGAGGCGATCGACAAGGCCGAAGACCGCGAACTGTTCCGCGAGGCGATGCACAAGATCGGGCTGGAGACGCCCCGCTCGGCGCTCGCCAACGCGTCGGTGATGAAGCAGGCCGATCGCGACAAATACACCGCCGAGGTCGCCGCGATCAAAGCCAGGAAGCTTCCGGCGGACGAAGAGAAAAAGGCCCTCGCCGCCTTCGACTCCGCCTGGGCCGCCGGCGAAGCCGAACGCAAGAAGAAATATATCGAGCGCGGTCTGATCGAGGCGCTGGAAGCGCTGACGGTGATCGGCCTGCCCGCGATCATCCGGCCGTCCTTCACGCTCGCCGGCACCGGCGGCGGCATTGCCTATACGCGCGAGGAATTCCTCGACATCATCGAACGCGGGCTCGACGCCTCCCCGACCAACGAAGTGCTGATCGAAGAGTCGGTGCTCGGCTGGAAGGAATACGAGATGGAAGTCGTCCGCGACAAGGCGGACAACTGCATCATCATCTGCTCGATCGAGAACATCGATCCGATGGGCGTGCATACCGGCGACTCGATCACGGTCGCTCCGGCGCTCACCCTGACAGATAAGGAATACCAGATCATGCGCGACGCATCGATTGCGGTGCTGCGCGAGATCGGCGTCGAGACCGGCGGCTCCAACGTGCAGTTCGCGGTCAATCCCGCGGACGGGCGCCTGGTCGTGATCGAGATGAACCCGCGCGTGTCGCGCTCGTCGGCGCTGGCCTCAAAGGCGACCGGCTTCCCGATTGCCAAGGTCGCGGCCAAGCTCGCGGTCGGATACACGCTCGACGAGATCGCCAACGACATTACCGGTGGCGCAACGCCGGCCTCGTTCGAGCCGACGATCGACTATGTCGTCACCAAGATTCCGCGCTTCGCGTTCGAGAAGTTTCCCGGCGCGTCGAATGTGCTGACCACCTCGATGAAGTCGGTCGGCGAAGCGATGGCGATCGGCCGCACCTTCCAGGAAAGCCTGCAGAAGGCGTTGCGGTCGCTCGAGACCGGACTGACCGGGCTCGACGATATCGCGATCGAGGGCGTCGACGAGGGCGACGACAAGAACGCCATTCGCGCTGCGCTCGGCACGCCGACGCCGGATCGCCTGCTGAAAGTCGCACAGGCGATGCGCCTTGGTCAGGACGACGAGACCATTCACGCCAGTTGCAAGATCGATCCGTGGTTCCTCTCGCAGATCCGTGGCATCATCGACACCGAAGCTGCGATCAAGGCCAAGGGCCTGCCGACGACGCCCGGTGCGATGCGCCGGCTCAAGGCGATGGGCTTTTCCGACGCACGGCTCGCGAAACTGACCGGGCTGACGACGTCCGATGTCACCGCAAAGCGCCACGCCCTCGGTGTGCGCCCGGTATTCAAGCGCATCGACACCTGCGCGGCAGAGTTCGCCTCGCCGACCGCCTACATGTATTCGACCTACGAGGCGCCGTTCGCCGGCGCGCCGGCCAACGAGGCTGCGCCTTCGGACAAGAAGAAGGTCGTGATCCTGGGCGGAGGGCCGAACCGCATCGGCCAGGGCATCGAGTTCGACTATTGCTGCTGTCATGCCTGCTTCGCGCTGAAGGATGCCGGCTACGAGACCATCATGGTCAACTGCAATCCGGAAACGGTGTCGACCGACTATGACACCTCGGATCGCCTGTATTTCGAGCCGCTGACCGCCGAAGACGTGCTTGAGATCATCGATATCGAGCGCAGCAATGGCACGCTGCATGGCGTGATCGTGCAGTTCGGCGGACAGACTCCGCTCAAGCTCGCGGAAGCGCTGGAAAAGGCGAATGTCCCGATCCTCGGCACGTCGCCGGACATGATCGACCTCGCGGAAGACCGCGATCGCTTCAAGAAGCTGCTCGATCAGCTCGGCCTCAAGCAGCCGGAGAACGCGATTGCGACCTCCCCCGAAGAGGCGCGCAAGATCGCAGGCGAGATCGGCTTCCCGATCGTGATCCGGCCGTCCTATGTGCTGGGCGGCCGCGCGATGGAAATCGTGCATGACTCCCATCAGCTTGACCGTTATCTGGCGCGGCTGATCGGCGATCTCGACCGCCCGTCCGAGCTGGTGGTGTCGGCGAAGCGCCCGCTGCTGCTCGACCGTTATCTGTCCGACGCGATCGAGGTCGACGTCGATTGCCTGGCCGATGGCAAGGACACGTTCATCGCCGGCATCATGGAGCATATCGAGGAAGCCGGCGTGCATTCGGGCGACAGCGCCTGCGCCTTGCCGCCCCACTCGCTCGATGCCGACCTGATTGCCGAGCTTGAACGCCAGACCCGCGCGCTCGCGCTGGCGCTGAAGGTCGGCGGCCTGATGAACGTGCAATACGCCATCAAGGACCACGAGATCTATGTGCTCGAGGTCAATCCGCGCGCCTCGCGCACGGTGCCCTTCGTCGCCAAAGTGATCGGGCTGCCGGTTGCCAAGATCGCGTCGCGGATCATGGCCGGCGAGAGCCTCAAGAGCTTCAACCTGAAGCCGACGCGGGTCGACCATATCGGCGTCAAGGAGGCGGTCTTCCCGTTTGCCCGCTTCCCGGGTGTGGATACCGTGCTCGGGCCGGAGATGAAGTCGACCGGCGAAGTGATGGGGATCGCGCGAAGCTTCGAGACTGCGTTCGCCAAGTCGCAGATGGGCGGCGGCACGCGCGTGCCGCGCTCCGGCACCGTGTTCGTGTCGGTGCGCGATTCCGACAAGCCACGCATCGTCGAGAGCCTGAAGATCCTTTCGGACATGGGCTTCAAGATCATCGCGACGTCGGGCACCAAGCGGTACCTCGACGAGCAGGGCGTGCCGTCGGCGAAGATCAACAAGGTGCTGGAAGGCCGGCCGCATATCGTGGACGCCATCAAGAACGGCGACGTCCAGCTGGTTTTCAATACCACCGACGGCGCCCAGGCGCTGGCAGATTCGCGGTCGCTCCGGACCGCAGCCCTCTTGCATAAAGTGCCGTACTACACCACTCTTTCCGGTGCCGTCGCGGCGGCGCGAGGAATAAAAGCCTTCCTTGAGGGGGATCTCGAGGTCCGCGCGCTGCAAAGCTATTTCGGTAGCCGGAACTGAAAACGGTCCCGGCGTGTTGGTGACGGTTGTTTTTTGACAAGAGTTCCGATCGCGTGCCGGACGTTTTACGCCGGCCTGCGATCAGTCCTTTTGTCTCTGTCTGCCCCAGGCCGAGGCCGGCCACGGGGCTGGAGGTTGGACGACGATGGAAAAGATTCCGATGACCGCCGCAGGCTATACAGCTCTGGAGAACGAGCTGAAGCATTGCCAGCAGGAGGTGCGACCGCGGATCATTCAGCAAATCACCGAAGCGCGCGGCCATGGCGACCTTTCGGAGAATGCGGAATATCACGCCGCCAAGGAGGCGCAGTCGCATAATGAGGGCCGCATCGCGGAGCTGGAAGACAAGCTCGCGCGCGCCGAAGTCATCGACGTATCGAAACTCTCGGGCGATACCGTGAAATTCGGCGCGACCGTCACGCTGGTCGACGAGGACACCGAGAAGAAGCAGGTCTGGCAGATCGTGGGTGAGCCCGAAGCCGACGCGAAGTCCGGCCGCATCTCGATCTCGTCGCCGCTCGCGCGCGCCCTGCTTGGCAAGAAGAAGGGCGCCAGCGTCGAAGTGGTCACGCCGGGCGGAGCCAAGGCCTATGAAGTGTTGAAAGTCGAGTGGCGCTAGCCGCCACCTTTCATTGCTCGATCTCATTACAGGACGCCGGGCTCATGCCCGGCGTTTTTCGTTGTGCGAAATCAGATCGCGCTGCCTTCTAATGTGAGTAGCAAAAATGCCGCACGCTTCCCCAATCGCGGTTTGCCGCGAGGTTGCTATAGCGTCGGCGGACAAATGCTGGATGACAGCATGGCGGCTCGCACGAAAGCGGTAAGCCGCACGTTCCATGCAAGGGGCTCTTCATGTCACTCAACAATATCTGCACCATCTGGTCTCCGCGCCTGCTCAGCGTTATGCGCTTCATGTCGGGCCTGCTCTTCATGCAACACGGCACCGCCAAGCTGCTCGGCATTCCGCAGATGCAGATGTTCGCGAAGCTTCAGCCCTTCAGCCTCAGCTGGATCGCGGGCGTGATGGAGCTGATCGGCGGCGCGCTGCTGTTGATCGGGCTGTTCACGCGCCCTGTCGCCTTCCTCCTGTCCGGACTGATGGCCTTCGCCTATTTCATCTCGCATGCGCCGCGCGGGTTTTATCCGATCATCAATGCCGGTGAACTGGCCGCGCTGTACTGCTTCGTGTTCCTCTACATCTCGGCTGCCGGCGGCGGCTCATGGAGCGTCGACGCGTTGCGCAAGCGCGCCTGAGAGCGCCTGATCTTCCGCGCCGGCCGGCCCTGCCCGGCCGGCGCCCCTCCCCTACGGCATCCCGACCACCCGGCAAAAATGTTATGATCGCTGAACCTGCGGCTCGGCAGGCGCGACCAATATTGCCCGAGCACGTCATTTTGCCGTCGGAAGATGCCTATGAACCGTTTCCTTGCAGTCGCATTTGGTGCGACGGTTGCGCTTGCAGCCGCGACCGCTCCAGCCGCGCCCGTTGCAGCCAACGACATGGTCACCTGCTTCAAGGGCAATATCGCCCCCGATGCCGGCATCGCCGCCTGCAACCGGCTGATCGCAAGCGGCAAGGTCAAGGGCGCGCCGCTCGCCAATGCCTATGCATGGCGTGCGACCTATTTTTCCCGCAAGGGCGACATCGATCGCGCGCTGAGTGATGCGGACGCACGCATCCGGTTGACGCCGGTCGACGCGAATGCGTTTCAGGCGCGCGCAAGCTTCTGGCTGATCAAGCGCGACTATGACCGCGCCGTTCGCGACGCGGACGAAGCCGTCCGGCTCAATCCAAAAGATCCGGACAACTGGAACACGCGCGGCTTCGCCAAGCAGCAGGCCGGGGATTTTGGCGGAGCGGTTTCCGATTACAGCCAGGCGATCAGGATCAATCCGAAGGCCGCGGGCATTTACAGCAATCGCGGCAATGCCCGGCAACTCAACGGCGATCTCGCCAACGCGCTGGCGGACCACGACCGCGCGGTCGCGCTCGACCCGAAGGACGCGACGTATTGGTACAACCGGGCGGGTGCGCGGCGCGAGGCCGGACAGCTCGATGCCGCGCTCGCCGACGCCGAGAAAGCCGCAGCACTGGCGCCGAAGCTGCCGCAGGCCCAGGCCGAACTCGGGCTGATCTGGCGACTCAAGAACGATCTGCCGCGTGCGATGGCGGCCTATGACCGGGCGATCGCGCTGGATCCGAATCTCATCAGCGCCTATGCCGCGCGCGGTCTCGCGCACGAATCCAAAGGCGACATCAATAGCGCCAGACGCGATTTCCAGGCCGCACTGAGCATCGCGACCGGCGCCGTCGTGAAATCGGGCGTCGGCGGCGACACGACCTATTTCGATGCCGGCTCGCACCGCTATCACGAGGTCGCGCGCGCGCGGCTCGCCGTGCTGAATGCAGCCAAGGATGCGCCTGCATCGCCGGTGCGCGCGCAGGCCGGCAGCGAGCGTCGCGTCGCGCTCGTGATCGGAAACGGCGCCTATACGTCCGCGGGTGCGCTTGCCAATCCGGCAAAGGATGCGACGGCTATCGCGAGAAACCTGAGGTCGATGGGGTTCGACGTGTCGGAAGGCATCGACCTGAAGCGCGCCGACATGACGCGGGTAATCGGCGACTTCCTGCGGAACGCGACCAACGCGCGGATCGCCGTGCTGTTTTATGCAGGGCACGGCATCCAGATCGACGGCAAGAACTATCTGCTACCGATCGATGCGCGCGTCGAGAACGGATCGGACCTCGCATCCGACATGACCGATCTCGATACGATCCTCGCGGGCCTTGACGATCAGGTACGCACCAACATCGTCATCCTCGATGCCTGCCGCGACAATCCCACCGCCAAGGCTGTGACGCAGGTTGCCGGCATCGGCCGGTCCGTCGCCGTGCGGTCCGGCCTCGCTGCGCCGTCCGGGCTTGGCAAGGGCGGAACGGTCGGTGCCGGCACGTTGCTGGCGTTTGCGACCGCGCCGGGACAGGTGGCACTCGATGGTGACGGCGACAACTCGCCATTCTCGTCCGCGCTCTCGCGCCACATCGGCACGCCCGGCCTCGAAGTGCAGCAGATGCTGACCCGCGTGCGCGCCGAGGTCGTTGCAGCCACGCGCAACAAACAGGTGCCGTGGTCCAACTCATCGCTGCTCGGCGAGGTGTTCCTGGTTGGAGGCAAGCCGTAAGCAATTCGGCCTGGACACGCGGTCACTCTGCCGGGACCTTCGTCCGCTCCATCGGAACGATCGGCGCGTCTTTCGACACCCGCAGCGTCAGTGACGTCTTCACGTTGCGGACATAAGGGCCGCCGGTCAGTTCCGTCACGAAGGCCTGGAAGGTCTTCAGATCCGGCGCCACGCATTTGAGGATGAAATCGACTTCGCCCGACAGCATCCAGCACTCCCGCACCAGAGGTTGCTCCCGCACGAAGGCCTCGAAGGCGGCGAGATCCTGCTCCGCCTGACTCGACAGATGCACGAGCGCAAAAACGGTGACCTCGTAGCCGAGCCGCTTCTCGTCCAGCAGGGCGCGGTAACCGCGGATATAGCCCGCCTCTTCCAGCGCCCGGACGCGCCGCAGGCAGGGCGGCGCCGAAATCCCGACCCTGCGGGCCAGTTCGACATTGGTGATCCGGCCGTCCTGCTGCAGTTCCGCCAGAATCTTCCAGTCGATCGCGTCCAGTCGCGCGAGCATGCTGCCGATGCCTCCTTCGGGGCCATTGCCCGGGGACCATAGCCCGTTACGGACCTCCACGAAATAAAATTGCGCGAGAGGGCCCCGGTGAGCATTTCCTGCGCTTATCCCAGGCAGCCGGGTTGCGAAACTTGCATAGCTCCGGCAAATGCCTAAATTCTCCGGCGGTGAGGGTGCCCGTCTTGGAATCGCCGCAGCGCCCCTGTGATTTTCCCATGGATTTCAGATGACCAAGACTACCCACGCGAAGGTTGTCATCATCGGCTCCGGTCCCGCGGGCTATACGGCGGCCGTCTACGCCGCCCGCGCGATGCTCGCGCCGATCCTGATCCAGGGCTATCAGCCGGGCGGGCAGCTCACGATCACCACCGACGTCGAGAACTATCCTGGCTTTGCCGACGTGATCCAGGGTCCCTGGCTCATGGAGCAGATGCAGAAGCAGGCCGAGCATGTCGGCACCCGTATCGTGACCGACCACGTCAACGATCTCGACACGTCGACCCGCCCGTTCCGTCTCACCTGTGACTCCGGCGATGTCTATCTCGCCGACACCGTGATCCTCGCGACCGGCGCGCAGGCGCGCTGGCTCGGTCTGCCGTTCGAGGAAAAGTTCAAAGGCTACGGCGTGTCGGCCTGCGCCACCTGCGACGGCTTCTTCTATCGCGGCAAGGAAGTGATGGTGATCGGCGGCGGCAACACGGCCGTCGAGGAGGCGCTGTTCCTCACCAATTTCGCAAGCAAGGTGACGCTCGTGCATCGCCGCGACACCTTGCGCGCCGAACGCATCCTGCAGGACCGTCTGTTCAAGCATCCGAAAATCGAAGTCGTATGGGACAGTGTTGTCGATGACCTCGTCGGCACCGACAACCCGCACAAGGTGACCGGCGCGTTCCTGCGCAATCTCAAGACCGGCGCGGTGACCGAGCGCAAGGTCGATGGCGTATTCGTCGCGATCGGCCATTCGCCCTCGACCGAACTCGTACAGGGCAAGGTCGAGATGAAGCCGTCCGGCTACGTGGCGACCGCGCCCTACTCAACCGCGACGTCGGTGCCCGGCCTGTTCGCGGCAGGCGACGTGACCGACGATATCTACCGTCAGGCGGTGACAGCCGCCGGAATGGGCTGCATGGCCGCACTCGAGGCCGAACGATTCCTTGCCGCGCACGAGGATTTGCGCGCCGCAGCAGAATAAGGCGGTGCCGTCGTGCTGCAACAGAGATCGCGTTTCTCCATGAGCGCCATGGATTGGGACAAGCTGAAAGTCTTCCACGCGGCGGCGGAAGCCGGCAGCTTCACGCACGCGGGCGAGCAGCTCGGTCTGTCGCAGTCGGCGGTTTCGCGGCAGGTCAGCGCACTCGAACAGGCGCTGAACGTGTCGCTGTTTCACCGTCACGCGCGCGGCCTGATCCTAACCGAACAGGGCGAATTGCTGTATCGCACCGCGCACGAAGTTTTCATGAAACTGGAATCGGCGCGCGCGAAACTGACCGACAGCCGCGAACGGCCGAATGGCGACCTGAAGGTGACGACAACCGTCGGCCTCGGCAATCATTGGCTGACGCCGAAGATCGGCGAGTTCATAGATCTCTATCCGGATATCCGCATCTCGCTGATCACCACCGACGAAGAGCTCGACCTCGCGATGCGCGAGGCCGATGTGGCGATCCGCTTGCGGATCCCGACGCAACCCGACCTGATCCAGCGCAAGCTGTTCTCGGTTCACTTCCACCTTTATGCGTCGCCGGAATATCTCAAGCGTTTCGGCACCCCGTCCAAGGCGGACGATCTCGACAATCACCGCCTTCTTCTTCTCGGCGGCGGCAACATTCCGACTTTCTTGCAAAACCGGAACTGGCCGCTGGAAGTCGGTCGCGAGGGCAAGCAGCCTCGCGCGCCGATCCTCGTCGTGAACAACATCCTTGCGCTGCTGCGGGCATGCCAGCAGGGCATCGGTATCGCGCTGCTCCCGGATTACCTGGTCGAGGAAAACCAGGGGCTCGTTCAGCTTCTCGGACATACCGCCGATCCGATTACGCTCGATGCGTATTTCGTCTATCCCGAAGAATTGAAGTCGGTCGCGCGCGTGCAGGTGTTTCGCGATTTCCTGGTTTCGAAAGCGCAGCGCTGGACGTTCTGACGTCCAGCCAGCGGAATGCGCCGGCGTAGCGGCTGCATTGCGCCAAGTATATCGCATTGAAACGCTTCACGATTTTAGCTTCGCAAAGCAACGCGCACAGACTTGCGGCATCCGCATGGCAGATCGGCGTGCGAGCGGCGCATGGCTGGCCACCGTGCACGAGCGTTGTGCGTATGCAGTGACGGACTCATAATTCGCTCATGCTGAATGCGGGCGGTTCTGAATCCTCCCAGATCGCAGCCTCTCGCAGACAGTGATTCCCCTCTGGAAGGTGATTGCCGGCATTCCCGCGCCGGCATGAACTCAACCGGGCCGCTCCCCTCGCGGCCCGGTTTTTTTATGCGCAACCGGCTTCAGCTTGTCGTCGCTCTTGCACGCCTTGGCGACGAAATTAGCCGCTTCGCAGCGTGCGATAAGTATACCGGGCAAGTGAAGACGCTGATTCAGATCGGCGAAAATTTCTACGGTCCAAGAGACATGGCCGACGCACTTGCTGCGCAGGCGCGGATTCCCGATCGCCCCGGCTCGGGCATCGCGTGGGATGAGAGTGCGGTGAAGCGATACGCGCTCGATCTCTGACGCGGCCGCGATCAGGCGTACAGGCGCTCGTTCTCCAGCCCCTTGTAGAGGTCCGCGACCCACTCGCCGTAGCCGTTGAAGAGGAGCGTCGGCACGCGCTTGCCATGAGCGCCGATCACCTCTTCGGTCGCCTGGCTCCAGCGCGGATGATCGACCTCCGGATTCACATTGGCCCAGAAGCCATATTCGCTGGACTGCAGATGCTCCCAATACGACTTCGGACGCTTATCGGTGAAGTGGAAGCGCGCGATCGATTTGACCGACTTGAAGCCGTATTTCCACGGCACCGCGAGACGGAGCGGCGCGCCATTCTGACGCGGCGCGGGCTTGCCGTAGACGCCGGTCACGAGAAACGCGAGATCGTTGCCCGCCTCCTGGATGGTGAGCCCTTCGGTATAGGGCCACGGATACCATGTCTGTCGCTGACCCGGCGCCATCGACGAATCCTTGAACGTCTCCATCTGCACGTATTTGGCAGACGACAACGGCTTTGCGAGTTCGAGCAGCCTGGCGAGCGGGAAGCCGGTCCACGGTATCGTCATGCTCCAGGCTTCGACGCAACGCAGCCGGTATACGCGCTCCTCGAGCGGCATTTTGCGGATCAGGTCGTCGACGCCGATTTCGAACGGCTTCTCGACCATGCCGTCGATCTTGATCGTCCACGGCCTGATCTTCAGCGCCTGCGCGCGTGACGAGATGTATTTGTCGCCGCCGAACTCATAGAAATTGTTGTACGAGGTGACGAGCTTTTCGTCGGTGAGAGGGCGATCGACCGGATAGGTCGTGTTCGCCTTTGCCGGATAGAGGTCGGCGGTCGGATCGGGAAGTTTTTCGACGTCCGACAGGCGCTGCGCGGCGGCATATCCGATCGTCAATGCACCGACACCGCCTGCGATCAACGCGCGCCGGCTGAGAAAAAATCGTTCCGGCGTAACCTGGCTTTCGGGCACTTCCCAGCCACTGCGGCGAATAATGTTCATCGCGTCTCTCCAGACGATTTTGTCTTTGAGGATGACATACGCACGCGCGAAAGGCTCCGCAAATCACGCATCCGCGAAAGCAAAATGATGGTGGCGGCGCGTAACAATCGCCGATGCGAGCCCGAATATACGGGTGGCGACGGGTGCGCTCCGGAGCGCTACCGCAGATGCGCCGCGACGATGGCGCGGCCGGCCTCGATGAAATTACAGGCCGGGCCCGCGTGTCCCGTCGACTGGGCGCAGACGAGTGCGCCTTCGAACAGCATGAACAACTGATCGGCGAGCAGTTCCGGCTGCGCCACGCCGGCATTGCGGCACAGCGCCACGAGCCTCGTCCGCGACTCCTGCTTGCACTGCTCGATCACACACCGGGCCGGGTGCTCCTTCTCCGGCAGTTCCACCGCGGCGTTGGCCAGTGCACAGCCGCGCGATTTCGGATCGCTGACATTACGCGCGGCCTCTAACAGCCAGGCCTCGAGTTGCGCCCGAGGATCGCCGGGATGGGCGGTCTCGAAGGCCGACCACGCGGCGTGCTTCTCCGCGGCCAGACCGCGCAGATATTCCGCCACCAGCGCATCCTTCGATTCGAAGTGCCGGTAGAGCGTCATCTTGTTGGTTCCGGCCGCCTCGGCGATCGAGTCCACGCCGACCGCGCGAATCCCGTGGCGGTAAAACAGGTCCCGCGCCGCTGCGATGATGCGCTCACGGGGCGGAAGCTTCTCGGAAATCGCAAGTTTTGCAGCGGTCATGGCAGGCTATCTGAGCTTTTGTGGTTCCGGCCCCCTTGACAGGGGTGTTACCGGTCAGTAACTAGCAGGTGTTACCGGTCAGTACCATAGTCAAGTGGTGCCGGCCAGCCCTGAAATCCCCGACCGGAGGCACCAGATGCATTTCCCCATCTACGGCAATTATACCGCAGCCGAAAGAGCCGCGCAGATCCGCGCCCTGACCTTTCCCGAGATCCTGAGCGATCCGCTGGTGCGAATGGTCATGAAGGCCGACGGGGTCGATCCCCGGGCGCTCGAGAACGAACTGTCCGACATCGCGGCGACGCTGGACGACGTTGCGGCCAAGCGCTCGTCCTGCCCTCTCCTCGCCTGCTGATCGGGCTCTCTGACGTGGCGTTCCTCCCGCCACGTCTCGCGCCGGGCGGCATCGCGATGTCCCCTCCGAATGCCGACCGGCGCCGCCTTCCTCGCAACCTCGCCCTCCAAGACCACCCCGAACGATCATCCAGCTGGAGCCATGACCATGAGCGCCACCTCCGCCGCCGCAAAGGCCGCCGTCACCGAACCACTGTTCGAGCCGTATCAGCTCGGTCCAACCCACCTGTCCAACCGGATGGTGATGGCACCCATGACGCGCAGCCGCGCGATCGAGGGCAACGTGCCGAACCCGCTCGCCGAGACCTATTACCGTCAGCGCGCCAGCGCCGGCCTCATCATCACCGAAGCCTCGCAGGTCAGCCCGCAGGGTCAGGGTTATATCCGCACGCCCGGCATTCATTCACCGGAGCAGATCGCGGCCTGGCGCAAGATCACCGGAGCCGTGCAGCGCGCCGGCGGCAAGATTTTTCTGCAGCTCTGGCATGTCGGACGCATCTCGCATCCCGATTTCCATGATGGAGCGCTTCCGGTCGCCCCGTCGGCGATTGCGCCGGACGGCGAAGTCTTCACCGCGCAGGGGCCGAAGAAGATGGTGACGCCGCGCGCACTGGAACTGTCGGAGATTCCCGGCGTCGTCGAGCAATTCCGCAAGGGTGCGGAGAATGCGAAGGCCGCAGGCTTCGACGGCGTCGAGATCCATGGCGCGAACG
Source organism: Pseudorhodoplanes sp. (assembly GCF_035565795.1). GTDB lineage: Bacteria > Pseudomonadota > Alphaproteobacteria > Rhizobiales > Xanthobacteraceae > Pseudorhodoplanes. The sequence continues at coordinate 19,932 of NZ_DATMRV010000030.1, forward strand.
GATATCTGCTCGACCAGTTCACGCGCGACGGCTCCAACCACCGTACCGACGCCTATGGCGGCCCGGTCGAGAACCGCGTGCGTCTTCCGCTCGAAGTCACCAGGGCGGTGATCGATGTGTGGGGCAAGGATCGCGTCGGCTATCGCATCTCGCCGAATGGCCCATTCAACTCGATGTCGGATTCAAATCCGCGCGAAACATTCTCCTATCTCACGCAACGTCTCAGCGAACTCGGCATCGTGTATCTGCACACCTTCGATCCGCCGAGCGGCGCGAACCATCTCGCGCCGCATCTGCGCAAGCTGTTCAAGGGCACGTTCATCGTCAATGGCGGCTATGACAAAGCGAGCGGCAATGCCGCGATCGCCAATGGCGAAGCCGACCTCGTCGCCTATGGTGTGCCGTTCCTCGCCAATCCCGACCTGCCCTATCGCTTCAGTCAGGAGGCGGCACTGAACGCGCCGGATCAGGCAACGTTCTATGCCGGTGAAGCGAAGGGCTACACGGATTATCCGGCACTGGTTGGATAAGGTTGAGCTTGAACCTCATGTGACCGCGCACGCGGTGTTTTCCCTCCCCCCTTGCGGGGGGAGGCGATCGGAGTTCGCATCAGACCACCTACTCCGCGGCGCGTCTTGCTGCGACGATCTGGTCCGCGGTGCGGCCTGTCAGTTCGGCCATATGGTCGAACTTGAAGGTGAAGGTGCCGACGCCCGCGGTCGCCGACCGCACCTCAACGATCAGGTCGCCGATTTCCGATTCCGGCATCAACGCCTTCACGCTGTCCCAGCCGGGCCAGCCTTCTCGCGTGTCGAAGCCGAGGATCTGTCCGCGCCGTCCCGACAGGATCGCGTTGATCTTCGCAGTCGCATCGTTCGGACAGACGATCTCCACCGAATGGATCGGCTCCAGCAGAACCGGATGACAATGCGGCAACGCCTCGACCACGCCGATACGCCCGGCAGTCCGGAACGCCTGATCCGATGAATCGACGCTGTGGTACGAGCCGTCGATCAGCGTGACCGAGATATCGACCACCGGGAAACCGAGCGGCCCGTGTCTCAGGCCGTCGATCACGCCCTCCTCCACCGACGGAATGTAGTTGCGTGGCACCACGCCGCCGGTGATGGTCTCCGCAAACTGGAAACCGCTGCCGCGCGGCAACGGCTTCACATCCAGCACGACATCGCCGAACTGCCCGTGTCCTCCGGACTGCTTCTTGTGGCGGCCTCGTTGCTGGACAGTCTTCTTGATGGTCTCGCGATAGCCGACGCTCGGCTGCCGCTTCTCGATCGCGATGCCGAATCGATCCGTCAACCGTTCAGTGATGACGCGCAGGTGCATCTCGCCCTGGCCCCAGAGGATGACCTCGTGCGTATCGGGGTTGTGCACGATCGAGATCGAGGGATCTTCCTCGACCAGCTTGTTCAAGGCCTGACCGAGTTTGACGTCGTCCTTGCGCTCCCGGGCGGCGATGGAGATGGCAAGCACTGGCGGATAGGGCACGACTTCCGCAAGCCGCGGCGGGTGTTCCCTGCCCGAGCCAAGCGTGTCGCCGGTCTTTGCATTGTCGAGCTTGCCAAAGGCGACCGTTTCGCCGGCCTGCGCGGGCCCGCGCTTCTCGAACGCCTGCCCCATCATCTTGAATACGCCCGAGACGCGTCCGGCGTCGCGCTCCTGCGTATTCAGCATCGTGCCGTCGCCGATCTGTCCCGCAAGCACACGGGCAACCGACATCTTGCCGCCATGCGCGGTGTTGATCGATTTCAGCACATAAGCGGTCGCATCGTTTCCGTTGGCCTTCATGCCGAGACGCCCGGCTGTGGTCTCTGCATTCGGCGCCTCGTGGCGCAGCGCCTTGAGAAGACGCAGCACACCATTGGTGCGGGTCGCGACGCCGATCAGCACGGGACAGACCTGGCCCTCACGCAATTCCTTGGCCAGATCGTCGAACACCCGGTCGCGCGGCGGCGGGATATCCTCGAGCAACTGCTCCATCAGTTCGTCATCGTGATCGGCCAGCGTCTCGAGCATGGTGAAGCGCGCGGTCTTCTCGCGTTCCAGGTCTTCGCCCGAAAGCTCGATCACCTCGGACGCCATATGCTCCTTGTAGACATGCGCACGTTCCAGCGCGAGATCGACAAAGCCGGTAATGATGTCGTTTCGCCAGATCGGAATCTGCCTGAGCAGCAGCGGCACACGCGACGCCGGCTGCAGGATCTGCAGCGTTTCGCGCAACCGCTTGTCCGCCTTGTCGATCTTGTTGAGGAACAGGAAGTGCGGGATCTGCTGGTCTTCCAGTTCACGCAGCACGAGCTGCAATTGCGGAACTTTCTTTTCGTCCGCCTCGCACACCACGACCGCGGCATCGACGGCCGGCAACGCGGCGCGCATGTCGTGGATGAATTCGATCGAGCCGGGGCAGTCGATGAAGGTGAAGCTCTCGTCCATGAAGGTCGTGGTCGCGACCGACAATTCCACGCTCATCGCGTGCTGGCGGGCTTCCTTCGAATTGTCGCCGATCGTCGTGCCGGCGTCGACGCTTCCCTGGCGCTGGATCGCGCCGGTGCGCGCGAGGATCGCTTCAAGAAGGGTGGTCTTTCCACTTTGAAAGGGGCCCACCAATGCAATGCACCGGGGGCCCATCGGCCTATTGCCGTTGGCTCTGGTGCCGTTCGCATTCGCTTCCGTCATCTGCGCCTCCCTGTGTCATGGGGGCGCGATGCAGTCCGAGTACCGCGTTGCATGCTTCGGCATCACGCCCGGTTGGGCGCCTGACGCGAAGGGCCGGTCATTCCGGCCTTGTCAGACGCCGGAAGGCCTATGCTCTGCCCGGTTTATGGCAAAGGCAAGGGGCGTGGCGGCGCATCAGATCGCTGGAACAACAACGTGCGAAGATACGTTAACGCGCTTATCGCGCTGACAAAACCGCGTGTGCGCCGCATAAAGATGCCGCTGCATGCGGCAGTGCAACCTTGCTAGATATTTCAAAAAATACCGGACAATGCAGCCGATTAACTGCAGCCGGTTACTTGCGGTAAGCCTTCGTGACCATCGGAGCCGATGGCTGGTTGTCCACGAAACGGTATGTGAGACCGAACCGCACGACATTCGCGGTCGTCTGCACATATTCGGGAACACCGGGAAGCAGGTCGTAGAGGTGATCCTTGCCGAGATCGACATACAGATAGTCCAGCTTCGCTGACCACGCTCCCGAGAGGATCATCTCGATGCCGCCGCCGACCGTCCATCCGCCGCGATACTTGCTTCCCGATCCGCCGAAGAACGCGTCATAGGCCCGCACATCACCGTAGGCGTAACCGCCCGTCGCATAGGGCATCCAGGTGCCCATGCTCCAGCCGACCAGTCCTCGCACTGTGCCGAGCGAACGCAATGCCCCGCCGCATTCATGTGCGGGCGTACCGCAATCATTTGTGCTGCCGTCGGCGTTGCCGAGAGAGAAATCGGTCGCGAGACCGTAGACCCAGCTTCCCGCCTGCCAGTTATAGCCGAGACCCAGTCCGCCCATCAGCCCTCGAAGGCTTGCGCTCCCGTCGCCCTCACAGTTATTGCAAGGTGACGGAGGCGGAGGCGGAACAAACGCGGTTTCCTGCGTCAGCTTGCCGAAAACACCGGAAACGGTGCCGGTTACGTTCCAACCGGCAAATTGCGCGGATGCCGACTGCACCCCGGCGAGCAGGGCCGTCACTACGACAACCACAGACGGAAGTCTCATCGCGCCCCCAATCCGACGGCCGCGGTACCGGCGTCGAATCTCGAGTTAGCGGACTATCGCCCTGTTTGGTTGCAAAAGCAATCGTGTGGCGACCCCGCGCAAAAATACAACCGGGGCCCTTGCTCAAAACCGGGGAATATCCGGGAACGCGACCTTCCCCGCCTTGACATGCATCCGGCCAAGCTCGGCGCAGCGGTGCAGTTGCGGGAAGACCTTGCCGGGATTGAGCAGCCCCTGCGCATCGAAGGCGCATTTCAGCCGCTGCTGCTGATTGAGATCGATCTCGGAAAACATCGCGGGCATCAGGTCGCGCTTCTCGATACCGACGCCGTGCTCTCCCGTCAGGACACCGCCGACCTCAACGCACAGCCTGAGAATGTCCGCGCCGAACGCTTCTGCCTTGTCGAGTTCGTCCGGCACATTCGCGTCGTAAAGGATCAGCGGGTGCAGGTTGCCGTCGCCGGCGTGAAACACATTGGCGACCTGCAAGCCGTAATGCTCGCTCATCTCGCGCATGCGCTTGAGCACGAGCGGCAGGGCGGCGCGCGGGATGGTCCCATCCATGCACAGATAGTCCGGCGAGATGCGGCCGACCGCAGGGAAAGCGGACTTGCGGCCCGCCCAGAACAGAAGCCGCTCCTCCTCGTTCTGCGACACCCGGCATGTGCTGGCGTTGCAACTGCGCGCGATGCCTTCGACCACCGAGATCAGGTGATCGACCTCGGCCTGGCCGCCATCGAGTTCGACAATCAGCAGCGCCTCGACATCGAGCGGATAACCCGCATGGACAAATTGCTCGACCGCATGGATAGCGGGGCGATCCATCATCTCCATACCGCCCGGAATGATCCCGGCCCCGATGATCTTCCCGACGCAGGCGCCTGCGTCTTCCGATGTCGGAAAGCCGACCAGCAGCGCACGCGCCGTTTCCGGCTTCTTCAGGATGCGAACGGTGATTTCAGTGACGACGCCGAGCAAACCTTCCGATCCGGTGATGACGCCGAGCAGATCGAGCCCCCCGGCATCGAGGTGCTTGCCGCCGAGGCGCACGATCTCGCCGGTCATCAACACCATCTCGACGCCGAGCACGTTGTTCGTGGTCATGCCGTATTTCAGGCAATGCACGCCGCCGGAATTTTCCGCGATGTTGCCGCCGATGGTGCACGCGATCTGCGACGAGGGGTCGGGCGCATAATAGAAGCCGCGATGCGCCACCGCGTTTGAAATGCCGAGATTGGTAACGCCCGGCTCCGCTACCACCACGCGATTGTCGAAATCGATCTCGCGTATCCGGTTGAATTTCGCCATGCCGAGCAGCACACCGTCTTCCAGCGGCAGCGCGCCGCCGGAGAGCCCGGTACCGGCCCCGCGCGGTACCACCCTGATGTTGTTCTCGTGGCAATAGCGCAGCACATCGGCAACCTGCTGCGTCGTCGACGGCAGCACCACGACCAGCGGCACTTGCCGATACGCCGTCAGGCCGTCGGTCTCGAACGGCCGCATCTCGCGCTCGCCGGCGATCACCCCCTCGCCCGGCACGATGGCGCGCATCGCGGCAACGATCGCTTCGCGCCGCAGCAAAACTTCGCGGTCCGGCTCGGGCATGAGCACTGACATGAATCAAATCCTGATAGGCCAATCCGGCGCAAGGTTATCCAATTGCGGCCGTTATCGCGAGGGCGCAGAATGCCTCCTCACACCGGCCGCGCATTCGTATTTCTTTCACGCTGTGACATCGGAGCGCCTGATGATCAAGGATATCGTTGTCAATCTGACCTCGGGGATAAAAGAAGACCCCGCCTGCCGCTATGCGATTTCGCTCGCGGAAGCCTTCGATGCGCATCTGACTGGCGTCGCCTTTGCCTATGACCCGTCATGGCCGCCCGCAATCACCGATCTCGGCGGCGCCGAGATCGTCCGTTCTCTCCTCGAAAAGACCCGCACCGAGGCCGCAGCAACGGCCGCCCAGTTCGAGGCCGCGGCGAAACGCTCCCAGCTCTCGTGCCAGACCCTTACACCGGAAGCCTCGTTGCCCGGCGCAACGGACGCCTTCGCAAGTCTCGCGCGCACCTACGATCTCGCGGTCCTGAAGCAGTCGAGCGGGGATGACGACATTACCTCGCAGAACATGATCGAAGCCGCGCTGTTCAATTCCGGGCGCCCGGTCCTCGTGGTTCCCTACATCCAGAAGGACGGCTTCTCGATAAAGCGCGTCGTGATCTGCTGGGACGGCAGCCGCGCCGCAGCGCGCGCGGTGGCCGACAGTCTGCCGCTGATCGCAAAAGCGAACAACGTCGAGGTCCTGACCGTCGTGACCGGCAAGTTCGACGAGAACGACGTGTCCGGTGCCGATATCGCCGAGCATCTCGCGCGCTACAAGCTGAGAACGGAGCTGCAACGGATCCCGGCGGCCGATATCGATGTCGCCAGCGCCGTCCTGTCGCATGCTGCGGATGTCAATGCAGACCTGATCGTGATGGGCGGCTTCGGCCATTCGCGCCTGCGCGATTTCGTGCTGGGGGGAGCGACGCGTGGAATTCTCGAGACCATGACCGTGCCGACGCTGATGTCGCACTGATTTCGCACCACGGCCGGGAACCCGAATCCCCGTTGAAGCATTAAGTGCGTCTTGCACACCGGCGCCCCCAAGGCGGCGGTGCGCGAAACGAACGTGTTTCGAGGTGTGAATGTCCTATTCCTTCGGCATCGAGGAAGAATATTTTTTGGTCGACCGCACAACCATGGCGGTCGCTCGCAAGATGCCGGACGGATTTTTCGCCGCTGCGAAGGCGACGCTGGGCGAACAGGTCACCGGCGAATTCCTGCAATCGCAGATCGAGATCGTCACCGCGCCACAAACCGACATGGCGACGGCGGCGATCGACCTGCGCGACCTGCGACGAACGCTTGGTGCGATTGCGCAGACGCATGGGCTCGCCATCATTGCCGCCGGCACGCACCCGACTGCGGTGTGGGAGCGCTCGCGGCAGTCGGTCGGCGAACGGTATGACAGTGTGATGGACGATCTGCAGATGATCGGACGTCGCAACATGCTGTGCGGCATGCATGTGCATGTGGAATTGCCCGAGCCTGATATGCGGGTCGACGTGATGACGCGGATGCTGCCGCATGTGCCCCTGTTCATCGCGCTGTCGACGTCATCGCCGTTCTGGCGCTCGCAGCCGACCGGCCTGCTCGGCTATCGGCTCGCGGCGTACGACGAATTACCGCGCACCGGACTGCCCGAGCTGTTCAAGACCAAGGCGGAATTCGACGCCTATATCGACGCGCTGGTGCAGGCCGGCGTGATGCCGGATGCAAGCTACATCTGGTGGGCGCTGCGGCCCTCGCTCAAGCATCCAACGCTGGAATTGCGCGCGCCGGATGTCTGCACGAACGTCGACGATGCGATCGCGATCGCGGCGCTGTATCGCGCGGTCGCCCGCAGTCTCTCGCTCAATCCCAGGCAGAACCGCAACATGAACGCGATCACGCGCGCGATCGTGCTGGAGAACAAGTGGCGTGCGCAGCGCTACGGCGTGCGGGGCAGCTTCGCGCGCATCGACGGCAACGGATCGATCACGGTCGCGGACCTGCTTGAACTCGTCATTGCCGAGGTGACACCGGACGCCGAAGCGCTCGGCTGTCTCGACGCGATGCTGCAATGCCGGCGCATCGTCGAACAGGGCACCTCCGCCGATCGTCAGATCGCGATCTTCGAGCCATTCGCCGACAATCCGGAACACGGCCTGCGGCAGGTTTCCGAATGGCTGGCCGAGGCGACCGTCAGTTGAAGCGACAATGGCGGCGCTACAGATCGCCTGCCGCCGGCAGAGCGATCTGCACGACGAGGCCGCGGGCCCGCGCGTCGATGACGCCGAGCGCGCGCAGCGACAGCAGCGTGAGCGCCTGAACGGCATCGCGTGTCTGCACGGGATCGTTGTTGGTCTCGGGCGCGAGCGGACCAACCAGCCCTTCGAGCAAGGCGCCGACCAGCGCCGAGGCGGCCACGCGCGGATCCTGCGCGGGCAAGTGGCCGGCCTGCATGGCAGCGGCAATGCGCGCCTGAAACTCGTCGGCGAGCGCGCGGCGGAAGGCGATCCGCGCTGCCTCGACATCGGCTTCGGCCGGATCGGCGATGATGGCCCACACCAGCCTGCGCTGGCGAAGCGAGCGCGCGGCAAAGGTGGCAATCGATGCGGCCAGCGCCGACACCGGGCCGGGTGCCGCCTTCCCCGCCTTGGCAATGGCGGCGACCTCGCGCTCGGCCATGATGCCGATCAGCGCAGTGATCAGCTCGGTCTTGGACGGAAAGTACCGATAGACCGTGCCTGTCGCGATGCCGGCCCGCTCTGCAACGGCCGCGACCTGGACGGCGGCCATGCCGCCCTCAGTGGCAGCGCTGCGGGCAGCGGCCAGGATCGCCTGATGTCGGGCGGCCTGCTTGCGGACAACCTGCGCGGTGCGCCGATAGGGCATGGATGGAGTGAATCATGATTCACGCCATCCGGGCAAGCACGCTTGCCGCACTCGGCTGCCCTTACCTGCCGCCGAGCGCCCTGGCCCGGATCCCCTCGATCGTGCTCACTGGCGTGATCGCATTCGGGTCGACCTTGAGATGGATGATCGCCGGCTTGCCGGAGGCGACCGCCGCGTCATAGGCCCCAGCGAAGTCGGCAGTCTTGTCGACCGTGACACCGAACCCGCCAAAGGCGCGCGCATAGGCTGCGAAATCCGGATTCTTCAGCGCGGTGGCGATCACGCGGCCGGGATATTCGCGCTCCTGATGCATGCGGATTGTGCCGTACATGCCGTTATCGACGATCGCGATGATGACCGGCAGGTCGTATTGCACGGCCGTCATGAATTCCTGCCCGTGCATCAGGAAGTCGCCGTCGCCGGCAAGGCAGAACACATTGCGCTCGGGATAGAGCCGCTTCACCCCGATCGCGGCCGGCACGCCGTAACCCATCGTACCCGAGGTCGGACCGATAAAGGTGTTGAAGCGGCGCAGCCGATAGAAGCGATGCAGCCACGCCGAGAAATTGCCCGCGCCGTTGCAGAGAATATCGTCCGGCGAAAGCTTGCCGCGCAGCCACACCATGATCTCGCCGAGGTTGACGGCGCCCGGCACGTCGGTCGCGTTCTCCGTGAACGCGACGTATTCGTCATGCGCTGACTTGGCCTCGCCCGCCCATGGAATTGTGTTCGGCGCCTGCAGGCCTTCGAGAGCCGCGGCGAATGCCGTCGGAGACGCGTTGATTGCGAGATGGGGCCGATAGACGCGGCCGAGTTCGTTCACATCCGGATGGACATGCACGAAGGTCTGCCGCGGCTGCGGGATCTCGAACAGCGTGTAGCTCTGGCTCGGCATTTCGCCCATGCGCGAACCGACAAGGATCACGAGATCCGCGGCCTTGATGCGTGCCAGCAGCATCGGATTGGGGCCGATGCCGAGATCGCCGCCGTAATTCCTGTGCGTCTGATCGAACAGATGCCCACGCCGGAACGTCGTGAACACCGGAATATCGAACCGTTCGGCAAATCGCTGGGTCGCCGCCCAGGCCTTTTCGGACCAGCGGCTGCCACCGAGGATCATAATCGGGCGCTGCGCGGCCCAGATCATCTTCTGCAGGCGCGACATGTCGGTGAGACCTGGCCAGGTCTCGACCGGCTCGAAAGCCGGCGCATCACCGACGACCGCGCGCTCGGTCAACATGTCCTCCGGCAGCGCGATGACCACGGGCCCCGGCCGTCCATTGGTCGCGACATGAAACGCGCGCGACACGATCTCCGGAATGCGCGCCGGATCGTCAATCTCGGTCGCCCATTTCGCCATGGTTCCGAAGACGGCGCGGTAATTCAGCTCCTGGAACGCCTCGCGTTCGCGCATCTCGCGTGCGACCTGGCCGACGAACACGATCATTGGCGTCGAATCCTGCATCGCAATATGGATACCGGGCGACGCATTGGTGGCACCCGGACCGCGCGTGACAAAGCAGATGCCGGGACGGCCGGTCGCCTTGCCGACGGCTTCCGCCATCATCGCCGCGCCGCCTTCCTGACGGCAGATCGTGACCGGAATGGAGCGATCGTGGAACGCATCGAGCGCCGCAAGATAGCTTTCGCCCGGCACGCAGAACACGTGTTGCACACCATGGGCGACAAGTTGGTCGACAAGGATCTCGCCGCCGGTCCGCGATCCATCATTGCTGCGCATGGTCGTGTCTCTCTGTAAACGTGCAGGCAAAGTCATGCCCGGCGGCGTGCCGGGCATGACGAGGAAGCTATTAGCGAATGATGGGTGCGAATTTCGCGGGGATCATCAGCTTGGTGACCTGATGCTCCAGATAGCCCGCCTCGCGGTTCTTCTTCAAATAGGTCTGCCATTCCGGGTCCGCCGCCATGGCTGCGCGCTTTTGCTCGCGGTCACCGGCATTGTCATAGGCCCAGACATGTACGATTGTGTTCAACTCTCCGCTTTCCGTGAACATATAAGCAACCGGTTTGCCAAGATGACGGGTCTGCACGGCGAAACCATATTGCTCGTAGATATCGAGATGGGCCTGCATGGCGCCCGGCTTGATACGGTAAGTCCGATGATCGATGAGCACGTGATTCCTCCGCGTGAAAACGAAAGCGCCCGCGGGCGCGACGCTGGCATATTCTAGGCAGACGCGCGCGGGTCAAGTCCGGCCCATTTTCACAGGCTCACACACAGATCATGTCCCAAAGCCACACGACGCAATCGCAGGATGCGGTCTTCGCGCTTCTGGCCGATCCGTCCACGCATCACGGCGCCAAGGTCACCCGCATCGATACGCATGGCGCCGTGGTTTTCCTGGCGGGAGACCGGGCGCTAAAGGTCAAGCGCGCGGTGCGCTTTCCGTTCCTCGATTATTCGACGCTCGACAAGCGCAAGGTCGCCTGCGAGGCGGAGTTGCGGGTCAACCGGATGTTCGCGCCGGCGCTCTATCGCGGCGTTATTCCCATCACGAAACAATCGAACGGCGAGCTCGCGCTCGGCGGGGACGGCGAGCCGATCGAATGGGCGCTGGACATGCACCGGTTCGATGAGCGGGCGACGCTGGACCATCTTGCCGATGAAGGCTCCATCGACGACCGCATCGCGGACGAACTCGCCCGATCGGTCGCCGCCGCCCACAGTTCCGCGCTCGCGGTCGAAGCCGATCCATGGATCGACGCGCTCGAAGGCTATATCGGCCAGAACGAAGAAGCCTTCGCCGAATTTCCTGATCTCTTTCCGGAGAACGAGGCTGACAATCTGATCGCCGCGAGCCGGAATGCTTTCACGATGCTGCGGCCTTTGCTGCGCCGGCGCGGCGAGGCGTTGCTCGTCAAGCGAGGCCATGGCGATCTGCATCTCGGCAATATCGTCCTGATCGAGGGCAGACCGGTTCTGTTCGACGCGATCGAATTCGATCCGCTGGTCGCATCGGGCGACGTCTTCTACGACCTCGCCTTCCTGCTGATGGACCTGGTCGAGCGCGGGCTTCATCGTGCCGCCAACATCGTGCTGAACCGCTATCTTGCCGAAACGCGGCGCGACGACGACCTGGACGCGCTTGCCGCCCTGCCCTTCTTCATGTCGATGCGCGCGGCGATCCGCGCCAAGGTGACGGCGGCCAAGCGCGAACACGCTGCGGCCGACGACAAGGCCGCGATCGAGAAACGCGCGAAGGATTATTTCGCGCTGGCCGCGAAGCTCATTGCACCGCCGCCGCCGATGCTGATCGCGATCGGCGGGCTGTCCGGCACCGGCAAATCGGTGCTCGCCCGCATGCTGGCGGCCGAGACCCCGCCCAGTCCGGGCGCAGTCGTGCTCCGCTCCGACACGACGCGCAAGGCGCTCTTCAACCACCCCGAGACCGAAAAGCTGCCGGACCATGCGTATACGCCGGTCGTGACTGCAAAGGTCTACGCGAAGATAAACGAGCGCGCGCTGCGGATCCTGCGCGCGGGCCATTCGGCGATTGCTGATGCGGTCTTTGCCAAGGCGCAGGAACGTGAGGATACGATGAAGGCCGCGACCGACGCCGGCGTGCAATTTCGCGGCCTGTTTCTCACCGCCGATATCGGGACGCGGACTGCGCGCGTCGGTGGCCGCGTCGACGACGCATCCGACGCGGATGTCGATATTGCGCGCAGGCAGGCGGAGTACGATCTCGGCACGATCGAGTGGATCGAAGTCGATGCCTCCGGCACACCGGAGGACACGCTTGCGCGCGCAAAGGCGGCGCTGGCCGCAGCGGCCTGAGGATCCAGGCTACCAGCCCATGAACCGCAGTCCAGCGATGATCGCGATGCCACATGCGAGCGCGACGAATTCGTTGCGCAGCCAGATCACCAGCAACGCCACCGCAATCATGGCCACCGCGGCCGATGCGCCCTCTTTGAGGACCACTGGCATGATCAGCGCCGCCACGACCGAACCCGGCAGCGCGTCCAGCATCCGCATCACGCGCGGCGTCAGCGTCACGCGGCCCATCATCCAATAGCCTGCGAGGCGCGTGAACACGGTCACCGCGGCCATGGCCGCGATGATGGCGAAAACGCCATGCGACAGGATCTCATTCATCGCCGAGCAGACCTCCGGCGACAGCGCCGGCGAGCGTGCCGGCGATGAGGTACCAGAAGCCCGGCAGCACGGACTGGACTGCGATCGCGACCAGCCCGGCGATCGCCCATGGCACCGAGCGGCGCGCGCTCTCGAACATCGGCGCCAGCAGCGCCACGAAGTAGAGCGGCAGGATCATGTCGACGCCGTATGGTCGCGGATTTGCGAGCAAAGTGCCGAATATCTGTCCGATCGCGGTGGACGGCACGAAGGTGAACCAGACGATCAGACCGCCACCGAACAGAAAGCCCGCGTCGGCGCCGCCTTCGCGCCGATAGCGAAGCGTCGAGACCCAATTGGTGTCTGTCAGGATGTAAAGGCCGGGATAGACCTGCAGGGGTGGTGCGTCCGCAAGCCAGGGCCGCATCGATGCGCCCATCAGCAGCATCCGCAGATTGATGACCAGCGTCGTGAACGCAATGGTCAGCACCAGCGCCGGCGTCACCTGCGGCGACCAGAGCTCCATGGAAGCGATCTGCGACACGCCCGCAAAGACCAGCCCGCTCATCAGCACCGCCTCCAGCACGCTGAGGCCGCGCTCGGCCGCGAGCGCACCAAAGGCGGTGCCGAACAGCGCAACGCCCGGTAGTGCCGGAATCATGGCCATGGCACCCGCCCGGACACCGTCAAGGCTCCAGGTCGGCGGAGGGCCGCCGTCTCCGGCTATCGGTTGCATGGAAGTCATGTCGTGAGCGGGGTCTCGCGCTCTAGCAAAGGCCACGCGACTGAGCAATCTTGGCGGCTGCAACCCACCTCTGCTTGCCTCTCTCCATGCTCCGACCCATGCCTCGTGCCGCCATCGCGGCGGCCGGCTTCACGGCCATGCTCAACATGTACGCGCCGCAGGCGGTCCTGCCGCTGATGTCGGCGGAATTTGGCGTGGGACCTGCGGCGATCAGCCAGATCATGACCGTGAATGCGCTCGCGGTTGCGCTGACCGCGCCATTCACCGGCGTGATCGCGGACGTGCTCGGACGGCGCTTCGTGATCGCCATCGCGATCGCGCTTCTCGTCATACCCGGCGTGATGATGTCGTTCTCCGGGGGGCTCGAGGCGCTGCTGTTCTGGCGCTTCGTGCAGGGACTGTTGCTGCCGCCGATCTTTGCCGTGTCGGTCGCCTATATCGGTGCGGAATGGCCGGCCGACAAAGCGACCGCCGTCACGGGGACGTTCATCGCCGCCACCGCGGTCGGCGGATTCACAGGACGAATGCTGACGGCGGCCCTCGCCGAACCGATCGGCTGGCGCAACGCGCTGTTTGCCGATGCTGCGATTACCGCGCTTTGCGCGCTCGTGGTGATCGCGCTGTTGCCGCGCGAGCGAAGCTTCGTGCACGGCACGACGCTCGCGACTTCGCTGCGCCAGATGCTGTCGCATATGCGCAACCCGCGGCTGGTCGCGACCTGCGGCGTCGGCTTCGGCATCATGTTCAACTTCATTGCAGCCTTCACCTATCTCGGTTTCCGGCTGGCGGCGCCGCCCTTCAACCTGTCGACGGCAGCGATTGGGGCCGTCTTCATCACCTATCTGAGCAGCATCATTACGGCGCCGTTCACCGGGCGCCTGGTGTCATCGCTCGGACGGCGCAACTTCGGACTGATCGCGCTGGCATTCTGGATGGGGGGCATCCTGCTGAGTCTGGCACCCTCATTGCCGGTCATCGTATTCGGGCTGCTGATGATCACCGCTGCAGGGTTCTACGTGCAGGTCTGCTGCCAGAGCTTCGTCGCCACCAATGCGCGCGAGGGCAATTCATCCGCGGTCGGCCTCTATGTCACCTCGTTCTATATCGGCGGCAGCTTCGGCGGCCTCATCCCCGGCCTGCTCTGGAGCAACACCGGATGGCCCGGCGTCGTGGCTCTGATCGTGGCCATGCTGCTGATCATGGCGGGGCTGGTGCGCTTCGCCTGGCGGGACGCCTAGCGAAGCGGGCTTTCGAGCGGGCCTGGCAAGCGGGCTTGGCAAGCGGGCCTGGCAAGCGGGCTTGACCCGCGCCTCGGACCTGAAACACAAATCCCGGACGGTCGCGGGCCGAGCGCGCGACCACGCATGGGGGGCAGACGCAATGAAGTCCGGCGCCGCGCTGATCGCGATGTTCATTCTGGCATGGTCCGGCATCGCGTTCGCGCAGGAGCGCAGTTCTCCCATGCCGAAGCATCTTCCGCTCGGTCAGGAGGTTTGCTTCGGACGGGTCTATGACGCGGCCCATCTGAAGAAGCATCCAAAGCAGCGGGTGACCGCCTTCCATCTGTTCCGGGACTTCACGCCCGACCCGAACAAGGAGACGCCGCAGGACACACGCGAGACTCTCGTCGCGGAGGATGGCGATGGCGGGATCCGTGTCACCGCCTATGTACGTTTCCGGGACCGGCCGGGCTTGTTCTTCAACGGCCTGCATTGCGGCATGTCAGTCGATGGCGACAAGGTCAGCTGCGGCATCGACTGCGATGGTGGCGGCTTCTTTTTGAAGGACGCGGGCAAATCGCTGCTTCTGGAGAACCGCGGTTTCGTCGTGGTGGGCGGCTGCGGCGCAAGCGAAGACGAAGAAGAGAATCGCGATTTCGTGAAGCCGGGTGCCGACGACAAAATCTTCCGGCTTGATCCGCTGCCAGCCGCGCAATGCCGCGCACTCGAGGACAGCCGCAAGCCGGCCTGGGTCGCGCTCGGCGCGCCGTTGCGCGAGCGGCTTGGCCGTGACGACGCGGTCTGCTTCAGCCGCAGCTACGATGCGGCGCATCTCAAGGCGCATCCGCAGCAGACCGTACGGCGCATCTCCGTGCTGAAAGCCAAAGGCGAAAAGCCCGAAGACGGCGAGTTTCCCGCCTACAAGCTGGTGTTCCGCGTCGAGCTGAAGAACGGCAAGGTGCTCAAGCAGACGACCACCTGCGCGCCCGATCAATATGCCTATGCCTGCACACACAATATCGATGCGGACACGGCGCGGGATTTCTACCTGACGCGCGCGGGCAAGGATCACGTCATGCTGCGCGACCGTCGCGGCGCGATGAACAAGCTGTTCGGCGCGACGCTCGGCTCGGATGACCGCGCCTTCAAGCTTCAGGAATCGCCGGCAGAGGCCTGCACGTTCTGACGCATCACGCGGTGTTGGCACTTTCATGCCAGCGCGGACGATAGCCCTCACAAAGCACCGCGACGATGGATGGCGGCGTCAGCATTTCAATGACGCCGCAAGCGGGACGTTCCTGGCTGTCGGCGTAACCGGCAGGTGACCAGCGCAGTAGCCGCTCGCCGCGCGCGGCATATGGCACTCCGTCGATCGCGATCATCGCTCCGTCCGGAAGCCCGGCGATATCGCACCGATGGATCCGTTTGCCGCGTCCTTCCAGTCGCTCGCCGTGCAGAACCGCATCCATCTCGGGCGCCCGCGCGCGCCCGCCGCGAGCGCGCGACCACGCGTCTGCAAATGCATTTGCGTCTGCGCGCCGGCATTCGAAACAAGGGCGATGCCCCGCCGCGAGCGCGGTCACCTCATCGAGGAAAAACAATTCGGTATAACTGC
>NZ_DATMRV010000031.1:0-31961 GCF_035565795.1 Pseudorhodoplanes sp.
GCACCTGCACTAGCGGCGTCTGCGATCGGACGTGTGCTCTGCGCCAACAGAAAAGGGGTGGCCCAGCGGCCACCCCTTCTGATTCACGTGCGCTCTGGAGCCGCTTGATTTTCGCTCTCAGAACAATCCGACGATCTTGCCTTCGGCATTCACGTCGATCGAATCCGCCGACGGCACCTTGGGCAGGCCCGGCATGGTCATGATCTCACCGCAGATCGCCACGATGAATTCCGCACCGGCCGAGAGCCGCACTTCGCGCACCGGGATGTTGAAGCCCGTGGGCGCGCCCTTCGCGTCCGGATTGGTCGAGAAAGAATACTGCGTCTTGGCGATGCAGACCGGCAGATTGCCGAAGCCCATCTCTTCCCAGGCCTTGAGCTGATCCTTCACCGACTTGTCGGCGGTCGCATCATCGGCGCGGTAGATTTCCTTGGCGATGGTGCGGATCTTCTCGAACAGCGGCATGTCGTCGGGATAGAGCAGCTTCAGGTCGGCCTTGCCCTCGTCACAGATCTTGACGACGGCCTTCGCCACATCCGCTGCACCTTCGCCGCCCATCGCCCAGTGATCGGCCATCAGCGCCTCGACGCCGAGCGCCGCGCACTTCTCCTTCACCAGTTTGATTTCGGCGTCGGTATCGGCCGAGAAACGATTGATCGAGACCACCGCCGGCAGACCGAACTTCTGGATGTTCTCGATGTGCCGCTTCAGGTTCGACATGCCGGCTTCGAGCGCCTTCAGGTCTTCCTTCTTGAGGTCCTCTTTCTTGACGCCGCCATGCATCTTGAGCGCACGGATCGTGGCGACGATCACCACGCAATCCGGCTTCAGGCCGGCCTTGCGGCACTTGATGTCGAGGAACTTCTCTGCGCCGAGATCGGCGCCGAAGCCCGCTTCGGTGACGACGTAATCGGCCAGCTTCAGCGCGGCCGTGGTGGCCGAAACCGAGTTGCAGCCATGCGCGATGTTGGCGAACGGGCCGCCATGGATGAAGGCGGGCGTTCCTTCCAGCGTCTGCACCATGTTCGGCGCGATCGCATCCTTCAGGAGAGCGGTCATCGCACCGTCGGCCTTCACCTCGCGCGCGCGGATCGGCTTGCGGTCGCGGGTATAGCCGATGATGATGTTGCCGAGGCGGGTCTTGAGGTCGTTGAGGTCCTTGGCGAGACAGAAGATCGCCATCACTTCCGACGCCACCGTGATGTCGAAGCCGGCTTCACGCGGATAGCCGTTGGCGACGCCACCGAGCGAGCAGACGATCTCGCGCAGGGCGCGGTCGTTCATGTCGAGCACCCGGCGCCATGCAACGCGGCGCGAGTCCATGCCGGTCGCATTGCCCCAGTAGATGTGGTTGTCGATCAGCGCAGCGAGCAGATTGTGCGCCGAGGTGATGGCGTGGAAGTCGCCGGTGAAGTGCAGGTTGATGTCTTCCATCGGGACGACCTGCGCATAACCACCGCCGGCCGCGCCGCCCTTCACGCCGAAGCATGGACCGAGCGAGGGCTCGCGCAGCGCGCACATCGCCTTCTTGCCGATGAAGTTCAGCGCGTCGGTGAGACCGACCGTGGTCGTGGTCTTGCCTTCGCCCGCCGGCGTCGGCGAGATCGCGGTGACGAGGATCAGCTTGCCGTCCTTCTTGCCGGAGAGCGACTTGATGTAGTCCAGCGACACCTTGGCCTTGTAGTGGCCGTACGGTTCGAGGTTCTTGGCGTCGATGCCGAGCCGCTCCTTCGCGACCTCGACGATCGGCCGCATCTTGGCGGCCTGGGCAATCTCAATATCGGAAAGCGGCTTCTGATGTTGTGAGGCGGGCATGGTTGCTGATCCGTCAGGAGGGAAACTGTAAACTCGTCATACCGGGGCGAGCGCAGCGGTTCGCCACTTTTGCGCTCCGGAATGACGTAGAGACAAACTCATGTAAAGCGCGCGCCCTTTTCGATTTTCGCGGCCGCTGCCCATTCTCCCGCGCCCACTTTCGGCCCATCGGCTTGCACGCGCGTGATCTTGATGCGTCCGTCGGCGCAAGCGACGGTGACGCTGTCCGCATCGACGACGACGACTTCGCCGATCTTGCCGGCAATCCCCTTGGGATCGCGCGCGGGCAGCGGTGTCGCCTCGAAGATTTTCAGCTTCGCGCCGTTGATCGTAGCCCACGCGCCGGGCGCGGGATTGCAGCCGCGGATCAGCCGGTCGATCTGCTCCCACGGCTTGCCGAAATCGATATGCGCGTTGCCGGGACCGCAGATGCCTTCGTAGGTCGCCTTGGAGTGATCCTGCTTGATGCGCGGTGCCTTGCCGGCCTTCACGAGGTCGACCGATTCCAGCATCGCCTCGACGCCCATCGGGAACAGGCGATCGAAATAGACACTGCCGAGCGTGTCCTTGTCCGAGATTGGCGTGGTCTTCTGAATGAGGATGTCGCCGGTATCGAGACCGTTATCCGGCCAGAAGATCGAAAGCCCGGTTTCCTTCTCGCCCTTGATGATCGGCCAGTTGATCGCCGAAGCGCCGCGATAAAGCGGCAGCAGCGAGGGATGATACTGGATCGAACCGTGCGTCGGGATGTTGAGGAATTCTTCCGGCACGAACAGCGTGACGAACGCCATCACCTGAAGATCGGGCTTCAGTGCCTTGAACTCTTCCCAGACTGCCGGGTCCTTGTAGGACGTCGGCTGATAGACCGGAAGCTTGGCGGCGAGCGCCGCTTCCTTCAGCGGGTCGGCTTTCGCACCCGGCTTTTCCGGCGCGACATACACGCCGATGACATTCTCGCCGCGCTTCAGCAGCGCTTCGAGCACGGCCTTGCCGAAGGCCTGCTGGCCGTGGACCACGATACGCATTCGTTTCCCCTACTTCGTCATCGTATCCCGGCACGTCGCAACACAAGCGAAGCGGTGCGATGCAGAACGGGACCTTTGTAACCACTCGTTATGCGTCCCGCCCCGCGGCGCACCGTTGCACGCTGCGCCGCGGACGGGACACGGGACCGGTCAAGCCGCCGCCTTGCCTTCCTTCTCCGGCGCGGACAGAGCGCCCGAGCCCTTGATCTCGGCGACGGTCTTCTTGTCGAAGCCCAGCACCTTCGACAGGATTTCGTCGGTGTGCTCGCCAAGCAGCGGCGAACGCTTCACCTCGGAGATCGAGTCCGACAGCTTGATCGGATTGCCGACGGTCAGATACTTGCCGCGCACCGGATGATCGACTTCGACCACGGTGCCGGTCTTGCGCAACGACTCGTCTTCCGCGATCTCCTTCATCGACAGGATCGGACCGCAGGGGATGTCGTATTTATTGAGGATATCCATGGCCTCGAACTTGGTCTTGGTCATGGTCCACTGCTCGATGCGCTCGAAGATCTGGTTGAGCTTCGTCAGCCGCGCCTTTGGCGTCGCGTATTCCGGATCGGTCTTCCAGGTCGGCTCTCCGATCACGTCGCAGATCGCGCCCCAGACCGGCGCTTGGGTGATGAAGTAGATGTAGGCGTTCGGGTCGGTTTCCCATCCCTTGCACTTGAGGATGCGGCCGGGCTGGCCGCCACCCGAATCGTTGCCGGCGCGCGGCACAGCGTCGCCGAACGGCACGCCCTCGCCATACTGGCTGTATTCCGTGAGCGGACCGGCGGCGAGACGCTGCTGGTCGCGCAGCTTGACGCGGCAGAGGTTGAGCACGCCGTCCTGCATGGCGGCGAGCACGCGCTGGCCGCGGCCGGTGCGGTTACGCTGATAGAGCGCAGCGACAATGCCGAGCGCGAGATGCAGGCCGGTGCCGCTGTCGCCGATCTGGGCGCCTGTCACGAGCGGAACGCCGTCGCGGAATCCGGTGGTCGAGGCCGCGCCGCCGGTGCACTGCGCCACGTTCTCGTAGACCTTGCAGTCCTCGTATGGTCCGGGGCCGAAGCCCTTCACCGAGGCGACGATCATGCGCGGGTTCAGCTTGTGGATGTGCTCCCAGGTCAGGCCCATGCGATCGAGCGCGCCCGGCGCGAAATTCTCGACCAGCACGTCGCACTTCTTGATCAGCTCGTTCAGGACGCGCTTGCCCTGCGGATGCTTGGAGTCGATCGTGATCGAGCGCTTGTTGTGGTTGAGCATGGTGAAGTAGAGCGAATCCGCGCCCTTCACATCGACCAGCTGGCCGCGGGTGATGTCGCCGACGCCGGGCCGTTCGACCTTGATCACGTCCGCGCCGAACCAGGCGAGCAGCTGGGTGCAGGTCGGACCCGACTGCACATGCGTGAAGTCGAGAATGCGAACGCCGTCGAGCGCCTTGCCGGCCTGACCGAACGGCTTCTTCGAAGGCGCCGGCAGTGCCGACTTCGCAGCCTTGCCGTTCGTTGCAGTTTTCTTGGCGGCCTTCCTGGCGGGAAGCTTCACGACCTTTGCTGACGAGCGCTTGGTCGCCGGCTTCTTCGCCGCGGGCTTCGCGCGGGACTTTCCGCCAGCCTTGGCGGGCTTGCGCGCCTTAGCGGGCTTCTTGCTCTTCTTCGCCATCAATGTCTCTCCTTCGTCGCTCGCGTCCCGGGCGCTGCGCAGCGCGAAGCGGTGCGCTGCAGAACCGGGCCCGTTTCATGTCCATGTCGATCCCGGATCAGCGGCGCACCGTTGCACGATGCGCCGAATCCGGGATGACGCCTTGCGTCATTTCTTCTTCAGCGCACTCTGCGGATTGAGGTTGCCGATACGGCCGGACTCGCTGCCCGCCTGCGGATCGATCACCGCATTGATGAGCGTCGGCTTGCCCGAATCCATCGCTTCGTTGACCGCGCGCCGCAATTCGTCAGGAGACGTCGCGTTGATCCCGACGCCGCCGAATGCCTCGGCCATCTTGTCGTAGCGCGCACCCTTCACGAACACCGTGGTGGCGGGATCCGAGCTCGCGGTGTTGACGTCGGTGCCGCGATAAATGCCGTCATTGTTGAACACGACGACGCAGACCGGCAGCTTGTATCGGCAGATGGTCTCGATCTCCATGCCGGAAAAGCCGAACGCCGAGTCGCCCTCGATCGCGAGGACCGGCTTGCCGGTTTCGACAGCGGCCGCGATCGCATAACCCATGCCGATGCCCATGACGCCCCAGGTGCCGACGTCGATGCGCTTGCGCGGCTTGTACATGTCGATGATGCCGCGTGCGAGGTCGAGAGTGTTGGCGCCTTCGTTGACCAGGATCGCGTCCGGCCGCTCCTTGATGATGGTGCGAAGCACGCCCAGCGCGCCGTGGTAATCCATCGGCGAGTTGTTGTTCATCAGCTTCGGCGCCATCTTGGCGATGTTCTCGTCACGCTTCTTGCTGACGGCGGCAAGCCAGTCTGCCGGCGGCGCCGGCCAGTTGGCGCCCATGCCGGCGAGCATCGCCGAGACGCAGGAGCCGATATCGCCGACCACCGGGGCCGCGATCTCGACGTTGGAGTCCATCTCCTTCGGCTCGATGTCGATCTGGATGAACTTCTTCGGCGCGTCGCCCCAGGCCTTGCCCTTGCCGTGCGAGAGGAGCCAGTTCAGCCGTGCGCCGATCAGCATCACGACATCGCTGTCCTTCAGCACCGTCGAACGCGCCGCACCGGCGCATTGCGGATGCGTATCCGGCAGCAGGCCCTTGCCCATGCTCATCGGCAGGAACGGCGCGCCGCTCTTCTCGACGAACTGACGGATCTGATCGTCGGCCTGCGCATAGGCCGCGCCCTTGCCGAGGATGATCAGCGGCTTCTTCGCCGATTTCAGCACGTCGAGTGCGCGCTTCACGGCTTCAGGCGCCGGGATCTGCGCCGGGGCGGCGTCGATCACTTTCACGAGCGACTTGCGGCCCTTCTCGGCGTCGATCACCTGGCCGAACAGCTTCGCCGGCAGGTCGAGATAGACACCGCCGGGACGTCCCGAGACCGCCGAACGGATCGCACGCGCAAGACCGATGCCGATGTCCTCGGCATGCAGGACGCGATACGCCGCCTTGCAGAGGGGCTTCGCGATCGCGAGCTGATCCATTTCCTCGTAGTCGCCCTGCTGCAGGTCGACGATCTCGCGCTCGGACGAGCCGGAGATCAGGATCATCGGGAAGCAGTTGGTGGTCGCATGCGCGAGCGCGGTCAGGCCGTTGAGGAAGCCCGGCGCCGACACGGTGAGGCAGACGCCCGGCTTCTTGGTCAGGAAGCCTGCGATCGAGGCGGCATAGCCGGCATTCTGCTCGTGGCGGAATGACAGCACGCGGATGCCCGCAGCCTGCGCCATACGACCGAAATCCGTAATCGGAATGCCCGGCACGCCATAGATGGTATCGAGCCCGTTCAGCTTCAGGGCGTCGATGATGAGATTGAAACCGTCTGTCAGTTCCTGTTCGGCATCCGGTTTCATGGCGACCGCTTCGGCCATAGATCAACTCTCCTCGTACTTAATCCAGATAATCGGCGTATTGGGCCACATGCTCGGCAAGGCCAAGCGCGTGGTCCCGCACCAGGGTTTCGGCGCGCTCGGTTTCGCGCGCCTCCAGCGCCTGAATGATGTTCATGTGATCGCGGATCGAACGATCGACGCGATCGCGTTCGACGATCGTCTTGCGACGGATCATCCGCATATGCGTGAACAGGTTCTCGGCGAGATCGATCAGCACCGAGTTTCCGCTCATGCGGATGATGCTCTGGTGGAACTCGATATTGACCTCGGAATATTCGTCAAGATGCGCGCGCAATTCGCCGTCGACGAAGGTGGCGAACATGTCCCGCAGCGAACCGACATCGGCGTCGGTCTTTTGAGTGATCAGACGGGCCGCCATGCCTTCAAGCGCGGCCCAGGCGGTGATCAACTCGATCACCTCTTTCTTGGTCTTGCGCACGACATAGACGCCGCGGCGCGGCACCGAGCGCACGAATCCCTCGCGCTCGAGTTGAGCCATCGCCTCGCGGACAGGTGTGCGGCTGATTCCGAAATCCTGCGCGAGCTGACGCTCGTCGAGCCGGATGTCGGCGCGGCTGCGGTAGATGTCCATCGACACGATGACATTCTTCAGCGCCGCGTAAGCCTTGTTCTTGAAACTGAACGAGGTGTCGATCGGCTCGATCGCGAGCCGATGAGCCTCACCCTCCGCCCGTGGGCGGGAGCTCGACCCTGAGACCTTCGTCGTATCAGAATTCATTCCTTCACCGGTTTTCCGGGCTCTGGAATACAATATTCCAAAGCCCGGCTCAATGGTCTCACACGTCAGACGCGGGGGTTTTCACCGCCCCAAGCCGGCCAATTCAGGCCGGCCTGGCGCGCAGCCGCGTGTAGCCTTCCTGAATCACCGACCAGAACAGGGCGATCAGCCCGAGCACCATGATGCTCGACACGAGGCCGTTCGAGAAAAAGACCCCGAGATTGCCCTGGGAGGACAGCAGCGATTGCCGGAAGGATTCTTCCGCCATCTTGCCCAGCACCAGCGCGAGCACCAGCGGCGCCAACGGGTAGTTGCATTTCTTCATGACGTAACCGAGCACGCCGAACACCATCATCATGATGACGTCGAAGACGTTGTTGTTCACGGTGTAGGCGCCGATCGCGCACAGCACGAGAATGATCGGCGCGATGATGCTGAACGGGATCCGCAGGATCGCAGCCAGCACCGGCACGCAGGTCAGCACGATGATGAGGCCGACGAGGTTGCCGAGATACATCGAGGCGATCAGGCCCCAGACGAACTCTTTCTGTTCGACGAACAGCATCGGTCCGGGTTGCAGACCCCAGATCAGAAGGCCACCGAGCAGAACGGCCGCCGTCGGCGAGCCGGGCACGCCGAGCGACAGCATCGGCAGGAGCGCTGCGGTACCCGCGGCATGTGCCGCTGTTTCAGGCGCCACCACGCCCTCGATCTCGCCCTTGCCGAAGTTGCGGCCGTTCTTGGAGACGCGCTTGGCGATGCCGTAGCTCATGAACGAGGCCGGTGTGGCGCCGGCAGGCGTGATGCCCATCCAGCAGCCGATGATGCAGGAGCGCAGCGAGGTCATCCAGTAGCGCGGCAGGCTCATCCAGGTGCGGAGCACGACCTTGAGGTCGATCTTGGCCTTGCCGCCGCGGAAGTTGAGACCCTCTTCCATCGTAAGCAGGATTTCGCCGATACCGAACAGACCGATGACCGCGATCAGGAAGTCGAAGCCGTTCAGAAGTTCAGTGAAGCCGAATGTCAGACGCAGCTGCCCGGTGATGGCGTCGAGACCGACCGCGGCCAGCGCAAAGCCGATCATCATCGAGGCAATCGTCTTGAAAGGCGGCTCCTTGCTCAGACCGACAAAGCTGCAGAAGGCCAGGAAATAGACCGCGAATTTCTCCGCCGGCCCAAATCTGAGCGCGAAACTCGCAACCAGCGGCGCGACAAGCGTGATCATGATGACCGCGAACAGCGCTCCAATGAATGACGATGTGAACGCCGCGGTCAAAGCCTCGCCGGCCTTGCCCTGCTGCGCCATCGGATGCCCGTCGAACGTGGTCGCAACCGACCATGGCTCGCCTGGTATGTTGAATAGAATCGATGTGATGGCGCCGCCGAACAGCGCGCCCCAGTAGATACATGTCAGCATAATGATCGCCGATGTGGGCGACATGCTGAATGTCAGCGGAAGCAGAATGGCGACGCCGTTTGCGCCTCCCAACCCCGGCAACACGCCGATGAGGATGCCGAGCACGATGCCGATCACCATCACCATGATGTTGAACGGCTGAAGCGTGACTGCGAAGCCGTGGAACAGGTTTGTGAATTCTTCCATCGTCGATGCCCCGAAACCAACCCTTTATGACGACACGTGCACGGTCACAGATTGAGCCACTGCTCAATCGGGCCCTTGGGCAGCGCGACCAGGAACCACTTCTCGAAGACGAAATAGACGATCAGCGGCATGCCGATGGCCACGGATGCGACTGTCGGCCAGCCGTACTTCCCGAGCCAGCGCATGAACCACGCGATGAAGATCGCGGATGAGACGTATATGCCGATGTAACCGACCGCGACCGCGTAGATCGTCGCCGGGATTACGACCAGGAGCACCTGCCGGAGCTGCCCCCATTCCGCGAAGATGCCGCCGGGCGCATCGGGCCGCATCGCATTCCAGAGGTTTACGGCGCCAGAGATCACGATCGAGAGCCCGATATAGAACGGGAAGAAGCCCGCCCGCGGGCCCTCAGACCCCCACCCGATGCCGGCGCTGATGCTGCCCAGGAGAACGATCAAGCCGAAGACGACGACCGCCAGCGCAACGCCGATCTCGACAACCTTATGTGACGGACCGGAGTTGCTCGACTCTTGTGTATTCATAATAACCTCGGAAGGGTCAAAAAAAGGCCGGCGTCCCACCGGACGCCGGCTTTTGTCGGGATCAGTTTCCGGCGAGGAAGCCGGCTTCTTTCATCAGCGAACGATGCCGATCTTCTTCCTTCGCGACCCACTTGGCGTAGTCGTCGCCGGACATAAAGGTCGTGTTGAACGCGCCGTTCTTCATGAGATCCTTCCACTCGGGAGTCTCACGCACCTTCTTGAACAGCTCGACGTAATAGTCGACCTGCTCCTTGGTGGCCTTGGGCGACATGAAGATGCCGCGCAGCATCAGATATTCCATGTCGAGGCCCTGCGACTTGCAGGTCGGGATATCGCCCCAGGCCATGTCGGCGGTGACCTTGTCCTTGTAATCGAGCGGCTTGGCGTCAAAGACGCACAGCGGGCGCAGCTTGCCGCCACGCCATTGTGCGACTGCCTCGATCGGATTGTTCACGGTTGAGTCGACGTGATTGCCGACGAGCTGCACGGCCACCTCGCCGCCGCCCTTGAACGGAATGTAGGTCATCTTCGCACCAGTGGCCTTCTCGACCGCCACGGTGATGATCTGGTCTTCCTGCTTGGAGCCGGTGCCGCCCATCTTCATGGAACCGGCCGGCGCCTTCTTCAGCGCCTCGACGAATTCCTTTACGTTCTTGTACGGCTTGTCGGCATTCACCCAGAGCACGAATTCGTCGAGCGCCAGCATTGCGACCGGGGTCAGATCCTTCCAGCTGAAGGGAATGCCCGTGGCAAGCGGCGTGGTGAACAGGTTCGAAAGCGTGATGATGATCTTGTGCGGATTGCCGGCCGAGGACTTCACATCGAGGAAGCCTTCGCCGCCTGCACCGCCGGCCTTGTTGATCACGACCATCGGCTGCTTCATCAGATTGTGCTTGGTCACGATCCCCTGGATCGCGCGCGCCATCTGGTCGGCGCCGCCGCCGGTGCCGGCGGGGATAATGAATTCCACCGGACGGGTCGGCTCCCATGCCGCGTGGGCCGGTAGCGCAATGCTACCCGCACACAGGGCCGCAAATGCGCCGAGTGCAAAACGCGCCTTCATAGATCTCATAAGCGTCTCTCCCATCCATTGAACCGAGCCAGTCTTGTGCCGGCTTCGCTAGCGTTGCCACAAGTGCGGTCGGCATCCATGCGACAAATTCGCTTTGCCCACCTTCACCTGTAGAGCTACAGGGTAGGCATATCGAACCAAGTTTGAAAAGCGAATTATTCATAATAACGTCGACGTAACGTCAGATCTTCAGAGCGGCGCGGCACAATTTTTTTGTATCGCAGCGCAACAAGATCACATTGCAAGGCACAATCGCGCTGCGCGATCGTTCACATCACGAATGGCGTGAGCGCCTTGCCGTAAGCCTCCGGCGGCTGCGAGCCCCAGCGATCGAGCACGTTGCTCGCGGAGTTGAACTCCCAGTTGCCGGGCTCATAGATCTCGTCGTTGTCGATGCGCTCAAGTCCGAACGACACCTCGACCACGCAACCATTCGGATCAAGATAATACGAAAACAGATTGTTGCCCGGCCCGTGCCGGCCGATGCCCCACAACAGGCTGCGCCCTTTCGCAACCAAAGCATCGGCAACGCCGGCAAGGTCGTAGAGCCCGTGGGCATCGAATGCGTAGTGATGCATTCCGTTGCCGGGACCGCAGGCGAATGTGTGATGAAAGCCGTCGGCGCAACGATACCAGGCGCGCTCGTAATTCGTGGTACGATCCGACAGCTTCATTCCGAGCAGCCGCGTGACAAGATCGTGGAAGCCTTTCGGATCCGTCGCCCGCAGATTGACATGCTCGAGCCGGCGCACGCGCTTGCCGTTGGTCGAGGCGGGCGGCAGGTCGTCGCGCGCAATCGGCGTATGCACCTCGAAGATCGGACCGAACGGCGTCGCAAAGCGTACGGCCCGCTTCACCTTGGGCAGCAGCGGCGTATCCGCGAGAATCGTCAGACCTTCCGACTTGGCGCGCCGGTAGACTTCATCGACCACACCTTCGTCCATCGCCTCAAGACCGACTGCGCGGATACCCCGGCGGTTCTCGCGCAAATAAGCCACATCGCAGAAGCGCGCGTTCGACGACACATAGGTCGCATCGCTCGCGCTACGGCTGATCCGCACGCCGGTCATGTCGGCGAGATCGCGCGCGGACCCGTCCGGATCCGGCGTCGCGATCACGACATAGCCCATCTGGCGAATGAGATGCGTCATACTGGCCTCGCGCGCTTCTGGCGCGCGATCATGCCATCCGCATCGGACCGATAAAAGAGCCTGCGCCTATTGCGAGGTGGTCGGCTGTTGCGCCGCGTCTGTCGGCGTCGACGGCTTCGCTTGAATCTCGGCCGGCGGAACGGGCCGGGGCTCTGCAGGCGTTGCCGACGCTTCGACCTTCACTGGCGTCGCAGGCGCTACCGGTGTCGTGGCCGTGGTCGCTGGCCCCGCAGCGTCTGCCGGTTGCGGCTTCCCCGCCGGCGCTTCAGAGATCGCCGGCCGCAATTGCTGCCGGGTCCCGACATCCTTGCGCACCGCCAGCAGGACGTTGGATTCATTTGTCCGCCAGCGATAGCCCATGCCCCAGTCAATCGGCTTGGCCGGCCCGCGATGATACAGTTCGGCGAGCTGGCTCTGATGGCGGCCCGGGAAGATCGCGATCGGACCGAGGTAGCGGCCAAACGGATAGAAATTCCATTGATCGCGCTTGAAGTACGCGAGCGGAATTCCGGAATCGTCCTGCACGACATAGTCGGCCTTCTCGATGATGAAGTCGCGGACCTGCGAGAAGTTGCCGCTATGCGGGAGATACGACGCGGCCTTGAACATCGCGTCGCCCCTGCCGAACGAGTCGACGAATTTCAGGAAGCCGGAATTCTTCACGCCGGAATCCGAAACGTCGGTCGAGAAGTAATAGAGCGTCTGCTTCGGCTTGCCGGTGTCATGGAAGGTGATCTTGACGCCCTGCACGCCACGCGGCGCGGCGCCGCTTTCGACCGGCGTCACCGTGCCATCCGGGCTGAGGCTGACAAGCGTCACGTCGTCGATCGTCTTTCCGGCACGCGAGATATAGACCATCAGGATCGGCAGCGTTCCGGACAGCGCGGTCTCGCGCAGCTGATGCTTCATGTTCTTCGTGATGAAGAAGCTGAGCGAGATCGAAGACGCCATCGACTGGCGCAGGTTGCCGAGCGCGCGACGGGAGTAGTCGTTGATGACCGGGATGCGGCCGACCGGCTCCAGTCCGCTCAGGATGTAGGTCGAGGCGTCCGGATAGAAAGCATTGGCGTAGAGAAAGTCCGGACCGCTGAACATGTAGAAGAGCGGCACACCGGCGCGGTCCTTGATGTTGGCTGCGGACCAGGCGCGGATCTTGGAGAGGCGCTGCGTATCGAGTTGCCGCCAGGAATTGTTGAAGGACGCGGCGTGGCTCTGCCAGGAGGGATCGCGCATCACCTGTTCGAGCGCCGCATTTTCTATCGGCAGGCCGGCGAGGAACCGGGCGGTATCGTTGATCGTGGCCTTTTCGGCGTAGGGCGCGGGGACGAATGCCTGCGCGGGCAGCGGGGCCGGAGCCTCGCGCGCGGGAGCCTCGCGCGGCGGCACCGGGCGGGACGGCGGCCTGCGGCTCGGGGGATCACCGAAAAACCAGAACTGCGCCTGAGCGGCAGGCGTCACGGCCGCGAGGACGGCGGCCGCGACCGCCACAGTCAGAAACCGCTTGAAATACAGCATTTTGATTGAGTGCCTGTGCTCGGAAACGACATGCAATCCGGGGAAGCGTTTACCCACGGGCTCGGCGGCGGGTCTATCATTAAGCCCGTGACCATGTTCCGGTCGTGATTCGATCCTAGGGGGTGCCCGGTTTGTTTCGATTCGTCCAGCGTTGGGATACCCCAACTTCTTAAAGAGTCCCGTATCGGGCGACCCGCCCGTGAAGCCTCGGAGCCATGCGTGAGAGCCAAGGGCCTGAACGCATTGACAGGATTTGCCGCAATCGTGGCGGCGTTATGCACCATGACGCCTGATCGCGGCATCATCGCGACCGCGCATGCGACGGGTGCCGAAAATATGGTCATCCCGCTGCCCCGTCCGCGGCCGGAAGTCCGGGTCTCGCGGCCGCGCACGGGCACATTCCCCGGCAAGACCCAGCTCGTGGAATTCGAGTCTTCGCCGTTCCCCTATGACGGGAAAAACCCGATCACCGGCCAGCCCTTCTTCAACGTGTTCTACGATGGCCGCTTCGGCCGGCGCGGAGCGCGCGGGCAAGTCTATTGGGAAAACGAGACCTACACCGATCCGCGGGTTCTGCTGCACATCCCGAAGGGTTTCGACATTCGCAAGCCCGCGGTGATCGTGGTGTTCTTCCACGGCCACGGCGCCAGGATCGACCGCGATGTGCGCGACCGCCAGCAGGTCGCAGCGCAGATCACGCGGTCGGATGCAAATGCCGTCGTGGTGGCGCCGCAGTTTGCGGTCAACGCCGCGGATTCCGCGCCCGGCGCGTTCTGGGAGCCCGGCTTCTTCGACGAGTTCATGAGCGAAGCGGCCGAGCAATTCGCGCTGATGCTCGGACAGCCCAAATCCGTTCGCACCTTCTTCAAGCTGCCGATCATCTTTGTCAGCTATAGCGGCGGCTTCGTGCCGACCGCCTGGGCGTTGCGGCTCGGCCAGATCAAGGATCGGCTGCGCGGCATCGTGCTGATGGATTCGCTCTACGGCGAACTGGAGCATTTCGAAAAATGGATTCTGTCGAACCGGCGCGGCTTCTTCATCAGCGGCTATCTCGGCTCGACCCGCGCGCGCAATCTTGAACTTCAACGCGATCTCGCGGACAAGGGCATCAAGATATCGAAATCGCTCGACGGGACGATCAGGCCGGGCAGCGTGGTGTTCATTCCCGGACATGCCGAGGATTCCCACCGCGACTATGTCACCCAGGCATGGACTGTCGATCCGATTGCCGACATCCTGAATCGGTTGCCGGAATTCCATCAATAGTCAGAAAGCTCCCCGAAGTGTCCAGTGAACTGAAGCCTCTCGCAGGCCGCGTCGCCATCGTGACCGGGTCCGGTCGCAATATCGGTCGCGCCATCGCCATCTCGTTCGCAGCCGCTGGCGCACGCGTCGTGATCAACGGCCACCGCGATCAATCCGCTCTCGATGCCGTGGTGAACGAGATCAGGAGCAATGGCGGCGAGGCGATCGCCTGCCTCGCGGACGTCTCGCGTGACGATGAAATCGCCTGCATGGTCGCACTGGCGAAGGAGACCTACGGACACGTCGACATTGCGGTTTCGAATGTCGGCAAGCGGCCCTATGCCGCGTTTCTCGATATCACGCCGGAGGACTGGGACGACGTGCTTCGCACCAACCTGTCCGCTCCGTTCTATCTCGCCCGCCACACCATCCCGATGATGCGCGAGCGGCGCTTCGGCCGCATCATCAACATCTCCGGGTTTTCCGGCTTCTTCGCGCATGTGACGCATCGCGCGCATAGCGTCTCTGCGAAGCTCGGGCTGCATGGCCTCAGCAAGGCGATCGCGCGCGAATTCGGCCCGGACGGCATCACGGCAAACACGGTCGCGCCGGGCATGATCGATACGGCCCGCGACTGGTCGCAGTACAAGCATATCGACACGGAAAAGCTGAGCGCCGAGATTCCGGTCCGGCGCCTTGGTACACCCGACGATATTGCGGAAGCCTGCCTTTTCCTCGCGGGCGAAGGCGGCGGCTTTGTTTCAGGTCAGGTGATCCACGTGAACGGCGGCCAGATGATGATCTGACCGCCGCGTGGTGTCCTATCGCGGCTCGATGCCGACGCCGGGAATGGTCTTGCCCCAATAAGCGAGATCGCGCTTGACCCGCGCATCGAGTTCTTCCGGCGTCGAACCGACCAGTGTAAAGCCTGCCTTCTCCAGCTTCTTCTGTGTGTCCGGATCGTCGAGCGCGAAGCGCACCGCCTTGTAGAGACGGTCGATGACCGGCTTCGGCGTTCCGGCCGGCGCGAACAAACCGTACCAGGTCGATGTCGAAACACCCGGCACCGTCTCCGCGATGGTCGGAACATTCGGCATGCTCTTGACCCGCGTATCCTCCGCCATGCCGATGATCCGCAACTGCCCGTTCTCGACGAAGGACACGATCGTCGGCAACGTCGCGTAGGTCATCGACACATGGCCGCCGACGACATTGGTGACAGCCGCGGCCGTGCCGACGAACGGCACATGCTGGATCTCCACGCCCGCCACCTTGTTGAGCGTTTCGCCGGCGATGTGATGGCCCGAGCCATGGCCCGCACTTCCGTAGCTGAGCTTGCCCGGCTGTTTCTTGGCTTCCGCGACAAGATCCGGAATCGACTTGATCGGCGACGATGCCGGCACCGCGAGCGCCATATAGGTCTCGGTCAGCCGGCTGATGCCGACCATGTCCTTGGCCGGATCGAACGGGAAGCTCTTGTAGAGGAACGGATTCATCACCACCGTCGCGTTGACGGTAAGCATGAGCGTATAGCCATCGGGTGCGGCGCGCAGCGCCGTCGCAGCTCCGATATTACCGGCGCTGCCCGGCTTGTTCTCGATCACCACCGGCTGGCCGAGCGCTTCCGAGAACTTCGTCTGCAGGATGCGCGCCATGGTATCGACGCCGGCGCCGGGAGGCCACGGCGCGATGATGGTCACCGGACGGGATGGAAAATTGTCGGCCACGGACGGCAATGCGCTTGCAGCGAGCGAAGCAGCCGCCGCAAGCACGATGGAAAGACGACGCAACACCATTGAACACCTCCCTGATTTCCCTTCGATCGCTTCTGCGATTCTTGTATGTATTCTGCGGCGGACGATCGGCCCGCTAATATTGTCCGAGCAGCGCCTGCCGGAAGCGTGACTTGAGGATCACCCCGCTTTTCGGCGGCATCACCACGGGGCTGCGTTCGGCCTTGATCTTCACGACGGCGAGATAGGGACCTGTCCGCGCGACCATACGCTGGCGCACGCTTTCGATCTGATCCTTGTCGCGCACGGTTTCGGCTTCGCCAAAGCCGCTCGCAATCGCGATGCCGGCAATGTCTACGCCCGCCGACGTGTGGCTGATCTGCTCTCCGGTTTCACCGAAGCGTTCGTTGTCGAGCACGACTACGGACAGATTGCGCGGCTTCCTGACGCCGATGGTCGCAAGCGCGCCGGAATTCATCATCAGCTCGGCATCGCCGGTGATCACGATCACCGACCGCTCGGGCTGCGCCAGCGCAAGGCCAAGCCCGACCGACGTCGCAAGGCCCATCGCCCCCATCAGATAAAAATTCAACGGCCGGTCGCGAACCGACATCACGTCGGAAATGGGTGAGCCCAGGCCGCAGACGATAAGTTCGTCCTCGATGCCGGACATCAATGCCGCCACGACCTCACGGCGCTTCAATGCTTCTGCCATGGCCGCCTCACATCACCTT
Source organism: Pseudorhodoplanes sp. (assembly GCF_035565795.1). GTDB lineage: Bacteria > Pseudomonadota > Alphaproteobacteria > Rhizobiales > Xanthobacteraceae > Pseudorhodoplanes. The sequence goes on from NZ_DATMRV010000031.1 coordinate 16,721, forward strand.
CGCGCCGAGAAGGCGCTGCGACAGCAGCACGGCAACCGGCGCCTCCGACCGGAACGCCATCGTCAGACCGCCTGCGATCAGTGCGCCGGCCTCGTCTTCGCGCGTGGCGCTGAACACGTGGAAGCCTGCCAGTTTCAGGGTCTCGCCGGTGATGGAGCCCATCGGGATCTGCCAGGGATTTCCCTCACCGAATTCGCCGCGCATGCTGACCAGCAGGAACAGCGGAAAGCGGCAATTGGTGACGAGCGAGAATGCATTGATGCAATTGCCGACGCCGCTGCTCTGGATGGCCATCACGCTGCGCTTGCCGCCGAGCCAGGCGCCGGAGCAGACGCCGACGCCTTCCTCTTCCGTCGTCAGCATGACGGCGCGGTCGGGCGTTTCCGCATACAGCCGGCGGATCAGGAAATCGAGGCCGCCATCCGGCAGATACGCGAACAGCTCGATCTGCTCGCGCATGAAATGCGACCAGACCTCATCGCGCCAGCCGCCTTCCGTCTTCACCATCGAAACCGCACTCACGCTCTTCAGACCTCCGTTGCACCGGCAACGGAGAACGCGTTAGCAGATTTCGCAATAGCCGGCGAGATCGGGTCTGGCGTATCAAACACCTGCGGTCTTCAGCCGCGCGATGCCAGAAAGGCCGCTCTGCGCTGTGTGATCGGCGCCCTCGCCTGTTCGCGCAATTGCGCCATTTCTGCATTGTCACGCTCGGTCAGACGAAATGCCTGATCCTTGCCGGCGAGATAAGGATCCGGCCATTTCTGAATATCACATCCGTAATATGCGGACGCCGCGAGCGTGAAATTCGGATTGACCAGATGCGGACGCGCGAGCGCCACAAGGTCGGCACGCCCGGCTGCAACGATGGTATTGACCTGATCCGCTGTCGTGATGTTGCCGACTGTAATCGTCGGCATCTGCACTTCGCTGCGGATCGCATCCGAGAACGGCGTCTGGAACATGCGTCCATAGACCGGCCGCGCTTCGATAGATGTTTGTCCAGCCGACACGTCGATGATGTCAAGGCCGCGCGCCTTCAGCATCCTCGTGATCTCGATCGCGTCGTCGATATCAAGGCCACGGCCCGGCACCCAGTCGCTCGCCGATATACGCACCGACATCGGCTTGTCCGCAGGCCACGCCTCGCGCACCGCATCGAACACTTCGAGCGGGTAGCGCATGCGATTGTCGAGACTGCCGCCGTATCCATCGCTGCGCTGATTGGTCAGCGGCGAGATGAAGCTCGAAAGCAGATAGCCGTGCGCCATATGCAGTTCGATCATGTCGAAACCGGCCTGATGCGCGTGACGCGCGGCCCGCACGAACGACTCTCGTACGGCCGTCATTCCGGCGCGACTGATCTCGGTCGGCAGCGCACTGTCCTTCCGGTACCTGAGGGGCGAAGCGGACACGATCGGCCAGTTGCCCTCGATGAGCGGCTGGTCCATGCCTTCCCAGCCGAGCCGGGTCGAGCCCTTGCGTCCCGCATGTCCGATCTGCAGGCAGAATTTCGCTTCGCTGTTGGCATGCACGAAATTGCAGATCCGCGTCCACGCCTTCACCTGTTCCGGCGTATAGATGCCGGGACAGCCCGGCGTGATGCGGGCGTCCTCGCTCACCGATGTCATTTCGGCGAAGACGAGGCCCGCGCCGCCCTGCGCCATCTTGCCGAGATGCACGAGATGGAAGTCGCCCGGGATGTTGCCCGGCTCCGCCGAGTACATGTTCATCGGCGACACCACGACGCGGTTCTGCACGGTCATATTGCCAATGCGGAACGGCGTGAACATCGGCGGCAGCGGATTGTTGGTCGGCACGTCGAAGTTCAGTTCGCTCCGCACCTTGCCGGCCCACCACCGGTCCACCTCGGCGCCGAATTCCGGGTCGCGCCGCCGCAGATTGTCGTAGGTGATCTGCTTCGATCGCGACAGCAGCGAAAACGCAAGCTGCATCGGCTCGAGCTTCCAGAAGCGGCGCGGCTTCTCGAACCAGACGAGGCTCACATCTGCTGCGTGCTGGGTTTTTTCCACCTCCTCGCGGCGCGTGGTCTCGTAATGGGCAAGCGCATCGGCAACGCTCTGCTTTGCTGCGAATGAGCCAGCGAGCGCGATGGAATCCTCCATCGCGAGCTTGGTGCCGGAACCGATCGAGTAATGCGCGGTATGCAGCGCATCGCCGATCAGCACGATATTGTCACGATACCAGCGCTCGTTCTTGATCATCGGGAAATTGCGCCAGACCGAACGGTTGCTCAGCACGGGATGGCCGTCGAGCAGATCGGCGAAGGTGCGTTCGAGATAGGCGACCGTTTGCGCCTCATCCGCCTTGTCGAGGCCGGCACGCAGCCAGGTCTCCTCGTCGCATTCCGGCACCAGCGTGCTCATGCCCGGCTTGTATTGATACGCGCCGAGAATCCAGATGCCGTGCTCGTTCTCACGGAAATCGAAGGTGAAGGCCGGGAATGACTTCGTGGTGCCACACCAGGCGAACTTGTTCTTGCGCCAGTCGAAGCTCGGCTTGAAATGATCGGCAAACTTCGCTCGGATTGCGCTGTTGATGCCGTCGGCCGCAACGATCAGGTCGCTGTCCGGCAATGACGCGACGTCCGGAATCTCGGTCTGGAATTTCAGCTCGACGCCCAGCGCGCGGGCGCGCTCCTGCAGCAGCATCAGGAGCGTCCTGCGCTCGAGGCCGCAAAAGCCGTGACCATCCGACCGGATCACCCGACCGCGCACACGGATGTCGATCTCGCCCCAATAGACAAAATTCTTCGCGATGGCGTCGAAGGTTTCCGGGTCCGCATTCTGAATATTGTCGAGCGTTTCGTCCGAGAACACCACGCCGAAACCGAAAGTGTCGTCAGTGCGGTTGCGCTCATAGACCGTGATCGCGTGGCGCGGATCGGCCTTCTTCATCAGGATCGCGAAATAAAGACCGCCAGGCCCGCCGCCGACCACGGAAATCTTGAGCGGTTGGGTCATGCTTGCATCGCTCCAACTATCATTGCGGCGCTATTTTCACGCAAACGGCGCGACTGTCATCGGCACACCCGCCCGGGCGCGCAATTTCCTGCAGTTCCGGGCCAGTGCTTGCAGCCTTGGGATAGCGTACTATGGCAGACGGTCCGACACTGGGGCGACCGGGCCTTTCAATCGGGTGACCCATGCCACAACCGCTTCCGCTGCCCTTGCCAACATCCCGCGCGGAAATCGCGGCAATCCAGAGTCAGCGTAAGCGCGTCGCCTTCGAGCGCGCCCGCAAGCTGCCCTGGTATCGCGGCAAGCTCGATCACATCAATCCGGACCGGCTGGACGACCCGGAGGTCTGGCAGACGATCCCGATCCTCGACAAGGACGTGCTGCGCACTTTCGATCACGCGAGCTTCATGGAACAGTTCTGCGCGGTGCCGCAGACCGAAATCGCCGAATATTGGCGTTCGGGCGGCTCCACCGGGAAGCCGGTCTTCTATCCGCGCACATCGGACGACGTGACCTACGGACTGCTGACTTGGGGCCGCTCCTTTCCATGCATGGGCATCGGCAAGGGCGACCTCGTGCATATGTCATTTCCGATCGGCATCCACCCCGCCGGCCAGGTCTGGGCACGCGCGGCGCACTGGTTCGATGTCGGCATGAACTGGGTCGGCGCCGGCAATGCGGTGCCATCGGAGGCGCAGCTCGGCCTCATCGAGTCGCTGAAGCCGACCGTGTTCATCGGCATGTCGAGCTTTGCGCTGCATCTCGCCAATCTCGCGGAAGCCAAGGGCATCGACCTGACAGCCTCGACCGTGAAGAAGGTTGTGTGCTCTGCCGAAACGCTGTCGCAGGCCAAACGCGACAAGATCGGGCGCATGTGGGGCGCCAAGGTCTATGACGTATTCGGCATGAGCGAAGCGGGGCTGATGGGCGCGGAGAACGACGTGCATGACGGCATCCATATCTGGACCGACATGTTCTTCATCGAAGTGGTGGATGCCGAGACCGGAATCGCCGTTCGCGAGGGTGAGGTCGGCACGCTCTGCGTCACGCCGCTCTGGACCAATCACGCGACGCCGTTCCTGCGATGGAATTCCGGCGACATCGTGCATTACATCGAACACTCCAAAGGCACGGGCCAATGGGCCGAGCTGTTTCCGATGATCCGGCACGCCAACCGCACCACCGGCTTTTTCAAGCTGCGCGGCGTCAACATGAATCACGCCGATTTCGAAGACACGATGTTCAGCCAGCCGCAGGTCAATGATTTCCAGGTGGTGCTGGTGACGGAGGACGGCACCGGGCGCGAGGCGATGCGGCTCCTCATCGAGGTGAAGCGCGGCGCGGACGATGACGACGTATGCAGCGAGGTGGAAGCCCTGATCAAGCGCACCTTCGAAGTGACGCCAAATGTCGAAGTGCTGCCGCTCGGCACCCTCGCCGCGGAGTTTGAACGCAGCATCAAGGCGCCTCGGTTCGTGGACAAGCGGACCTAGGGCCGGGCGTACGGCTAGCGCCGCACGTGCCCCCGCCCCAGCACCGAACCGGGGCGTTCGCCGAACCGCGCCGCAAAATCGCGCGCGAACTTGCTCATGTGGGTGAAGCCGCAGGCCATCGCGACTTCCGTAACCGATCGCTCGGCCGGGTCTGCGCGCAATAATTCTTCATGCGCAAGCTCGAGCCGCAGAGCCTTCACGTAGGCCATCGGCGCAACCCCGCGGAAGCGACGGAAGCCGCTGAACAGCGAGCGTATGCTCACATCCGAGGCCGCAACAAGATCCTCGATCGAAATCGGTTCGCGCAGATGCGCGCGGATATAATCTTCCGCGCGATGGACATAGTACGGTGCGCAGGGCTCCGCGGCGCGGTCATAGCGCTCGCTGAACCGGTGCGGGAAGGACGCAAGCATCAGCGCCATCATCGTGGCATCGAGATGCGAGCTCACGCGCGGATGCGACAGTCCGTTTCGCGCATCGGCGGCGTCCTCCCGCACGGCGCGGGCCATCTCGATCATGGTGCGAGGTCCGAGATCGACCGAGACGATATCGAAATCGAAATCCAGCCTGCCTTCGACATCGATGCCGATCTCGCGCGAGGCGAAGCGCTCGAAGCGATCGCGGTCGACTTTCACGATGAGCTGACGGCAATCGCTGTCCCAGGTCTTGGCCAGAGGCTCCGACGGATGCACGACATAACTCTTGCCGCCGCCGACGAGCCGCGTCTGGCCGCGATGGCGGATCTCGCATGAGCCGCCCAGCACGAACTGGAACAGATAGAAGCGCCCCATCTCCGGCGCCGTCATGGTGACCGGCGCACCGTATTTCAGCCAGTGCAACGACACGTGCCCGGCCTTCACCGCCTCGTGCCGCATGCGCAGAGCCTGCTCCTCCCGCGGCAAGACAAGGTCATGCGACCGGAAGACGTCGCTCATGTAGCGACGCGCAGCGCCGACCTTCTGCGTCTCAAACTCCGCAAACGCCCGCGGTACGGGCGAAGCTGCGAGGCCAGACATCGCGATGCCCCGGAAACATTAGTGACTGCCTCATTATACGCGAGGCCGCCTGTTCCGTAACGGGCGCGCTTGCGAAAATCTTGGCCACTTGCCGCCCAAACGAAAGACGCCAGCGAGCCAGCCGGCCGCTGGCGTCGATCGAGGTTTGGGCGTTGCGTGTTACGCGGCGGCCCGGCGACGCATGGCGGGCTGGTTCACCTCCGCCGCGCGCGCTTCGGCCTCGAAGCGGAAATAGCCGACGCGCTCTGCCATCGCCGTTTGCTGGTCTTCGAGCGTCTTCGCCGTCGAGGCATTTTCCTCGACCAGCGCCGAGTTCTGCTGCGTCACCTCGTCCATCTGGGTCAACGCCTTGTTGACCTGATCGATGCCGGTCGCCTGTTCGGCGCTGGCCGTCGCAATATCGGCCACGATATCGGCGACGTCCTTGATCGACCGCAGGATGTCCTCGAGCGATTGCCCGGCGCGATTGACCAGTTCGACACCCTCCTTCACTTCGTCCGAGGAGCTGGCGATCAGGTCCTTGATGTCCTTGGCCGCCTGCGACGAGCGCTGCGCGAGGCTGCGCACTTCAGATGCCACCACCGCGAAGCCGCGACCGGCCTCCCCCGCGCGCGCCGCCTCGACCGCCGCGTTGAGCGCGAGCAGATTGGTCTGGCGCGCGATCTCGTCGATCACCGAAATGATCTCGGAAATCTTGCGCGAGGATTCCTCGATCCGCGCCATCGCATTGACCGCCTCGGCGACGACGGCGCCGCCGCGTCCGGCGATCTCCTGCGTGCCCTGCGCAAGCTGGTTGGCGTGCTGCGCATTCTCGGCATTCTTCTTCACCGTCGCCGCGATCTCTTCCATCGAGGCCGAGGTTTCCTCCAGGCTCGCCGCCTGCTCCTCGGTACGTTGCGAGAGATCAGTGGTCGACGTCGAGATTTCCGCCGCGGCGTTCGAAACCTCGAGGCTGGACATCGCGATGTTGCGGATGGTGTCCTGCAACTTGCCGATCGCGCCGTTGAAGTCCTCCCGGATCTTCAGATAGTCCGCGGCCCAGTCCTCGTTCACGCGATAGGTCAGATCGCCTTGCGCGAGCCGCTCGAGCCCGCGACCGAGCCCGTCGACCACCTGCGCAACCTGACGGGCTGCTGCCTGCTGCGCCGCCTCGTTGCGTGCGCGCTCGGCCTCGGCCGCGAGCCGCTGCTGTTCGGCGACCTGTTCCAGACGCTGCTTTTCGAGGCCGGCGTCGCGGAACACCAGAACCGCGCGCGCCATCTCGCCGATTTCATCCTTGCGATCGGCGCCAGCCACCTCACTGTCGAGCCTGCCGCGTGCGAGCGCCGACATGACGCCGTTCAGCGAGAGGATCGGGCGCGTAATGCCGCGCGCGATCAGCCAGGAGAGCAGGACACCGATGACGATGGCAAGCGCTGTGACCGCGATGCTCGTCACGATCGTCGTCTGGATGCTGGCTTCGCCCTCCGTCCTGGTCGCCGCGAGGGACTCGTCCTGGCTCTTCTTGAGGTCTGCGCGGCTCTTGATCATTTCGACCGAAAGCTTGTTTTCAGCCGCAAGCAGGCGGGAATGGTCCGCAAGCAGCTTCATCGTCGAGTCGAAGGCGGCGGTGTAGGTCGTGACCAGCGCATTCATCTGCTGCAGCTTCTCGCGCCGTTCGGCGGTGCGCGCGGCGGCTCCGATCTTCTTCAGCGTCTCGCCCATCGCCGCAAATTGCGCGCGCGCGGCTTCCTCGAGTTTCGGGTTACGGGTCTGATTGTGCAGGAGGCCGTTCACCCGACCCCACAGGAACTGCTCGGTGGCGAGGCCGGCGAGCGATGCCAGCGTCAGGTCGTTTTCCGCGACCGCGCTCTGCATGAGCTGCTTCAGTTCGCTGTGCAGGCGATTGCCGAGCGGCGTGGTCTCGTCGGCGATCGTCCGCCGGAGTGCGGTCTGGATTTTGACGATGTCTTCGAACAGCGCGAGATACTCATCGACCTGACCTAGGATTGCCTTGGCCATGTCCTGCCGCTGCTTCGAAACTGAATTCTCTACGACGAAAGTGTAACCGTCGCGGACGGACTGAGCGAGTTCGCGGACCCGCGTCAGGATCCGGTCTTCGCCCTTGTCGAAATACATCATCATGTTGAGGCGCAGAGCGACGAAGTCCCGATCGGCCTGCGAGCCGCGGGACGCATTGTCGGAGGTCCGCGTGAAGCTGTCGAAGCTTTCACGCGCGGCCTGAAGGCCGAGATAACCGGTGGCTGCGACCACGACCACAAGCGCGAGGACCGCCACATACCCGGCAGCGATACGCGTGCTGACCTTGAAGCGGGAATTCAGATTCGAGATCCAGAGCATTAATTCTTCTCTCAGGACACGGGCGGCGCGTCCCATGCAGGAAGATAGTTTCGGCGAAGAAGACACTTCGGCTGGCTCGAAACGATCCTGAGAAGCTCAGACCTTTCGAGCGCAATATTCCCCGGCCGCCGTGAGAAAGTCCTGTCCGTCCGATTTGCGCACATTGCGCCGACTAAATCAGTGCGCGCGTTTATGTTCGGTAAAACGTAAGCGCGAGCCATGAACACACGACATGGCTTTCGGCACGAACGAAGCTCAGCCCTCGCGAAAATGCATGATGCCTGATGGCTGTCGTGCGTTTGATGCTCGTTCGCGTCACGCGACGTCGGGCGCAAGGCCACCCCGCGCGATGCTTCGCTCACTGGCGCGCGTAAAAGCCAGCAGTTCCGCATCACGGCCTCTCGCGGCCACCAGCTGAAGGCCGATGGGCAAGCCATCCGCAGATTGCCCGGCCGGCATGCTGAGGGCCGGAAGACCCAGAGCATTCACGAAGGGCGTGAAGATCGCATGTCCTCGCGGACCGACGCGTTGGCCATCGATCGTCGGCGGATACACCTCCGTCGCCGGCCACGGCATCGCAGCGGCTGCCGGTGTGAGCAGGTAGTCAAAGCGCTGGAACAGCGAGTCGAAATCGCGTGCGACCGCCTTGATGGTGTCGAGAGCCGCAAGATAGTCTGCCGCGCTGTAGCTGCGGCCATTGCGCGCCATCTCGGCAAGTGCCGGACCGATCATGTCGTCGCGGTCGCCGTGGAGCGACATCAACCACGCTGCGCCGGTCTCGCTGATGACCGGCCATATGTCGGCTATCGGAGCGGCAAGGTCGAAATCATGCGCAGTCTCGACGCTGTGGCCACGCTGCGCAAGGCTGACCGCGGCCTCTGCGACGGCGGCGGCAATGACAGGATCGACCGGCGCGCCGGAAAAAGTCGGGATATAAAGAATGCGCGCCGCCCGGGCGTCGGGAGCGCGCGGCCGCCAGTCCGGGCCGCCGATCACATCCATCGCAAGCAGGATGTCGCCGACATTGCGCGCGATCGGGCCGATCACTTCGAGATCATGCAGGATCGCGGGAAAGCCCTTCCCGCGTGGAACCATGTCCCGTGACGGCTTGAAGCCGACAAGCCCGGTGTGAGCCGCGGGCCTGCGGATTGAGCCGCCCCCGTCCGTGCCGATGGCAATCGGCCCCATGCCGGTCGCGACCGCGGCGACCGCGCCGCCGCTCGAGCCGCCCGGTGTGAGCGCAAGGTCGTAGGGATTTCTCGTCGGACCGAACAACGCGTTGTCGGTGTACCCCTGCAAGGTGAATTCGGGCACGTTGGTCTTGCCGAGGATGATCGCACCGCCCGCGCGGAGCCTGTCGATCGGCGGCTCATCGGCCTCGGGAACGTATTCGGCGTAAAGCCGGCTGCCCCAGGTTGCGCGCAATCCCGCAACCAGAATGTTGTCCTTCACCGTAAGCGGAATGCCGTCGAGCGGACCGAGCGGCGCGCCGTTGCGAAAGCGTTCGGTGCTAGCCCGCGCCTGCTTCGCCGCGCCTTCCTGATCCAGGGTGACAACCGCATTGACCGAAGGATTGACCCGTTCGATCCGCGCGAGAATGGCGGCCAATACGTCCGCCGGCGTCGCCCTACCTTCGCGATATGCACTCGCGAGCTCCGCGGCCGACAGCGCCCAGAGCTCCGCCTTCGGCCCAGTGTGCATCAGGCGTTGCGGCTACTTGCCGCCCCAATGCACGAAGCTCCGCTCCATCAGGAGAAATAACAGATTGAGCGCATAACCGAGCGCACCCGCGGCGAAGATCGCCGCATACATGCGCGGCATGTCGAACAGCTGCTGTGCCTCGAACACGCTATGGCCGAGGCCATCCTGCGAGCCGATGAACATCTCCGCAACCACGATAATGACCAGCGCAAGCGATACGCCGTTGCGCAGGCCCACGAAGGTCTGCGGCAGCGACTCGAGCAGCGTGACGTCGATCAGCACCCGCAAGGGCGAGGCCCCCATGACCTTGGCGGCGAGCAGCCGCGTCTTGCGCGCATTCATGACCCCATAGGCCACGTTGAACAGGATCACGAGGATGGCGCCGAACGCCGCGACGGAGATCTTGGTCTCGTCGCCCACCCCGAAAAGCACGAGAAAGAGCGGGAACATCGCCGAAGCCGGCGTCGACCGGAAGAAGTCGATCACGAATTCCAGCGAGCGGTACAGTCGTTCGGACGAGCCGAGGATGATGCCGAGCGGGATCGCGATGACCGCTGCGATCATCGTGGCCATCACCGTGCGATAGACGGTCTTCATGAAGTCGAAGCCGAGCCGGCCGCCATCCATGCCCTTCCAGAAAGCCTCGAAGGTGGTGGCGGGCGACGGCAGCAGCACCGGATCCACCCATTTGGCGGCGGTCGCAACCCACCAGACCGCAACCAGCACGGCGACGCCGACGAGCGGCAGCAACGGATCGAATTTGCGCAAGGTCAGGGTCATGAGCGCCTCACCTCGCGCTGGAACACCTCGAGGCAATGCGCCTTGATCCGCACGAAGTCCGGATCGGACAGCGTCGCGTCAGTGCGTGGGCGCTCGCCGTCATAGGCCACGAAATCAGCAACGCGCGCTGGATAGCGCGAGAGCAGCAGCACCCGATCCGCGAGATACACCGCCTCTTCCAGATCGTGCGAGACCAGAACCGTCGTGGTCTTCGTCTCCATGAACAGCCGCTGCAACTGCTCCCGCATGAACAGCGTCATCTCGTAGTCGAGCGCGGAAAACGGTTCATCGAGGAACAGAATTTCCGGCTCCACGATCAGCGCGCGCATGATCGACACCAGCTGCTGCTGTCCGCCGGACATCTGATAGGGATATTTATTCAGATCGAGCTTCACGCCGAGCCGCGTGACCAATGCTTCGGTGCGGCGCTTGCGCTCAACCGCCGGCACTTTCATCAGCTTCAGCGGATAGGCGATGTTGTCGAAGGCGCGCATCCAGGGGAACAGCGCCTCGCGATAATTCTGGAACACATAGCCGAACTTGATTTCCGACAGCAGCATGCCGTCGAACAGGATCTGGCCGGCATCGACCGGGATCAGCCCGGCAATCATGTTGATCAAGGTGCTCTTGCCGCATCCATTCGGCCCGAACACCGAGATCAGTTCACCGCGCGGGATATCGAGATCAAAGTTGTCGTAAATGACCGCCTTGTCGAAGCGCTTGCTCAGACCGCGAATCGTGACATGCGGACGCTTGCCGAAAGCGCCGACGGCCGGCGACGACGGCACGTCGTCCGCGAGCGGACGGATAACGGGCTGTGTCGCGGCCATCGCCATGCCCCTCGGTCCTCTGGATCAGAACGACTTCAGGACGGTCTTGATGTCGATCTTCTGCGGCACGACGCCGATCTCGGTACCGAAGTCCGCAAATTTCTGCAGATAGCCGAGCTGCTCCGGCGACATGTCCTTTGTCATGATGTAACCGAGCATCGGAACGCTATCGACCAGATCGTCCGGCGTCATGGTGTTCTTGGCGAGATACTTGCGGGCCTCGGCCGGGTTCTTCTTGATGAAGTCGACGGCCTTGCCCCAGGCATCCGCAAACCGCTTCGCAACATCCGGACGCTTGGTGATGAAGTCGGTCGTGAATGCGCAGCCCGCGGCAAAGGCGTCGGCCTTGTCGCTGCCGAGGATGTATTTGGAGATCACGCCGGCTTCGAGCGTCTTGGCGACGCCCATCTTTTCCATCATGGTGGCGCCCGGCTCGAGCGTGTAGCCGCCATCGAAGGTGCCGGCCTTCATCGCATTGACGTGCTGGCCCATGTCGAGCTGGTCGATCGAATACTCGCCATCCTTCAGGCCGACTTTCGCAAGGACACCCTTCGCGGTGTTGAGATTGGCCGGCCCGGGCGCCGACATCAGCTTCAGACCCTTCAGGTCCTTGAGCGACTTCACCTTGTCGAGCAGCGCGGTGCGGACGACGAACTGCTCCATCTTGTATTCCGGCGTCTGGCTATGCATCGCGATATACATCGCAACGCCGGGCTTCTTGGTGTTCGCATTCAGCCCTTCGAGCGTGACGAGCACTGCCGAGACGTCGATCTGGTTGGTCATCAGCGCGGCGACATTCGGCGGACCGCCCATGAGACGGATGGTCTCCGGCTCGATGTTGTGGTCCTTGAAGTAGCCCTTCTCTATTGCAACGAAATACGGCAGCGACGACGAGATCGGAAACACGCCGACCTTGACCTTGTCCTGCGCGGCCGCCGCCGTCACCGATGCGGCCAGTGCGATTGCACCTGCCGCGATGGTCGAAAGAAACCGGTTCTGCGTCATTTCAGGCAACTCCCTTGAGCGGGTGAGATGTCGGTTCACGGTCCGGACCGGGGCCGCCGCGATACACACGGCTGAGCTTGGCCAGGAAGTCAGCCTCGGTTTTATGCAAGGATCCTGCCACTGGGTCGGCGCCTTCCATCATCGTGTCGGAGGCGGCGAGCGAGAAATCCATGACGAAACGCACGCGTTCGCTGCGCGCGTGCGAGATCGCCATCAGCCACGCCCGCGGCGAACGGCTGCCATTCAGGTAGGCGCTGACGATGTGGTCGGCGGCGATGCAGGCATCTTCGATCGCCTGGTTCGCGCCCTGCCCGAGCGTCGGCACCATGCCGTGCGCCGCATCGCCGAGATAAAGCACGTTACAGGCGGGGTCGGCATAGAGCACGTCATGCTCCTGCATGCGCGCCCAGTGGTTGTTGGCTGCCTCCCGGCAAATCGTATCAATCAGCCAGACCGACTGATCGCTGGGCTTGCCACTCGCGGGGGAAAACATCGCGCGCAGCGCCGGCGCAGCTTTCATCGCATCGGGGATCGGCTTTTCCGGCGCAATCGGGAATGCGCCCGCGACATAGATGTGCCCCGGCGGCACGCGGAACGCGAGCAGACGGTTCGGTCCGTTGAACCATTGCTCGTAGTCGTCGATCAGTCCGCCGCTGTCGTCCGACACGAGCACGCGCGAAATCGCAATCCCGACATGCTTGATCTCCGGCTCGCCGGATATCGCCCGGCGCACGTTCGAGTAACGGCCATCGGCAGCGATGAGCAGATCGATCCTGTCGAGACGCTTCGCCGCTCCGTTCTGCGTCCATTCGATCGTGCTTTGCGCGGGATTGCTGTCGCTGCGCGCAACGCGGGTGATGTCGCAATCGTAAGCGACGACCGCGCCTGCGCTTTCGCGCAGCACGCGGTAGAGTTCTGACCAGCGGATGCGGCGGCCCGGATTGTCGGCGACCTTCGCCAGCGGCAGATGAAAGAGGACCGTTCCATCGGTCAGGGACGTGCGCCAGCTTTCCCACTTGAAGCTCGTCCCATCCATCTGCGCGAGAAGATCCGGATCGTGCCATTGCAGCGCCCGCACGGAGTTCGGCCCGATATTCAAGCCTGTCCCGGAATCCGACTGATCGTCCGCGGAGACGCGCTCGAGGCAGATCACCTCGGCGCCGGGCAGCTTCGACAGGCTCTTCGCCATGATGCAGCCGGCGACGCCGGCGCCGACGATCACAATGCGCATGACGAACCCCCGCCGCGCGATGTAACTTTCTCCGCTATTGCAGCGATCAGTCCGCCGCCGTCCGGCCCCTGATGTTCGGCGCCGCCCGATACGAAAATGCGCGTGTCGCCGAGAACGCCGGCCACAAGTCCGCCGACGGCACCACGGATGTGGCGCTGCGCGTTGATATCGGTATCGTCGAGCATGGTGTGGCGCTGACCGCGGATCTGGCCGCGCCTGTCAGGCTCGCATTTGACGAATACCGCCTGAACGCGCGACCGATCCTGTACCGAGACCTGGGGGGCCGCGGAAATATCGAGATCGGACAACACCTGCATTACGGCGCCGATGTCGAGCGCGTCGCTCATCGCCCGATGCGCGATCCGCAGGTCGCCGGACCAGTGCGGCGAATTGCCCAGCACGATAACTTCGTTGGCTTCGACCTCGACACCGGACGAAATGCTCGCGCGGTCGGACCGCACGGAGAAATTCTGCAACAGCGCCGTATCGCTGACTTCGGACGCGCCGATCTCCCCGAGTGCAAGGGCAACGCCGAATGCACCAGCCGCACGAGCGAGCGCCATCGAGCGGTTCGGATCGGCGCTCGCGACGGTCTTTCCCGCCGCGCGGGCGGCTTCCGCGCGCGCCGAGGTGACGCAGGGGCATTTCACCTGCACGAAATGGACGTCGTCGGGGTCGGCGATATGGGCCTGCGCCATCGCCTTTCGGACCGCAACCGAAACAGACTCGACATGTGCCGCCCGGCCGATCTCGTGAGCCGGAACCGGGGCGCTCATCGCGGTGCCGATCGCAAAAGCTCCGGACGGCGCCGGTTCGCTCAGCGGCGCACCGCGGCGGGACAACACGACATAATGCGGAGTGAGCACGCCTTCGGTGCCGCCCGAGAGGATGCACGGAATGCGCCGGATCAGGGAGTCGGCGGGCTCATTCAGATGGCGGCTCAGCAGCGCCATCAGGGTCTGGGTGAAGAAGCCCCGCGTGAAATCGTTGACCCCGCCATTGCCTTCGGTCTTGCCGATGACCGCAATGATCTCATCTGCACGAAGCATTTCCTGCGCGATCAGCCCCTCGAGTTCCGAGAGGTCGCCGGGATGCTGCATCGGCAGTCGAAAGACGTTGGCGCGCATGGTGGCTAGTTTGCTGCGGCGCACCGAAAGCGCATAGGACCATGTTTATCTCAGAGCGAGACTATTTTGATCTCACTCGCCGGGGCGGCTGCGCGGGCGCTGCGGCTTCGGACAGGCGGGCCAGGGCCTGCTTCAAGGTTTCCACGAAGCTCGCCGCCGGGATCGGGAGAATGCGCCCGGCGCGGGACGCGAGTACGAGGCGGCCCTTGGCGAGGTCGGGATCGGTCAGGGGGATCGCCACGAGATCACCGTCGCGCGACTCGCGCACGGTTCCGATCTGGTACTGGAAGCAGATCGCGTCAGTGTCGCGTGCGAACACCTTCTGCGGCTGAACGGCGCTCGCCTCCATCGCGACCTTGAGCGTCAAACGAGACTTCGTCAGCAGCGCATCGATCAGCCTCCGGCTGCCGAAGGTCTCGACACCGAGCGCGACCGGATAGGGCTGGCATTCCGCGAGACGGATCGCGGTCCGCTTCGCAAGCGGATGACCCGGCCGCATCATGGCGCAGAGCGGCTGCTTGATGCTCTCGATGATGTTGAGCTGGTCGGAGCTTGGCGGATCGTGCGCGAGCAGCAGGTCGTTTTCGTCGGCCATCAGCGACGCCATCAGCGGCGCGGTCGAGCCGACAAGCAGCTGGAACTGCACGCCAGGATAGCGGTCCTGATACCGCGCGATGGTCTCCGGAATGAGATCGTTCGCCGCCGATTCCGCGCACGCGATCCGCACCGTGCCGCGC
>NZ_DATMRV010000032.1:0-42834 GCF_035565795.1 Pseudorhodoplanes sp.
GGTGTTCGAGAATCTGGTCGCGACATCGGCCAATCGCCTGAAGCGCAAGAATCCGTGGACGCTGGGCGAAGTGTTCAAGCTGTTTCCGCGGCTGGAAGAGCGTCGCAATCAATATGCGCGCACGCTGTCCGGCGGCGAGCAACAGATGCTCGCGGTCGGCCGCGCGCTGATGACCAACCCGCAGTTGCTGATTCTCGACGAGGCGACCGAAGGTCTTGCGCCGGTGATCCGCGCGGAGATCTGGAGCTGTATCTCGCTGCTCAAGTCGCGCGGCCAATCGATCCTGATTGTGGACAAGAACCTTCAGGTGCTGAAGCGGCTCGCCGACCGGCACTACGTGATCGAGAAGGGCCGCACTGTGTGGCGCGGCACCAGCGCCGATATGGATCGCGATGCGGATATCGTGCATCGTTACGTGACGGTGTAGCCTCGAGGAGCAGCGTTCGCCGCTTGCTCCGCTCATTCCCGCGCAGGCGGAAATCCAGAAGGGCCTGGGAATGGGTCCAAGCCGGAGCTGTCATCGAGCCGCGCCTTGCGCGGACCCGTCGGCGGGGACGAGCGGTTCGACGGTCACCCGGCCAGCCAACGCACACACACTCCCGATCATCACGATCGTCGGCCCGTCGGGCAGAGCCGCATCGGCGAGTTCGCCGATCGTCGCTGCAACTGTCTGCTCATTCGGCCGCGTGGCATTGACAATCGCGAGCGCCGGTGTCGCGGGATCAAGCCCCGCGGCGATGGCATTGTCGGCGAATGCGCGGAGCGTCTTCTTCGGCATGTAGACGACGGTGGTGGCTGCGGGATCGGCGACGCTTCGCCAGTCGATGCCGTCCGGCAATTGGCCGTGCGCGTCATGGCCGGTGAGATATTGCACGCGACGCGCGGTGCTGCGATGCGTCAACGAAACGCCGAGCCTGCCCGCGGCACCCTGTGCCGCGGTGACGCCGGGCACGACATCGATTGCAATGCCGGCTTTGCGGCACGCGTCGATCTCTTCGCCGGCGCGGCCGAAGATCATGGGATCGCCGCCTTTCAACCGCACCACGCGCCGGCCGGATTTTGCGAGGCCGACCATCAGGCTGTTGATCTCGGACTGCTTGCAGGACGGGCCATGGCCGGTCTTGCCGACCAGCATGCGCTTCGCCTCGCGGCGCGCGAAATCCAGAACCTCCTTCGAAACCAGATCGTCGTAGAGGATCACGTCGGCCGATTGCAGCGCACGGACCGCCCGTAGCGTCAGCAATTCCGGATCGCCGGGACCGGCGCCGACCAGAGTCACCGAACCCTGTTCTGCCGCCGCTTCCGTTTCGGTCAGCTCCAGCAGCGCATCGAAATCGGCGCGCGACGGCTCGCCGTTCGGATTTTGCAATGCCGCGCGCGTGAAGACTTGCCAGAACAGTCGGCGTCCGTTGAAGGAGAGGCCGGATTGCTTTACCGCGCCTCGCCAGCTGCGCGCGGCATCCGCCCAGCGCGCGAAGCCTGCGGGCAGCATTGCTTCGATGCGCGAGCGTATCGCCTGTGCGAAAACGGGCGCAGCGCCATCGGTCGAGATCGCGACCACGAGCGGCGAGCGGTTGACGATCGCGCCGAACGAGAAGTCGCAATAGTCCGGCTTGTCGATCACGTTGCAGGGCACGCCCGCGACTTGCGCCGCCGCCTGGAATTGCCGCGCCTCGGTGTTCGTCTCGCACGCGCCGATCGCCAGCACGCAGCCGTGCATGCAGGCCTGCTGCCAGTTCTCCCGATGCAGTGTCATACTGCCGGCCTGCGGCGTCGCAACCGCTGCCAGCAATTCCCCCGACGGGTCTGTCGCGTAGACATCGACATGCGCGCCGGCGGCGGCGAGCAATTCCACCTTCCACGCGGCCGCGGCGCTGCCGCCGGCGACAAGGACCCGCTTGCCATGCAGCGCGAAGAAGACCGGCAACCGGGCCAGCGCTTCCATGCGCGGCGAAGCGACCTCAGTCGGCGAGCGATGGCTGTCGTGCATGCTGGTCATGAGCCGCGATCCTTTTCAGTTCGGGCAGGCAGGAGCCGCAATTCGTTCCGGCGCGCAGCGCCTTGCCAATTTCGGCGACGTCTGTCGCGGCGCCGGAGGCGAGCGCTTCGCGGATGGTGTTGAGGCCGACACCGAAACACGCGCAGACGATCGGCCCCGCATCGGCGAGGCCGTCCGCCGACTGGCCGGAGAGAAGGATGCGGCGCTGACGCTCCTCCAGTGTTTCCGCTGCGAGCAAGGCCTTTGCGACATCCCATTGCGGACGCTGTGTGGCAGGCCCGATGAACAGACAGAAGGCGAGCCGGCCATCGATGAACCCTGCGGCGCGGTAGGTCCCGCGGGGTTCGTCGAGATATTCCGAGAGCGAATCGCCTTTTGGCGCGTGCCGATGAAGCCAGCCGCGCCAGCCTTCGAGCGTGTCATTGCTTGCGAGCAGGACGCCGTCGCCGCCATGCGTGGCCGACTTTGCCCACCATGTCCCGTTCGGCAAACTCATCGGGTCCTTGCTGAGGAGGAATCCGGCGAAGCGATAGTCGGCCAGTTCGATTGCTGCGGGTGTCGCCTTGGCCTCGGGCTGCCCGGAGAAGGGATCGGTTGCCGGGTTTACCAGTTCGCCGATGCGCGCCGAGGATGCATTCGCGTCGCTCCAGTGGATCGGAGCAAACAGCGAGCCGCGCTGCTGACCTTCAGTTACCCGGACCTTCAGCACGCAAGTGCCGAAAGGCGTGGTGACGCGCGCGAAACAGTCATTGGCGAGCGCAGCTCGCGCCGCATCGTCGGGATGCACTTCGACGAACGGCTCCGGCAGGTGCGATGCAAGCCGCGGGCTGAGGCCGGTGCGCGTCATGGTGTGCCACTGGTCGCGGATGCGGCCGGTATTGAGGAGAAGCGGGAAGTTCGCATCGGGCTTCGATTGGAGCGCCGGAAAATCCGGCGCAATGAAGCGACCCTTGCGGTCCGGCGTGAAGAAGCCGCCTTCGGCAAAGAACCGGGTTTCGCCGGCGCCGGCGATCGACGCGCGCGGCCATTGGACCGGGGGCAGCGCGTCGAATGCCGCATCGCTCACCTCTGCGAACGCGCCGATGTCGAAGTCGCGCGTGCCGTCATTCTCGAAGGAGGAGAGGGCGGCATGCTCGCGGAAAATGTCGGCCGCACTCGCATAGGCGAAAGCATCGCCAAAGCCCATGCGCTGCGCGACCTGCGTGACGATCCACCAGTCCGGCTTCGCTTCGCCGGGCAGCGGCAGGAACGATCGTTGTCGCGAGATGCGCCGCTCGGAATTGGTGACGGTGCCGCTCTTCTCGCCCCAGGCCGCTGCGGGCAGAAGGATGTGCGCGCCGCTCGTTACGGTGTCGTTCGAGACAACATTCTCGGACACGACAAGCAGTTCGAGCGTGTTCAGCGCGGCCCGCACCTTGCCTGCATCCGGCAGCGACACGGCGGGATTGGTCGCCATTACCCACAGCGCCTTGATCTCGCCGCGCGCGATCGCATCGAACATCTGCACGGCCTTCAGCCCTTCGCGCTGCGTCATGTTCGATGCACGCCAGAAGCGGCCGACGCGATCGATCTCGTCCGGCGAGAAGCCCATATGCGCTGCAAGCTGGTTCGCGAGTCCGCCGACCTCGCGCCCGCCCATCGCATTCGGCTGTCCGGTCAGCGAGAACGGACCCATGCCAGGCTTCCCGATGCGGCCGGTGGCGAGGTGACAATTGAGGATCGCGTTGACCTTGTCGGTGCCCTGCGCCGATTGGTTCACGCCCTGCGAATAGCATGTGACGACGCGTTCGGTGGTCCGGAACAGGTCGAAGAAATGAGCGATGTCGGCCGCGTCGAGGCCGCTCTTTGTTGCGACCGTATCGAGGCTCGGCGCAATCGTACGGCAGCGTTCCAGCGCGGTCTCGAAACCGGATGTGTGCGCATCGATATAGCCGAAGTCGAGCGCGTTTGTGTCGGCTAGGTGCGCGAGCAGGCCGGCAAACAGCACGCTATCCATGCCGGGAGCACTCGGCAGGAACAGGTCGGCTTCTTCCGCGGTGACAGTGCGGCGCGGATCGATGACGACGATTTTCGCGCCGCGCTCGCGCCTGTTCTGCACCATGCGTTGGAACAGCACCGGATGACACCATGCGGCGTTAGACCCGACCAGCACGATCAGGTCGGCCTGATCGAGATCGGCATAGCTGCCGGGCACGGTATCGGCGCCAAAGGCGCGGCGATGCCCCGCGACGGACGACGCCATGCAGAGCCGCGAATTGGTGTCGACATTGGCCGTGCCGATGAAGCCCTTCATCAGCTTGTTGGCGACGTAATAATCCTCGGTGAGCAACTGGCCGGACAGATAGAAGGCGACGGCGTTCGGGCCGTCACGCTCGACGATGCGGCGGAAGCCATCGGCGACCTGATCGAGCGCGGTGTCCCAGGAGGCGCGGGCATAGGCGCCGTCCGGCTGACGCAGCATCGGATGGAGCAGGCGAGTGTCGAGCGAAAGCGTCTCGCCGAGCGCCGACCCCTTGGAGCAGAGTCGTCCGAAATTCGCCGGATGATCCGGATCGCCGGAGATCATGGCGCCGCCCCGGCCATCCGGCGAGGCGAGCACGCCACAGCCGACGCCGCAATAGGGGCAGGTGGTGCGAACCACGAGCGGCGTGCTGGAGCGGGCGTTCAACTCAGGCCTCCCTGAGCGACGCGCTCGCTTCAACTCCGCTCATTCCCGCGCAAGCGGGAATCCAGTTTTCTTGACTCTGGGTCTCCGCTTTCGCGGGGACGAGCGGATGGGAAGCACCCGTCATCAATACACGTCCTGCTGATAGCGGCCGCGCTTCTTTAGCTCGGCGACAAAGGCAATCGCCTCGTCGGTCGAGCGCGCGCCGTATTCGGCGACGATGTCCACCAGCACGCGCTCCACGTCCTTCGCCATGCGCTTGGCATCGCCGCAGACATAGACATGCGCGCCCTCGGCGAGCCATGACCAGAGATCGCGGCCGACCTCGCGCATGCGGTCCTGTACGTAGAATTTCTGGTCGCCGTCGCGCGACCAGGCGAGCGAGAGGCGCGTGAGCACACCACTCGCCTTCATGCCGTTCAGTTCGTCCTCATAGAAGAAATCGAAGTCGCGACGCTGATGGCCGAAGAACAGCCAGTTGCGGCCCGGCGCCTTTGTCGCCATCCGCTCGTGCAGGAAGGCGCGGAACGGCGCGACACCGGTGCCCGGTCCGATCATGATGACCGGGACGGAGGGATCGGCAGGCAGGCCGAAGGCATGCGCCTTCTGGACATAAACCTTGATCGGTGCGCCGGGGACGATGCGTTCGGCGAGGTAAGTTGACGCGACGCCGAACCTCATGCGGCCGTCGATTGCGTAGCGCACGGCGTCGACGGTCAGCGAAAGCCGGCCGGGTTCGACTTTGGGTGACGAGGAGATGGAATAGAGCCGCGGCTGCAGCGGCTCCAGCGATTCAATGAAGGCTTCCGGATCGGGGCGGATGCCGGCAAATTTCTGCAGCGTTGCGAGCACATCGAGGGTTGCCGCGTCGCCGTCCGGGTCTTCGCCGGATGCGAGAGCTTTTGCCTTGAGACGGCGCTCACCACCGGTGATGTAGGAGAGCAGCTGAAACAGCGAGTCCGGTGCGGGCGAGAGTGCGACCTTGTCGATCAGGATGTCGCGCAGGGTTTCGCCGCCGATGTCATACTCCGGTGCGATGCCGAGAGCCGTGACGATCGCGTCGACGAGCGCCGGATCGTTCTTCGGGAACAGTCCGAAGGCATCGCCCACGACATAGTCGAGCTTCGCCGCGCTGAGATCGAAATCGAGATGGAAGGTTTCCTTCTCGGAGCCGGGCTTGTTGAGCTTGTAGCGCCCGACGAAGGTCGCGATCGCGGGATTGTCGCGCGAGCGGCCGACATCGCCCGCAGGCTGAGGCTGCGTTGCGGGCTTTGCTTCCGCGGGAGCTTTCGCCGCGGCAGGCGCCTTGTCCATCTCCTCGTAGAGAGACTTCAGCATCCGCGCGGTTTCCTTGCCGCCCGGCACGCAGAGGTTCAGCCGCTCCTCGGACTTGTCGAAAATCTTGTCGGCGTAGTCGTTGCAGTTATAGCCGCACTGGCCGCAATCCTGCTGCGCCATGGCCGCCATCATGCGGCGGCGGAGCGGACGGCCTTCCGCGAGCGCCATGCGCTCTGACATGGGCAGGGTCTGGTCGTGCCAGGGCGCTTCGCCATCGTCGCCATCGCCCGCGCCGCCGGCCATCATCGCGGCGTTCTGTTCCGGCGAGAGCGCGGTGACGCCCGCGCCATCGAACGAAACAAGGCCGGCGAAGAAGCCGTTCAGCCAGGCGCGCTGCTCGGGGGAGAACGGCGCGGTCTCGGGAATAAGCGTGGGAATCGGAGGCGTGGCGTTCATTCGACCGCCTCCGCGTTGAACATCGCCTTCAGCGCGTTGACCTCATGCCGTTTCGCGAAGGCGATGAATGTTTCGTCCGCCGAGGCGCGATGCGCGAGATAGCCCTTCAGCATTTTCTCCACGAGCTTCGGCGCGGCGTCCGCCTTCACGTCGCGATAGATCTCGCGGCCGATTGCGGCATCCGGGCCATAGCCGCCGCCGACATGCACATGATAGCCATCGACCGTGTCGCCATCGTCGTTGATCGCGACGCGGGCACCGATCAGGCCGATATCACCGATATAGTGCTGCGCGCAGGAATGATGGCATCCGGTGAGATGGATGTTGACCGGCGTGTCGAGAGAGACACGCGCATCGCACCAATGCGCGATCTCCTCGGCGCTTTCCTTGGTGTGGGCGGCTGCGAAACGGCAGCCGGTCGCGCCTGTGCAGGCGACGAGGCCGGCGCGCACCGACGTGGCCCGCGTGGACAGCTCGAGCGCCGCGATCTCGATTTCGACCTGAGCGACCTTGTCGGTTGGGACGCCGGAAATCAGCAGGTTCTGCCAGACGGTGAGACGGATATCACCGTCGCCGTGTTCGCGCGCGATCTTGGCGATGCCGCGCATCTGCTCTGCGGTCATCTTGCCGACCGGCAGGACAATGCCGATCCAGTTGAGGCCATCCTGCTTCTGCGGGTGCACGCCGATGTGCGCGAGGCGATCGAACACGGGACGCGGCTCCAGCGCCTCGGCCTTAACGCGTGTGAGCGGGCGGCCCATTTTCTCTTCCACGGCGCTCAGGAATTTGCCGAAGCCCCAGGCGTCGAGCACGTATTTCAGGCGCGCCTTGTTGCGGTCGGTGCGGTCGCCGTTCTCGATGAAGACGCGGACGATAGCGTCGGAAACGGCGGTGGCCTCGGAAGGCCGCACGATCACGCCGGTATCGCTCGCGAAATCCCTGTGTCCGGTGATGCCGCCGAGCGTCAGCTTGAACCAGATTCCGGGCTCGGCGCCGTAGCCGTCCTTCACTACAACGGCTTGGAAGCCGATGTCGTTGGTATCCTCCAGCACCGCGATCCGCCCGGCGCCGTCGAACGCGACATTGAATTTGCGCGGCAGGCCGTAGAGCGAGCGATCGTTGAGAATGTGATAGTGCCACTCGCGCGCATAGGGCCGCGTATCGAGCAGTTCCTGCGGATCAATGCCCGCGGTCGGCGTGCCGGTGACGTTGCGAATATTGTCGGCGCCGGAGCCGCGCGAGCAGAGACCCAGATCCTGAATCGTCTCCACCACGTTGGTCGCGTGCTTCGGTTCGATCTCGCGAAGCTGCAAATTCGCGCGCGTGGTCACGTGCGAATAGGGGCCGGCATATTTCTCCGCGACATCGGCGAGTCCGGCCAGTTGCCAGTGCGTCAGGATGCCGTTCGCGATCCTCAGCCGGCACATATACGAGGACTGCGCCGGCGCGACATAGAACAGGCCAAAATAGCGCCAGCGGAAATTGTCGGCCGGCTTCGGCGCCTCGTTCTTTTCGGCCTGTTCGCGCAATTTGGCGTAGGCGTCGAAGGGATGAAGCTCGCGCTTGAATTTTTCCTGGTCGGCCAGCTTGCCGCCCGCGGCGATGGTGCGGTCCTGCGCCTTGATGTGGATGGCGTCGGGACCTGTCGGTTCGCCCAAATTGCCAACTTTGCCGCCAATGTCTCCGGCCCTGGCCACGCGCGCCGCCGACAGGCCGGAGACGAAACCTTCCAGGTAGCGCTTCTGGTCGGGGGTGAAGTCGCCGGACATGTCAGGCGGCCTTCCTTTCCGCGAGCGCGCGCCCGAAGGCGAGTTCGTTGCGGAAGCGGCCGGTAGGCGCGCCGGTCCGGATCAGGTCGAGATACCAGAGCGCGTCAGTGGTATCTCCGAACAGCACGGCACCGACCAGCCGATCGTCCTTGATGACAAGCTTCTTGTAGAGGCCGAGGCCGGGATCGCGGAACAGCACGTGCTCGGTGCTATCGCCGCCGAGGAAGTCACCGGCCGAAAACATGTTGACGCCAGTGACCTTGAGATTGGTGGCGGCAACGCTGCCTTTGTAGCTCGTCGTGCCGCCGGTCAGCCGGTCGGCCAGAACGGCCGCCTGCTCATAGGCGGGTTCGACGAGGCCGACGCAGCGTCCGTTATGTTCGGCGCATTCGCCGATCGCGTAGATGCCGGGGATGCCGGCCTGCATGCCGTCATCGACCACGATGCCGCGATTGATGGGCACGCCCGCCGTGCGCGCGAGCGCGACATTGGGTGAGATGCCGGCTGCCATCACCACGATGTCTGCGGGCATGGTGCGGCCGTCCTTCAGTTCGACCTGCTCGATGCGCTTGTTGCCGGTGAAGCGCGAGGTCTCCGCATTCAGGAGGACGTCGATGCCCTTCATCTCGACCGCGGCCCGCAGCATCCCGGCGGAATCCGGATCGAGCTGGCGCTCCATTAGGCGGTCCATCAGATGCACGACCGTGACCTTGGCACCGGCCTTGGCGAGACCGTAAGCCGCCTCTAGCCCAAGCAGTCCGCCACCGATCACGACCGCGTTGCACCGGCCGGCATTCTTCAGAACATCGACATCGCGCAGGTCGCGAAATGTCATCACGCCTTGGAGCTCGCGGCCCGGTATCGGCAGCACGATCGGGCGCGAGCCGGTGGCGAAGACGAGCTTCGAATAGGGGATGGTCGCGCCGCTTGCGAGCTTGACGCGCCGGATGTCGCGGTCGATGGCGGATGCCGCATGTCCGTACAGCACGGTGACACCGTGGTTGCGCCACCAGCGCTTCGACTTCAACTCGATGTCGGAGCGGGCGACCTCATCGGCGAGCACGGAGGAGAGAAGGACGCGGTTATAGGCGAGCGCGGGCTCCTCGCCGATCACGGCGATGGCATAGCGGCCGAGAGCGCGCGCGGAGAGACGCTCCACGAGCTTCGCGGCGGCCATGCCATTGCCGACGATGACGAGGGACTCGCTCATCGCTACTCCGCCGCCTGCGTCGTCGGATAGGCTTCCGAAATCATGAAGCCGGACAGCGTGGTGTAGGCCTGCACCCAGGCGTCGGCGACATCTTTGCTCCAGCCCTCGCCCAGCCCTTTCTCAAGGGTCCAGAGCAGGGCGGCGCCGACGGGCTGATAGTGCTTGGCCTGCACGCCGTAGGTGACGTGGTTCTTGGCCAGCTTGCTCGCGGCCGGCAGGATGGTGTCGAGCTTGTCCAGGCCGTTGACCACGGTGGCGAGCATCGCGATCAGCTTCTTCTTCTGCTCGGTGAGGTCGCCTTTGAACAGCGGCTTCACCTCCGGTGCGATCTCGAACAGGCGGTCGTAGAACAGGTCGGCGGCGGTGCCTGCGATCGGCACCACCTTGCTGAAACTCTGTTGCACAAGAACGACCTGTTGCGGTGTCACGGTCTTTCTCCTTCTGGAGTGCCCGGCACTGTTGCGTTTCAGGGTTAGGCCGCCTCGACGAAGCGATGACGCTCGTAGAGGAATTCGAGCACGCGCTGGCGGCATTTCAGGTAGGTCTGGTTGCCGGCAAGCTCGAGCCGCTTGCGCGGACGCGCCAGCGGTACATCGAGAATTTCGCCGATGCGCGCAGCCGGACCATTGGTCATCATCACGATCCGGTCGGAGAGCAGCACGGCCTCGTCAACATCGTGGGTGATCATCATCACCGTGTTGCCGAGTTTCTGGTGGATCGCCATCACCGAGTCCTGCAGATGGGCTCTCGTAAGTGCGTCGAGTGCGCCGAACGGCTCGTCGAGCAGCAGGACCTTCGGCTCCATCGCGAGCGCGCGCGCAATGCCGACGCGCTGCTTCATGCCGCCGGAGATCTCGCCCGGCCGCTTGTCCTTGGCGTGGGTCATCTGCACGAGCTCGAGATTGTGCATCACCCAGTCATGCCGCTCGGCGCGGGACTTGGTGCCGGAGAACACCTTGTTCACCGCAAGGCTCACATTGTCGTAGACGGTGAGCCAGGGCAGGAGCGAGTGGTTCTGGAACACGACCGCGCGGTCCGGACCCGGCTCGTTGACCTCGCGTTCTTCAAGCAGCACGCCGCCGGTGGTCGACGTGATCAATCCGGCGACGATGTTGAGCAGCGTGGACTTGCCGCAGCCGGAGTGACCGATGATCGAGACATATTCGCCTTTTTCGATGGTGAGCGTGATGTCGGTCAGCACCTCGGTCGCGTGTGCGCCCTTGTTGAAGGTTTTGCCGACATGATCGACTTTCAGATAGCCCTTCATGATGGAGTCCCCTTCAGTTGGCTGCGGTGCCGCGCGTCACGATGGTGGCGAGCAGCGCGACGATACGATCGAGGATGAAGCCGATGACGCCGACATAGACCAGCGCGAGGATGATTTCGCTGATGCGCGACGAGTTCCAGGCGTCCCAGATGAAGAAGCCGATGCCGACGCCGCCGATCAGCATTTCAGCTGCGACGATGGCGAGCCATGACAGCCCGATACCGATGCGGAGGCCCGTGAAGATGTAAGGCGCCGCCGACGGCACCATGATCTTCCAGAAGAACTCGAGATGGTTGAGCCGCAGCACCGCGGCGACGTTGCGGAAATCCTGCGGGATATTGCGAATGCCGACCGCAGTATTGATGATGATCGGCCAGATTGCGGTGATGAAGATAACGAAGATCGCGGCGGGCTGTCCCTGCCGGAAGGCGGCGAGCGACAGCGGCAGCCAGGCCAGCGGCGGCACGGTGCGTAGCACCTGGAACATCGGATCGAGGCCGCGCATCGCCCAGGTCGACTGACCGACCAGGGTACCGAGTGCGATACCGGCCAGCGCCGCAAGACAATAGCCGACCGCGACGCGCTGCAGGCTTGCCGACAGATGCCAGAACAGGCCCTTGTCGATGCCGCCGCGATCGTAGAACGGATCGACGATCAGCTCCCATGTTTCGGACAGCACCTGACTGGGCGGCGGCAATGTCGCGCCGGGACGGCCGCACAGGATCTCCCAGACAACGAGCGCAATCGTCAGGACAATGATCGGAGGCAGGAGGTGCTCGGCGATCGTGATCGCCCTGGCGATCGCCCGTTCGCGAAACGGAGCGCGCTTGATCTGCAGCGGCAGAACGGTCGCCGCCGGCCGTGCGACGGGAACGGCCGATGCGGTTTCGGTCTTGGCGAGGGGCATGTTCATGTCGTCTCTCTCTGGAAGGCGGTCCGCAGAAAAAGGGGCCGCGGGATGCGCGCCCCCTTGCCGGATCAGCTGATTTCCACCCGCTTGATGGCGAGGCTCTTCAGGTAGGCATTCGGATCGGCGGGATCGAACACCTTGCCGTCGAAGAAGGTTTCCTTGCCGCGCGAGGTCGAGGTCGGGATTTGGTCAGCCGGAACCGACAGGTCCTTCGCCGCCTGACGCCAGAGATCTTCACGATTGACCTTCTTGATCAGGCCCGTCGCATCGACCTCCGGCTCGAATTTGCCCCAGCGGATGTCTTCGGTGATGAACCACAGGTCGTGGCTCTGGAAGGGATAGGAGGCGAAGTCGTTCCAGTAGCGCATCCTCTGCGGATGCTTCTCGACCACCTTTCCCGGAAGGCCGTAATCGAACTTGCCCTTGACGCGATCGGTGATGTCGTTGACCGGGCAATTGATCCAGTTGCGCTTGGAGCAGATCTGCGCGACTTCGAGAGAATTCTCGGGCTTTTCGCACCATTGCTGCGCCTCCATCACAGCCATCAGAATGGCTGACGCAGCCTTGGGGTTTTTATCGACATAGGACGCGCGCATGGCGAACGACTTCTCCGGATGCAGATTCCAGAGCTCGCCGGTGGTAATGGCGGTATAGCCGATCTTCTGATGGACGAGCTGCAGGTTCCACGGCTCGCAGACGCAGAAGCAGTCCATCGTGCCGACCTTCATGTTCGCCACCATCTGCGCCGGCGGCACCGTGATGGTCTCGATGTCCTTGTCGGGATCGATGCCGCCGGCGGCGAGCCAGTAACGGATCCACAGATCGTGGGTGCCGCCGGGGAAGGTGTTGGCGGCCTTCACCGCCTTGCCTGCCGCCTTCTTCTTGTCGAGCGCGTCCTTGAACGCCTTGGTGTCGACGCCGACCTTGAGATCTTCGTATTCCTTGGCGACTGAGATGCACTGGCCGTTCAGGTTCAGCCGCGCGAGGATGTACATCGGCGTCGGCACGTTGTTCTGCGTCACCTTGCCGGCCGAGATCAGATACGGCATCGGCGTCAGGATATGCGCGCCGTCGATGCCGTTGGCTTCGCCGCCGAGCACGAGGTTATCGCGCGTCGCCCCCCACGAGGCCTGCTTCATCACCTCGACATCCGGCACGCCGTATTTGGCGAACAGGCCCTTTTCCTTGGCGACGAAAAGCGGCGCGGCGTCGGTCAGCGCGATGAAGCCGAGAGTTGCCTTCTTGGTTTCGGGACCGGAGGCCTCGGCGACATGGACGCCGAACGGGAATTGAGTTTTCGCGGCGCCGAGCAGGGCAGCTGCGCCGGCCGTACCTTTCAGAAGCGTACGTCGGCTCAACCTTGTCTTCGAAGTTTCGTGGTCCTTTGACATCAACAATCCCTCTGTCTTCTCTGGTTGGCCCGGCGGGGTCCAATGCGTCGCGCAACAAAAAAGCCGCTCATCCGTCAGGGACCTTCCCGGTTCGGGACGGCTCCTTGGGATAGCGGCGTTGCTGTTCGACCCGTCGTTGGATCGGTTTGCGCCCGACAACACGGGCACCTGTCGGTGCTTTCTTTACAAGCTTCGTGCCAAGTTCTGTCCGGACCGATTACAGAGTTGGTTCAAGGGATTAGCCGAGTGCCTCCGAATCGCGCAGTCTTCGCAAAGCCGAAGATTGTCGCAGCGCGATGCGCAAACTGATGCGGGATTGTGCAGCGCACACCAGTGAACAGCGCTACCGACGCCGGATTTTCCAGCCGTCGAGATGCGCGGCGATGTTGTCCGGATCGAAGGCGGGGCCGGTAAAGGCGCCGACCCGGTCCGCTGGCTCGGAGGGCGGGAGGTCCTGCTGCGGTCCAAGGATCTCGTCATAGAGGTCGGGCCGGAACGTCGCCTTTGCTTCCGCCAGGGCTTCGGCCGACATCAGCGCCTGGCCCCATCGCACCATCTGCGCGTAAAGCCAGGCCGCCTGCACCGGATCGGGCCGCGCGGCGCCGTTGCGTCCGATCAGAAGATAGCGGTCGCTGGCACGATAACTGCCGTCCGGTGATACTTTCAGCCGGCCATCGAGGGTGCGGCAAATCACCTCCGGCGCGACCGCGATACGGTCCGGCGCCGAGAGGAGCGACGCGACCTCGTCGCGATTCTCCGGGTTTTCGACGAAATCGGCGGCGCGACCGTGTGCGTGCACAAGCTTGCGGAAGACGTCCGGATTGTCCTCGGCCCAGCGCGCGCGAACGGCGAGCACCTTCTCGGCCGCGCGCTGAAAGATCTCCGACACGAAATGCAGGATGTGCCCGATGCCGAGATCGACCGCGACCGAATTCCACGGCGCGCCGACACAGAAGGCATCGACATGATTGTTGGCGAGACTTTCCACCATGTAGGGCGGGGGCAGCACGATCAGCCGCACGTCCTGATCCGGATCGACACCGCCGGCGGCCATCCAGAAGCGCAGGTGATAATTGTGTGTCGAGTACGGGAAGGTCATGCCGAAGGTCAGCGGCTCCTCGCCGCGGGCGCGCCTCGCCATCACGACGCGGGCCAAGGCGCGCGCCGACACCATGGGGTCGGTGAGGTCGCCCTCGGCCGCGTCCTTCATGGCGGCATGAAGGGCAGGGGATACGGTGATCGCATTGCCGTTCAGGCCAAGACCGAAGGCGGCGATGATCGGCACCTTGACGTGGCCGAGGCCAAGACTCGATGCGATCGCGACGGGCGCGAGCAGGTGCGCCGCGTCGAACAGGCCGATATTGAGTTTGTCGCGCACGTTGGACCACGACACTTCGCGGACCAGCTCGACATCGAGCCCTTCCTGCGCCGTAAAGCCCTTGTCCACCGCGATCATCAGCGCGGTCGCGTCGGCGAGCGGGATGAAGCCGATGCGGAGACGCTTGCCGCCGGTCATTTGAACATCTCCGCGGCGGTAATCACCGATTGAGCGATCTCGGCGATCTTCTTGTTTTCCTTCATCGCGGTACTCCGCAGCAATGCATAGGCTTGGTCTTCGGTCAGCTTCTTCGCCGACATCAGAATTCCCTTGGCCCGGTCGATGACCTTGCGTTCCTCAAGGGCATTTCTTGTGCGGTCGAGTTCCTCCTGCAGCTTCGCGAAGGCATTGAAGCGCGAGATGCATGTATCGAGGATGTATTTGATGCGTTCTTTCTTCAGCCCGTCGACAATGTAGGAGGCGACGCCGGCATCAACGGACGCCTGGATCGAGGCGGTGTCGCTCTGGTCGACGAACATGGCGATCGGCCGCTTCACGATGCGGCTGACCTGGAACATCTGTTCCAGAACGTCGCGGCTGGGATTCTCGAGGTCGATCAGAATGACGTCCGGGTCGATCTGGTAGATCCGCGCCAGCAGGTTCTGCATCTCGGCGATGCGGATGACCTCGGTGAACCCGGCCTCGCGGAGGCCTTCTTCGAGGATGGCCGAGCGCACCGGGCTCTCATCGACGATGACGATCTTCAGCGACAGGTCGATGCCCGGTGTCGTGCTCATGGCGATCGTCAGGGCCGGTTCTCTCAGCGGGACCGCTGGGCATGTCGCTGCCAAGCGAATGGGCAGACCCTGCCATGCGAAATGGCAAGCCGGCTGGCTTTTCGGGCCCCGGTCGATCTACAATTCTCGCGATAAATCCGGCGCATGCGCGGGGCAATGCAGGAACGGGGCCATCCGGGTCCGGCCTCCCGCGGATCGCAGCCAATTAGGGAGAATCTCTGATGTCCGCAGCTTCCGGCTCCGTCGCCCCGATTCACGGTCTTCATCATTTCGCCTGGCGCTGCCGCGACGCAGAGGAGACCCGGCACTTCTACGAGGATCTGCTCGGCCTGCCGCTCGCCCATGTCATCAAGGCCGATCGCGTGCCCTCGACGGGCGAATTCTGCCCCTATGTGCATGTCTTCTTCGAGATGAAGGACGGTTCCTACATCGCTTTCTTCGATCTTGGCGACAACCAGACCGCGGCGCCGTCGGCCAATACGCCGGCCTGGGTCAATCATCTCGCATTGCGTATGGACACGATCGAGGAGGTGCACGACGCCAAAAAGCGGCTGGAGGCAGCCGGCATCGACGTGATCGGCGTGACCGACCACGGTTTCGTCCACTCGATCTATTTCTTCGATCCGAACGGTATCCGCCTCGAACTGACGGCAGAGACCCTCACGGACAAGGAGGCGGCAGAGTTCAAATCCAGCGCCCATCGCGAACTCGCAGCGTGGACGAAGGAAAAGGCCGAGCGCGCCAAGGCATCGGCGGCCTGACGGTCCACAAGGGATTGCTCCGCGCGGGTGGCGCCGATCCGGCATTCCGGACCGGCGCTTGACCGCTCTGCCCGGAGCAACCACAACCTCACCGCATGACTCTCCATCAACCGTTCACGGTTCCGCCGCCGTCGGCGCGCGCCGATCTCACCATGAAGGACGGCGCCGTGATCCGGCTGCGCCGTTACGGCAAGCCGGGCGCGACCCGCATCGTTCTGGGTCACGGCAACGGTCTTGCGATCAACGCCTATGCGCCGTTCTGGCTACCGCTTGCCGAGATCTACGACCTTGTCGTGTTCGACATGCGCAATCATGGCGAGAATCCCCTGCACACGCAGGAAGGGCATGTCTGGGAGAATTTCTTCTCCGATATCGAGGAGGTATTCCAGGGCATCCGCGCGCAATTCGGTGAAGCGCGGACGGTTGCGGCGATGCATTCGCTCTCGTCGATCTCGACACTCGAACATGCGTGGCGCAATCGCGGCCGCTGGGATGCGGTCTGCGTGTTTGATCCGCCGATGTCGCCGCCGGCCGATCATCCGCTGATCGCGACACAGGCTCCGGACTCGCAGAAGCTTTCGACGCGCGCAGCGCGCCGGCAGGCGGTGTTCGACAGCCCGGATCAGCTCGCCGAACAATATCGCCGGCCGGCATTCGGCCTGTGGCGACCGGAGCAGGCCGATCTGCTGGCGCGGCACACGCTGCGCCGCATGCCGGACGGCCGCTGGACCCTGTGCTGCCCGCCGGCTTTCGAGTCCTTCGTGTTCGGAAGCCCAAAGGATCCGACGCTGTTTCATCGGATGACGCAGATCGGCGTGCCGCTGCGCATCATCGCGGGCGATCCGGCGTCGGCGTATGCCAGTCCGGCTGCGGCGGTCGCAAAAGCCGCACACGACTTGCTGGGCGTCGATGTCGTGAAGATCCCCGGCACCACGCACTTCCTGCAATTCGAAGAACCCGAGGCGTGCCGCGACCGGCTCGTCGAATTTATCCGCATGCATGGACTTGATTGAGAAGAAACGAGCAGACGCATGACCTCGCTATCTGACCTTCGCATTCCCTACGGCGCCTACTGGTCGACGCCGTTCACACGCTGGCAGGGCACCCTGTCGGATCTGAACAGCCTGAAACTTGCCGCGGCGACGGGCGCGAAGGTCGCGAAAGAAAAGGGGTGGGCGCTCGAGACGCTCGACCACGCCGTGCTCGGCATCACCGTGCCGCAGGAGAAGAGCTTCTGGGGTGCGCCCTGGGTCATGACCATGATGGGCGCGCCCTATGTCACGGGTCCCACGGTTTCGCAGGCCTGCGCGACGTCAGCGCGCGCTCTCTCCGCTGCTGCGGCCGAAATCGCCGGCGGTGACGCCACGGCGTCGCTGGTCGTGACCTGCGACCGCACATCGAATTCCCCGGTGGTGGTGCACCCCAATCCGAAGGGGCCGAGCGGTGCGCCGATCGTCGAGAACTGGATGCTCGATAACTTCAACGACGAGCCTACCGGCCATTTCGCGATGGTCGATACCGCGGAAAACTGCGCGCGCGACTGGCAGATCTCGACGCAGGAGCAGCACGAGCTGACTGCGCTCCGCTATGACCAGTATCGCGATGCGCTGAAGGACGACAAAGCCTTCCTGCGGCGCTTCATGACCTTGCCGTTCGCGGTTCCGGACGCGCGCTTCAAGAAGGACGTTGCCACGCTCGAGGGCGACGAGGGCATTCACGACACGACGCTCGCCGGCCTGAGCAGGCTCAAGCCGGTCCGCGACGGCGGCACGGTGACCTTCGGCAGCCAGACCCATCCCGCCGACGGCAATGCCGGCATGATTGTGGTCGCGAAGGATCGCGTGTCCGAGTTCACGACCGAGCCGGGGATCGAAGTCCGCATTCTCGGCTTCGGACAGGCGCGCGAGCGCCACGCGTATATGCCGGCGGCGCCGGTCAAGGCGGCGAGGCGTGCGCTCGACGCGGCGGGCATCGCGGTCGACAGGATCGACGCCTTCAAGTCGCACAATCCGTTCGTGGTCAACGACATCGTGTTCTCGCGCGAGACCGGCGTCGATGTCAGCAAGATGAATAATTTCGGCTGCTCGCTAGTGTTCGGCCATCCGCAGGGGCCGACCGGTCTGCGACTCATGATCGAACTGATCGAGGAGCTTGCAATGCGTGGCGGTGGCACGGGCCTTTTCCACGGCTGCGCCGCGGGGGACACTGCGATGGCGGTGGTGTTGTCGGTGACCGATAAAAGAGCGTGAGCAATCAACGCTGCGTGCTGGCTCGCTGGGTCTTTGCCGGCCGCAGCGAGCAGAACGTCTCGACGGCCTCCGTCACAGCGCCGGCGATCTTCAGCTGGTGCTCTTCAGTGCCCATCAGCTCTTCCTCGTCGCGGTGGATGATCGAGCCGGCTTCCAAAAGGACGCTCGGCATTCGCGCAGTGCGCAGAATCAGGAGCTGGTCGTAGCGATAGACACCGGTTTCCGGGTCGACCAGGAGTCGGCGCCGGGAGCCCATGAAGGCTTCCTTGTAATGCTGCGTGTATTCGAGGCCGCGCGCCTTGAGCTTCGCGCCCAGCATTTTGGCGAATGTCACGCTGCCCTGATAGTCGGGGTTGTCGGCCGACACGAAGATCGAATGTCCCCTGAAGCGGTCGCTATAGGGGCGCTGGACGCCGCCGAACTCCCACATCGACTTGAAGGCTTCCGGCACGGAATCGTGGTGGATCGACACCAGCAAATCGGCCGACAGCGCATTCGCCTGCGCGACCCTGCGTACGAGGCTTGGGATCGCTTGTCCGCTCGCGAGCAGGAGATGTGCGCGATTGAATCCGGCATCGCGCAGCTTGGTGTCGATCACCTTCGCGAGTGCGAGGTTGAACGCATATTCGTCGACGCCGCGCGCGCTGACGGCTCCGGGGCTTTCCGGCGTATGCCCGACATCCACGATGACACGGAAGTTGGCCGGATCGCACTGCGGCGCGGCGGCAGGTGGGCGCGACTTTACGCCCTGTGCCGGAGCCGGCACCGCATCGCAGATTGCGAGCAGAATAGTAACGGCGGCGGCCAGGATCGGGCGTCGTTGCATTGAGCCTTCGGAACAAATTGCACAGGTTATGAATGCCCGAATCTAGGTCTCGGACCTCGGACGGCGCAAGCAAAAGCCGCCCGCTGTGTCTTTAGTATGGTGATACAGGGCGGTAATAAGGTGATGTGGTAGCGCCTTAAGGGTGCCGGGGAGAGGGGCCGGGCCTTGCCTGCTTCTCAGGGCTTTTCGCCGATCCGGTCGCGCGGCAGCAGCATCGCAGCGCTGATGCGCCGTCGCCGTTTGATCTCCTCGCGGTTTTCGCAATCCGCGAGTGTCATCCGAATGCCGATCACCATCGCCAAATGCGCGTCGGCATAATCCTGCACGTCGGCTTCGTTTAGTCCCGCTTCGCGATACAATTGCGCCGCAAAAGCAATGCGCTCCGCGTCAACGGCCCGAACAACCTCCGCCACCTTGGGATCGCGTCTTGCCCAGTCGCGCAACGTGATTTCGAACGGGCCGCCGGGCACGTCCGCCCGGCTGGAAATCGCAATGCGCACCAGGCGCTCGAGTCGCTCCCATGGCGTGCCGGACCGGTCGAAGATCAGCGCCTGCACTTCGCTCGTCATCCGCAGCCGCCATTCGTCGAGTACGGCGTACAGCAGATCCTCGCGGCCCTTGAAGTGCCAGTAGAAGCTGCCCTTGGTGACGCCGAGCTTCTCCGCGAGCGTATCCACCCGCAACGCTTCGACATTGTCTTCCGCGAGCATCGCGATGGCCGCCTCGATCCAGTCCTTGCGTCCGAGCGGCGGCTCGGCGGTGGCCTTGGGCCCTTTGGCGACTGTCCGTGCCATGGGAGCTATCAGGATTTCCCGGTGCCTGGACCGACCGCACGCAACAGATCGACAAGACGCTCGTTGCGCCATGCGATCAGGTCGGACAGGGGATGTCCCTTGGTTATCTCCTCGGCGGCCGCGATCAGTTTTGTCTGAACGTCCAGATCCGTTACTTGCGGCCGGCCGCCCGCGTCCATCCATTTCTGCAATTCGGACGCCATCTTCAGCACATGCGGCATGCCACCTTCGCCGCCCGCCAGCGTGAGTGTCGTGAGCGCACCCATCACGGCCCAGCGCGGTCCGAGGCCGTAGCGCATTGCGTCCTCGACGGCCTGCGGGCTTGCGACCCCTTCGGTGACGCAATGAATGGCTTCACGCAACAGCGCAAATTGCAGACGATTGGTGAGGAAGCCCGTGACTTCCTTTTCAACCCGGATCGGCTTCTTGCCGAGCGCGGTGAAGAATCGCAGCGCCCAGTCCACGACCTCGGGCGCGGTCCTTTCGCCGCCGATGATCTCGATCAGCGGGATGAGATGAGGCGGGTTGAACGGATGGCAGACAATGAGGCGTTCCGGATGGCGCATCTTTGCCTGCAATTGCGTCGGCGGAATTCCGCCGGTGCTCGATCCGATCACGAGGGCCGACGGTGCAGCGTCCTCGATCTCGGCATAGACCTTTTGTTTCAGCGCGAGATTTTCCGGCGCGTTTTCCTGCACGAAGTCCGACGATGCAGCGACCTCGCCGGCCTTCGCCGCAAATGAAAGCTTGTCCTCGGGGACGCGGCCTTCAGTTGCGAGGCCGATCCGCTGCAGGGCATTCCAGGTATCCGCGATGAACGCGCGCAGCCGAGTTTCGGCATCGGGAGATGGATCGCATGCGACCACCTCGTATCCGCGCGCAATGTAGATAGCGGCCCATCCTGATCCGACTGACCCGGTACCAACCAGTCCGATCCGCCTTGGCTGTTCCTGCGGCAACATTGGACTTCACCTCGATACACAAAGGGCGCAGTCTGTCGCGGGGCACATCGGCTTTGCGAATTGACACCGCAATACCCGACATCCATACTCGTACGTATTGAGCCAGGGAGGACATCATGTCAATCAAGAAACTGCTGGCTTCGGCGTGTGCCGTAGCCTTCGTTGCGCTTGCTAACCCGGCGCAAGCCGACGTCAAGATCGGCGTTGTGTTGGCACTGACCGGGCCGAACGCATCGCTCGGAATTCCGTATCGCAAGGGCGTCGAAATGATCGCCCGCGAAATCGGCGGCGAGAAGGTTCAGCTGATCTTCCTCGACGACGCATCCGATCCGTCGACCGCCGTCAAGAACGCGCAGAAGCTGATCGCCGACGACAAGATCGATATCCTGATAGGCGGCTCCAATACGCCGGCATCGCAGGCTATGGGCAACGTCACGTCGCAGGCCGGCGTGCAGCAGGTATCGCTCGCGCCCGCGGCTTTTCCTTCGGACAAGAACAAGTGGATGATCGCGATGCCGCAGCCGGCCAATCTCTGGGCGGCGGCGCTGGTCAAGGACATGCAGAAGCGCGGCGTCAAGAATGTTGCCTTCATCGGCTTCAGCGATCCTTGGGGTGACATCTGTTACAACGGGCTGAAGGAAGCCGCCGACAAGGCCGGTATCAAGGTCGTGACCAACGAACGCTACGCACGCGCCGACACCAGCGTCACCGGCCAGGTGCTGAAGATCATCGCGGCGAAACCCGACGCGGTGATGGTCGGCGGCTCCGGTACGCCGGGTGCTCTGCCGCACATCGCGCTCGCGGAACGTGGCTTCAAGGGGCCGGTCTACGCGACGCCCGGCGTGTTCAATCAGGACTATCTGCGCGTCGGCGGCAAGGCGGTGGAAAACGTGGTCGGCGTGACTGGACCGATCGGCGCTCACGACCAGCTCCCGGCCTCGAACCCGATCAAGAAGGTGTCCGAAAACTTCATCAAGAAGTACGAGGACGTCAACGGCAAGGGCAGCTGGAACAGCTTCGCGGCCTTCGCCTATGACGGGATGCTGACACTTGAAGATGCGATCGCACGCGCGCTGAAGAAGGCGAAGCCCGGTACGCCGGAATTCCGCCAGGCCGTGCGCGACGAAGTCCGCAACGTGAAGGAACTGGTCGGCACCAACGGCGTGTACATGTTTCCGGAAGGATCGTCCTACGGGGTCGATGACCGCTCCGTCATCCTGGTCCAGGTCAAGGACGGTCAGTGGAAATATCTTCCGAACTGATCGGGTGAGTTGATCCGGCCGGCTGGCCCGGCCGGATCATGCGTTTCCAAACTGGGCGGCCGGGGGCGCCGCCAAGGACGCGCTGACGATTTCAAGAAAGAAAGTCGAGCGCGGGCGGGATCATGACTTTCGAGATTTTCGTCCTTCTGATTCAGGACGCGATCGGCACCGGGGCGATCTACGTTCTGATGGCGCTGGGGATCGTGCTGATCTTCAACGTCACGCGCGTAATCTTCGTCTCGTATGGCGATCTCGTTGCCTATTCGGCGCTGACGCTCGGCTCGTTCGAACTGCAACGCATGCCGGGCACCGTGTGGTTGGTGCTGACGCTCGCGGCGCTGGCATTCATCGTGGAAGCCGGATCGCTGATCCGCCAGAACCGCATGGCGCTGTTGCCCAAGGCGTTTCTGGTCTGGATCGTACTGCCTGCGATTCCCGTCGCTGCGACATTCCTGATCGGTGCGAAGGACCTGCCGCTGCCGCTCGCCATGCTGCTGACCATCGCGCTGGTGCTGCCGCTTGGGCCGCTGCTCTATCGTGTGGTGTTTCAGCCGATCGCGACCGCGCCGGTGCTGGTGCTGCTGATGGTTGCAGTCGCGCTGCATTTCGCAGTCACCGGCCTCGCGCTTCTGTATTTCGGACCGGAAGGCTTCCGCACGCAGGCCTTTGTCAGCGGCGACGTGACGCTCGGCAGCTTCGCGGTCCCGCAGCAATTGATCCTGATCGTCGGAGCCGCGGCTGTGTTCTCCGCGATCCTGTTCGTTTTCTTCCGCTACACGGTCTCCGGCAAGGCGTTGCGGGCGGTCGCGATCAACCGCGAGGGCGCACGGCTCGTCGGCATCTGGACGACGCGTGCGGGCGCGCTGTCGTTCCTGCTCGCATCGGGAATCGCGGCGATCGCCGGCATCCTGATCTCGCCGACGACGACGATCTATTACGACACCGGACTGATCGTCGGTCTGAAAGGCTTCATCGGCTCGGTGGTCGGCGGCTTCATCAGCTATCCGCTTGCCGCCGTCGGCGCGATCGTGATCGGCCTCGTCGAGTCCTTCGGCTCGTTCTATTACAGCGCACTCAAGGACGCGATCGTGTTCGCGGCCATCATCCCGATCGTGCTGTGGCGCTGGTTCTATGTCTCGGCGCATGACGCCGACGAGCACGAGGAAGAATAGCGATGTCCTCCTCGGTGCGCATCTCTCTCCTGGTGCTGCTCGTGGCGGCGGTCGCGGTGCTGCCGCTTGTCCATGCCGGCTTCGTCGTCACGCTGATGAATTACATCGGCATCTACACGCTGATCACGCTCGGCCTTGTGCTGCTCACCGGTTGCGGCGGCATCACTTCGTTCGGGCAGGCCGCGTTCGTCGGGCTCGGCGCTTACGCCACCGCCTATCTTTCGACCGCGGCAGGATTCTCGCCCTGGATCGGTCTTCTCGCAGGGATCGTCATCACATCGCTGGTCGCGCTGATCCTCGGCTACATCACGCTGCATCTCGGCGGCCATTATCTGCCGCTGACCACCATCGCCTGGGGCATGGCGATCTATTACAGCTTCGGCAATTTCGAGTTTCTCGGCTCGCATGGCGGCATCGGCGACATCCCGCCCATCTCTCTGTTCGGATATCGCTTCGATGAGCCGCAAAAGCTCTATTACATCATCTGGATATTCTGCGGGGCGGCGCTGCTCGGCGCAGCCAATCTCCTGAAGTCGCGCCAAGGCCGCGCCATCCGTGCGCTGCGTGGCGGCAAGGGCATGTCCGAGAGCCTCGGCATCGACGTGTTCTGGGTGCGATTGTGGGTCTTCATTCTTGCCGCTGCGCTCGCCGGAATCGCCGGCTGGCTCTATGCGCACATGACGCGCTTCGTCAGTCCTGCGCCCTTCGGGCTGAATGCCGGCATCGAATATCTGCTGATGGCCGTGCTCGGCGGTGCGGGCACGATCGCCGGTGCGGTGGTCGGCGCGGCCTCGGTCGCGCTCCTGAAGAACTGGCTGCAGGATCTTCTGCCGCATCTGTCGACCAACGCGGCCAATCTCGAAATCGTGGTTTTCGGCTGCCTGTTCATTCTGCTGCTGCACAAGTCGCGCAGCGGGATCGTGCCGCTGGTGCGGCAATATCTCCCGCAACCCGTGCAGGCCGCGCCTGCGTCAGCCGCATCCGCGGCAGAGCTTCCGAAAAAGCAGCGCCCGGAGAGCGGCTCCCCGCTGCTGCGGATCGAGGGACTGACCAAGCGCTTCGGCGGGCTGGTCGCGGTGGACAATGTCTCCTTCGAGGTGAAGGCCGGCACCATTACCGCGCTGATCGGCCCCAACGGCGCGGGCAAGAGCACGACCTTCAACCTGATCACCGGCGCGCTGCCGTCGAGTTCCGGCAAGGTCACCTTTGCGGGCCATGACCTCTCCGGCATCAAGCCGCATGAGGTGGTGTCGCTCGGCATGGCGCGCACCTTCCAGCATGTGAAGCTGCGTCCGACCATGACGCTGCTCGAAAATGTCATGCTCGGCTGCTACCGGCGCACCCATGCCGGCTTCCTTGCCGGTGCGCTGCGGCTCGATCGCGCGGAGGAGGGCTCGGTGTATCGCGAGGCGATGCGCGAACTCGAACGCGTCGGCCTCGCCGACAAGGCGCATGAACTGGCGGGGAATCTCGCGCTCGGACAGCAGCGCGTGCTGGAAGTGGCGCGTGCACTCGCCGCCGGGCCGCTGCTCATTATGCTCGATGAGCCGGCCGCAGGCTTGCGCAGCCTCGAGAAGAAGGCGCTTGCCGGACTGCTGCGTTCGCTGCGCGCCGATGGAATGTCCATCCTGCTGGTCGAGCACGACATGGAATTCGTGATGAGCCTTGCTGATCGGGTCGTGGTGCTCGAATTCGGCAAGAAACTCGCCGAAGGTTTGCCGGCGGAAATCCAGAACAATCCTGCGGTGCAGGAAGCCTATCTCGGGAGCGTCGAATGACCACGATGCTCGAAGCGAAAGACCTGAGTGTCTCGTACGGAAAGCTGATGGCCGTGAAGGGCGTGAGCTTTGCCGTCGAGGAGGGGAAGATCGCGACCATCATCGGTCCGAACGGCGCCGGCAAGACAACGCTGCTGAAGGCGCTGATCGGGCAACTGCCTGCGACCGGCCATATCTCCTATGAGGGGAGCGATATCGGCCGGGCCGAAGTCGAGGCGCGGGTCGAGCGCGGCATCGTGCTGGTGCCGGAAACGCGTGAACTCTTCACCGACATGGTGGTGGCCGACAATCTACTGCTCGGCGCCTATATCCACCGCCGCAACACGGCGCAGGTGAAGGAAGACACGGACCGCGTCTACGACCTCTTTCCGCGGCTGCGCGAGCGACGCCAACAGCTTGCCGGCACATTGTCCGGCGGCGAGCGGCAGATGCTGGCGCTTGGCCGCGCGTTGATGGGGCGGCCGAAGCTGCTGATGCTCGACGAGCCGAGTCTTGGCCTTGCACCGCTGATCGTGCGCGAGATTTTCCGCATCATCGCGCGGCTGGGCGAGCAGGGCGTCACGATGCTGCTGGTCGAACAGAATGCGCGCGCCGCGCTCGAGACCGCGGATTATGGCTATGTGCTCGAATCAGGAGAACTCGTGCATCAGGGCAAGGCGTCCGATCTGATGCGCGATCCGAAGGTGATGGCGACCTATCTCGGCAAGAGCGCGGGCTAGGCGGAGATTCAACTGCAGGTCTCGTCCCGCGCAAGCCGGGACCGTAATCACAGCTCTGGAATATGGGCCCCCGCTTTCGCGGGGGCGACGGAAAGTATGGGAGTGACACGTGGATTTTTCGTTCACCGAGGAACAGATCCTTCTCCGTGACAGCGTGCGCAAGCTGATGGAGCGCGTTGCGACACCCGACTATGTCGCGCGGGTCGATCGGGAAAAGGCGTATCCACACGAATTATTCGACGCCTGGATCGAGGCCGGCCTTTACGGCCTGCCGTTTCCCGAGGATCTCGGCGGCGCCGGCGGCAGCGTGCTGGATCTTGCGCTGGTATCCGAGGAGATCGGACGAACCAGCGCGGACCTCGTGATGGCCTATGCCGGCGCGCTGTTCTGCGGCTTGACGGTCGCGCGCAAGGGTTCCGACGAGCAGAAGAAGAAATGGATTCCCGCGCTGATCGACGGGCGCATCAAGTTCTCCATCGGCATTTCCGAGCCCGACGCCGGTTCGGACGTCGGCGCCATTCGCACGACTGCGCGCAAGGACGGCAACAACTGGATCCTGAACGGACAAAAGGTCTGGCAGTCTGGCGCGGGCGCCAAGGACAACGTGATCTGCCTTTATGCGCGCACCGACACGGAGGCTCACTATCGGCAGGGCATGTCGCTTTTCCTCGTGGACAACAACCGGCAGGGTGTCTCGATGAAGAAGCTCGACATGCTCGGCCGTTATTGCATGGGCACCTACGAAGTCACGCTGGATAACGTCCGGGTGCCGGAGGATCAGTTGATCGGCGGGGTCAACAAGGGCTGGGATTGCCTGTTGTCAGGCCTGCAGACGGAGCGGATCACGGTCGCGGCGTGCGACGTCGGCTCTGCGCAGGGCGTGGTCGATCTGGCGCTCGCCTATGCCAAGGAGCGCAAGCAATTCGGCCGCCCGATCGGCAACTTCCAGTCGATCGCACATATGCTGGCCGACATGCAGACCGAGGTGGAGGCTGCGCGCTCGCTGATGTATCGCGCGGCCTGGATGGTCGATGCCGGCAAGAACGCCATGAATGAGATCAACATGGCGAAGCTGTTCGCATCGGAGGTCTATGTGAAGGTGGCCAATCTCGGCATGCAGATCTATGGCGGCAACGGCTACAGCATGGAATATCCGATGCAGCGGCATTATCGGGACTCGCGGATTGCGACCGTGGTCGCGGGCACGTCGCAGATCATGCGAAACATGATCGCGGGCGGCATGGGTCTGAAGCCGCAATGATGTCTCACCGTAAGGCGAACGGTGCATCGACTCCCTCCCCCTGTAAGGGGGAGGGTTGGGGAGGGGGCTTGCGATATGACCCCTCTCTCAGGGGGAGGCGGGGAGAGTGCGATGCTTCTCCCAGGCCGCGGTGAATTCGGGCGCAATCTTGCGGATGCGCTCGATATCCATCCGCCCGGTGCGCGAGAGATACGACATCGCGAAGTCGTAAGGCGGTAGCGCCATGTGCGTGCCGAAATTCTCGTACCATTCGGCGCTCGCATTCGCCGCGTTGACCAGCTTGTCGAGGATTGGCTTTCGCTGCGCCTGATAGGCCGCGAGCGCCGCCGGGACGTCGGTCGGATGCTCCGCGATCGCGCGCGCCAGCGCGATCGCGTCCTCCATCGCAAGGCGCGTGCCCGAACCGATCGAGAAATGCGCGGTATGCAGGGCGTCGCCGAGGATTACCCGGTTGCCCACCGACCAGCGCTCGTTGTGGATGATCGGAAATTGCCGCCAGATCGACCCCCGGTTCGCGATCAGCGGGTGTCCATCGAGCGTCTGCGCGAAGACGCGCTCCAGCGCTGCGTGGGCTTCGTCCTCGCTCATGCGGTCGAAGCCGGAATTGAAGAACGTCGATTCGCTGCATTCGACCACGAAGGTGCTCATGGTTTTCGAATAGCGGTAGTGATGCGCGTTGATCGGCCCGGCCGGCGTCTGAAGGAAGGTCTGGCTCAGTGTATCGAACACTTTGGTGGTGCCGAACCAGGCAAAGCGGTTGGTGAGGTAGGAGAGAGTGGTGCCGAAACCGGCCTCGTCCGAGCGGCGCACCAGCGAGGAGACGCCATCGGCGCCGACGATCAGGTCGGCGTCAGTGAATTCCGAAAGGTCGGTGACCGGTCGGTTGAAGGTGACGTCGACGCTTTCGTCGCGCGCCTGTTTCTGCAAGAGGTGGATCAGATGCAGCCGGCCGACGGCGGTGAAGCCGATCCCGTCGAGCATGACGCGCTCGCCGCGATGATGGATTGCGATGCCGCTCCAGCGTTCGAGTTCCGGCGTGATTGCGTTGAAGATCGCCGGATCGTCCTTTTTCAGGAACTCCAGCGCATCCTCGGAGAATACCACGCCGAAGCCAAAGGCGGCGTCCGGCGCATTCTGTTCAACCACCTGTAGCGAATGGCCAAGACCGCTGCGCTTCAGCAGCAGCGACAGGTAGAGCCCGGCCGGGCCACCCCCGACGATCACGATGCGCATGTCAAAATCCTCGGCATTTTGAACGCTTGTCCAAATTGACAAATGACGGAGGCGAAGTCCATACTAATCAGTATGGAAACGGGGTGAAACCCGTGCACACGAGGGAGGCGGCGGGTGACAGACCCCGCGTTTGAGGTCATCGGCGATGTATACCGGCGCAATGCCGCGCGCTACGCCGACAAGCCGGCTTTGGTCATGCCGGACGGTCGTACGCGTTCGTTCGCGGATATGTACGAGCGTGCGACCCGGCTCGGCAATGCACTTTTGGCGCGCGGGCTGAAGCCGGGCGACCGCGTCGGCATCCTGTCGCGCAATCGCATCGAGTATGTGGAAGGCTACGGGGTCAGCG
Source organism: Pseudorhodoplanes sp. (assembly GCF_035565795.1). Taxonomy (GTDB): domain Bacteria; phylum Pseudomonadota; class Alphaproteobacteria; order Rhizobiales; family Xanthobacteraceae; genus Pseudorhodoplanes. Next base: position 28,427 of record NZ_DATMRV010000032.1, read on the forward strand.
CGGCCGGCCTGATTGCCCTGCCGCTGAACTGGCGCCTGTCGCCGCGCGAATTGCAGATCGTCCTCACGAATGCCGAACCGGCTGCGCTGATTGTCGACCCGTCGTTCTTTCCGGTGATCGAGGAACTGCGCGGCGCGTTGCCGTTTGTGAAAGTCTTCCTCGCGCTCGATGGCGACGCCGACGGCTTCGAGAGCTACGATCGTGTAGTCGCATCGGGTTCTTCCGAACCCGCGGGCATTGCCGTCTCGCCGGAGGCAACCGCTTGCCTTCTCTACACCAGCGGAACCACAGGCATCCCGAAGGGCGCTGAGCTGACGCATCGCGGTCTTCTGCTCAACTGCAGGGCCGCGATCGACGAGATGTTCCATTTCACCGATGCCGACGTGACGCTCGCGCCCATGCCTTTCTTTCATGTTGGCGGCATGTGGTATCACCTGTTTCCGAGCTTTGCGGCCGGCTGCACCACCGTCGTCATGCCGCAATTCGATCCGCAGGGTGTACTCGCGCTGCTGGCGAGGCATCGCGTGACCAACACGCATCTGGTGCCGACCATGATCCATGCGCTGCTCGAACAGCCGAATATCGGATCGTTCGATCTGTCGGCGCTGCGCATGATGTTCTACGCCGCGTCCTCGATGCCGATCGAGACATTGAAGCGCGCGACCGCGACCTTCGCCTGCGATTTCGCGCAGGGCTACGGATCGACGGAGGCGGGGACGGTGACCTGTCTCACGCCCGGCGATCATCGGAAGGCGCGCGCCGGCCGCGAGGATCTGCTGCTCGCGTGCGGGCGCGTGCTGACCGGTATCGAAGTGAAGCTTGCGGTGCCCGATAATGTCGAGGACGCGGATATCGGTGAAATCCTCGTCCGCAGCCCCATGACCATGGCGCGCTACTGGCGCAATCCTGAAGCGACGGCCGCCACCATTCGCGACGGCTGGCTGCATACCGGCGACCTCGGCCGCATCGATGACGAGGGCTACCTGTATATCCTCGATCGCAAGAGCGACATGATCGTCACCGGCGGCGAAAACGTCTATCCGCGCGAGGTGGAGGACATTCTCCTGCAGGACGCGGACATTCTGGAAGTGGCGGTGTTCGATCTGCCGGACGATCGCTGGGTGCAGAAGGTCGTGGCGGCGATCGTTCCGCGCAGCGTTCAGCTCGATCCGGAGGCGCTGCTTGTGCGCGCCAGGCAGAGGCTCGCCGGTTACAAATGCCCCAAGGCGATTTTCGTCACCGACAGCCTGCCGAAGAACGCGGCCGGCAAGGTGCTGCGCAAGGTGTTGCGCGAGACGTATCGCGATCGCGGTGCGGAGCGTTGAAGAAACAAACCAAGGAGAGAACCATGAGCACGACTGGCAAGGTGATCGTCACCATTGCGCCGACCGGCGGAATGGCGTCGAAGCAGCAGAATCCGAATCTGCCGACCCAGCCGCAGGAAATCGCCGACGACGTCTATCGCTGCTACAATGCGGGCGCGAGCCTCGTCGCCGTGCATGCGCGCCGCCCGGACGATCTCGCGACCTGCAATCCGGAAATTTACCGCGACATTAACGCGCGCATTCGCGAGAAGTGCGACATCATCATCAACAATTCCACGGGCGGCGGCATCAACGGCGACATGGTCCGGCAGGGCCCGAACGGCTATCCGGAGATCATCTGGGAGGAACGGCTGAAGGGCATGGAAGCGGGCGCGGAGATGTGCACGCTCGATCCCACCACCATCGTCGCGAACTTTGAGGGCCGCGAGATCCTGATGAACACCTCGCCGGAGCGCTGCAAGTTCCTTGCGAAGGAAATGCAGAAGCGCGGCATCAAGCCGGAATGGGAAGTGTTCTCGCCGACGCATCTTCTGCAGGACGTGCAGGCGTGCCTCGATGCCGGGCTCGATACCAAGCCGTATTTCGTCAACTTCGTGCTGAACGCGCATCGCGGCTTCCAGGGCGCCATGCCCTATACGCCGAAAATCCTGCAGCAGATGGTCGAACTGATGCCTGAGGGCGCGATCTTCAATGTCAGCGCCATCGGCATCGCCCAGCTCAATGCCGCGGTGCAGTCGCTTCTGCTCGGCGGCCATGTGCGGGTCGGCCTGGAAGACAATCTCTACTATTCCAAGGGGCGGCTTGCGAACAATGTCGAGTTGGTCGAGCGCATCGTGCGCATCATCCGCGAGTTCGGGCTGGAGCCGGCTACGCCCGCGGAAGCGCGCGAGATCATCGGTCTGCCGCAGCTCAAGGTGAAGAGCGCCGCATAACAGTTCGATCGTCTTCATTCGTCATGGCCGGGCAACCACGGCCATGACGAATCATTTACGCTTTGCGTGCACCCTTGCGGTGACGCACGCATCGAGCCCATGCCCTTCGTCTACATCCTCGGCGCCAGAACCCCGCGCGGCCCGATCTCCTATGTCGGCTGGACGCTCGATCTCGAGCGCAGGCTCGCGCAGCACAATGCGGGGAAGGGCGCCCGCACGACGCGCGGACGTTCCTGGTCGCTGCTGCATTCGGAAAGCTTTGAGACGAAAGAGGCCGCGATGAGCCGCGAATGGCATCTCAAGCGCGACCGCAAATTCCGCAAGCTCGTGCTCGCGGCGTTGATCAATCCGCCGCCGCGTCGGGGAAAGCGTGCTCGATCAGCCGTTTCTGTATCGCCGTAAGGTGCGCGCGCATCGCAGCTTCCGCCTGCGGCGCATTGCGATCGGCGATCGCGATTGCAATCTTGCGATGGTCCGCGGCGTAGACGGCCTGATTGTTGATGCAATGGCCCGTCTCGCGACCATGCCGCCACGTGCTGTCCAGAGCGGTTTCCAGCAACGCATCGAAAATCGCGCTCAGCAACGGATTGCGTGCCGCCGCGGACACGCGTCGGTGAAATGCTGCGTCCGCTTTCTCGTAGGACAACGGATCTCTTGCATCGCGACTGGCATCGGCGGCTTCGAACAACCGGTCGATATCGCCCTGTGTCGCGCGCAATGCAGCGAGCCGAGCCTGCATCGGCTCGAGCGCAAGCCGCGCTTCCAGCGTGTCGCCGGGATTGGTCAGCCGCGACATCTCGTGCACCAGGCTTTCGGTGGCATGACGTGCATCGGTGGCGAACGTGCCGCGTCCGTGTTGTCGGCTGATGCGGCCTTCCGCTTCTAGGATACCGAGCGCCTGTCGCAACACGCGGCGGCTGACGCCAAGCTCCTCCGCGAGTTCGCGTTCGGAGGGAAGCCGCCCGTCACCAAGCCGGCCGGGACCGCGCAAGCGGCCGCCATCGATAATTGCGCGAATGCGTTCGGCCGCCTCGCGATAATGCAACTTGGCGTCAGTGCGTCGCGAGCTTCTGCGCGCAACGGAATGCATGACGCCGCCCTGAGATACGTCGGCCACCCGTGGGCTCCGTGTCATTCACTGGTTCGCTTGAAGTATACCAGTGCGTACCATTTCCGCAAACTGGTGCGATTTCCGTGATTGACGGCTGAACCAGCTTTGTTAGCTTTTTGCCAGATCAATTGAAATCTCGGCGGAGAACTGACCCCATGACCCCTCCCGCAAACGTGCACCGCCTGCCAAATCGCGACACTGCGCTGAAGGCGCTTTATGAAGATGTCGCAGCGAAAAACATGTTCCCCTACTGGGCGCAGAACAAGGACGTCGCGAACGACGAGGACCGCGTCCTGATGGCGCCGCAGAAGGCCGTCCCGTACCTCTGGCGCTGCGCGGAAGACATTGAACCAATTCTGGACCGCGCCGTCGAACTGATCAAGATGGAGGACTCCGAGCGCCGCTCACTGGTCCTGATGAATCCGGGCCTTGCGCCCAAGCGCGCGACCGTTTCGACGATGTACACCGCGTACCGTCTGAACGACGCGAACGAGATCATGCCCCCGCACAAGCACTCGCCGAACGCGATCCGGTTCGGCCTGAAGGGCAAGGGCAACTTCACCGGCGTCGATGGCGAGAACATCGTGTTTGGCCCCGGCGACATGGTGCTGACGCCGAACGACACCTGGCACAATCACGGCACGGTAGGTGACGAGCAGGCGCTGAACCTGTCGGTTCTCGACTTCCCGCTGGTCGAGACGCTGAACGCCGTGCACTTCGACCATAATTACATGGAAGAAGAGAACGGCAAGATGGTCCACAAGAAGCAGCAGAGCGAGCGCTTCACGCCGGACTATTCGCAGCGCATCTATGGCTATGGCGGGCTGATGCCGCGATTTGCCAGCAAGGAGAAGCGCGGCGCGGGCTATTCGTCGCCGATGTTCGTCTATCGCTGGGACATGATGCGCGAGCTGCTCGAGCGTCACAAGGACTGGGACGGCGATCCCTATGAAGCCCTGATGGCCGAGTATATCGACCCGACCTCCGGCAAGCCGGTGTTCAAGACGATGACCTTCTTCGCGCAGATGCTGCGCCCCGGCGAGAAGACGCTGCCGCTGCGGCAGACCGCGAACCTCCTGGTTTCGCCGTTCGAAGGGCGGGGCTATTCGATCGTGGACGGCCAGCGCTTCGACTGGAAGCAGTTCGACACGCTTGCGGTTCCCGGCGGTTCCTGGTGCCAGCACGTCAACACGTCCGACAAGGAGCCGGTCACGATGTTCGTCGCTAGCGACGAGCCGGTGCTCAAGGCGCTTGACCTGTACAAGAAGTGGGGCCGCGACAAGAACGACGCGGTGGTCTCGCTGGCTTAAGGGCCTTTCGTTTTCATGGCCCCGCCGATAAAAGGCGGGGCCATTTCGCGTATTTCGAGGTGAGTTGTGCTGTCGCGTTCCAACACCACGCTGGTTTCGCATTTCGACTGTCCCGGCGGCGGCCAGGTCTGGGTCGAAAACGGAATCATGTATGTCGGACATCAACGTCCGACATCCGGCACGACGATCGTCGACGTCTCCGATCCCGCCAATCCGAAGCATCTCGCGACCATCGATGTCCCGGAGGGCTGGCATTCGCACAAGGTGCGGGTGTCGAACGGGATCATGGTGGTGAACCACGAGAAGTTCGGAAAATCCGGCCCGAACGACATCGGCGGCGGCCTTGGGATCTACGACGTATCGAAGCCGTCGCAGCCGAAGCTGATCACCAGGTGGCTCACCAAGGGCGGTGGCGTACACCGCTTCGATTTCGACGGCCGCTACGCCTATATCTCTCCGACGGTCGAAGGCTATGTCGGCAATATCTGCATGATCCTCGATCTCGCCGATCCGGCGAAGCCGCAGGAAGTGGGGCGCTGGTGGATTCCCGGCCAGTGGACCGCGGGAGGCGAGCAATATCCCTGGGATCAATGGGTTCCGCCGCGTTGCCACCATCCGCTGCGTGTCGGCGACCGGCTTTATGTCAGCTACTGGCACCACGGCTTCTTCATCCTCGACATTTCCGACATGTCGAAGCCGAAGGCGATTTCCGGCGTGAATACTTCGCCGGTCTATCCGCATCCGACGCACACCTGCCTTCGCATTCCGCAGAAGCTGCGTGGCCGCGACATCCTGATCGTTGCCGACGAGGACGTCGCGAAACTCTGGCCGGCGGCGCCGAGCTTTGCCTGGGTGTATGACATCACCAATGAACAGATGCCGGTCTCGATTTCGACCTGGCAGGTGCCTGGGCTTGATGTCGACGGTGCGCCGCAGCCGCCGATGACCGGCTGCCATCAGCCGTCCGAGCGCTTCCACGGCACCATCATTCCGTTCGCATGGTTCGCGCAGGGACTTCGGTTGGTCGATTTCGCCGATCCATTCGCGCCGCGCGAGGTCGGCTATTACATGCCCGACGCGGCGCCCGGCGCGGACCGCCCGTCCTCGAACGATGTGACCGTCGACGACCGCGGGCTCATCTATCTGGTCGATCGTGTGAACGGCGTCGACATAATCGAGACCAGCGCCTTTTCGTAAGACGGCTCAAGAAGGCTAAAGCCATGGACGACGTGACCAAACAGAAGCGCGCCGATGTGTATCCGATCGGCAAGAAGAACCCGAACCTGCCGTTCCATCCGGCGGTGCGCGCCGGCGATTACATCTTCGTGTCGGGGCAGGTGGCGAAAGACGCCGACAACAACATGATCCACGGGTCGATCGAGGAAGAGACTCGCGCGACCATCGAAACCATCGAGCGGATCATCGCACAGGAGGGCGCGACGCTCGCCGATGTGGTGCGCGCCACGACCTATCTGCAGGATACCCGTGACTTCGGGCGCTACAACAAGGTATTCGGCGAGATGTTCAAGGACGCGATTCTGGCCCGCACTACGGTCGAAGCGCGCGCCGTCATCAACACCAAGATCGAAATCGAGTGCATCGTCTACAAGCCGCTGAAGAAGTGAGCCCGCGGCACGCACGCGAACTGAAAAAGGAGACTCAATCGTGATCAGATTGCTCGGCCGTTCAACCTCCGGCAACGTGCAGAAAGTGCTCTTCGTGCTGGAAGAGATCGGCGTGAAATACACCCGTGAGGATTACGGGCGGCAATTCAACAACACGCAGACTCCGGAATACAAGAAGCTCAACCCTAACTCGAAGGTGCCGACGCTGATCGACGGCGAAACCGTGATCTGGGAGAGCCACACCATTCTTCGCTATCTCGCGGCGTTGCATAAGCCGGAGCTCACGGGATCGACGCCCGCCGAGAAGACCTATGTCGAGCGCTGGATGGACTGGCTGCTGGCTTCGCTCAACACGCCGTATGTCGCCGTGTTCAAGGATTCAAAGAACGAGCCGGAGAAGCGCGCTGCGGATTTCGCCGCGCAATGCGCCGACCTCATTGCCCAGCTCAAGATCCTGGAAGGCCATATCGCCGGCAAGTCGTTCTTCGCGCTGGATCGCCTGACGCTCGCCGACATTGCGCTCGCATCCATCGTCAAGCGCTGCCTCGAGTTCCCGATCGAGAAGCCGGAATTCCTGGAACTGACTCGCTGGATCAAGTCGATGGAAGCCCGTCCGGCCTTCGCGGTCGCGATCGGCGCCAAGCCGTCGGCGCTCAACACGGCCGCTTAAGGCTATGACGATCGAGGACAAGGCCGCGTCACCGTCTGAAGCAGGGGCGGGCCTTGCCAGCTTCGCGCTTTCTGCGGTGCGAGCGCTGCTCGGCGTTGTGCTGATCGGCCTTGTTCTGCTCAACGTCATCAATGCCGTGGCTCGCGCCATCGGTGAGGTCGTGATCGGCGTCGACGAGGTGCTGGTCTTCGGCATGATCTGGATGGTGATGATCGGTATGATGCTGGTCACCGCCGATCGTAGCCATATCGCGCTGGAGATCCTCACCGCTCGGGTCGGCCCGCGCGCAGTCAACATTCTCTCGATCATCACGCATGCGGTCATGGCTGCATCGTGCGGCTATGCCGCCGTGCAGTCCTTCGGCTTCGTTCAGCGCATTGTCGCGAGCGGGCAGACGAGCATGGCGCTCGGGATGCCGATGGTGATCCCGCATTCTGCGCTCCTGGTCGGGTTCGCGGGCACGGCGGTCATCGCTGCCATGATCGTGGTCAGCGATGTCCGTCAACTTTCCCATAGCCGCGGCGGTCGCGCATGATCTGGACGCTCGGAGCGATACCCGTCACGCTGCTGGTGATTGGTACGCCGATCTTCGTTTTGCTGCTGACCGGGGCGATCCTCACCTTCGTTTCGTTCATGACGGTGTCGCCGGTCGCGATCCATCAGATCATGTTCGGCGGGCTCGAGAATTACGCGCTGCTTGCGATCCCGTTCTTCATTTTCGCCGGCGAGTTAATGGGGGCGGCCGGCATTGCCGACCGGCTCATCGTCTGGGTGCTGGCGCTGATCGGCCGCATGCCGGGATCGCTCGGGGTTGCGACTGTCGGGGCATCGACCCTGATCGGTGCGATCTCCGGTGCAAGCGTTGCGACCGTCGCCGCCGTCGGCAAGTCGATCTATCCCGGGCTGATCCGCGACGGCTACGGGCAACGCTTCTCGTCGGGTCTCGTCAGTTCGAGCGGGGCGATCGACATCCTGATCCCGCCGAGCATTGCCATGATCCTCTATGGCGCGTCGGCCGAGCAGTCGATCCCTAAGCTGTTCGCCGCAGGTGTGCTGCCGGGTCTTTTGATGGCCTCGATGATGGCAGCGTTCGTGATTGTGCGGGCGTTGCAGATGAACATCCCCCGTTCCGGGAAGTTCGATCTGCGGCTCTTCCTGAGCACGAGCTGGCGTGCCGCGCCGGCCCTGTTCATGCCGGCCTTCGTGCTGGGGATCATCTATTTCGGATATTCGTCGCCCACCGAAGCCGGCGGATTCGCTTGTCTCTACGCCATCATCGTTGGCCGCTACATCTACCGTTCGATGTCCTGGCAGGACGTGCTCGACGCCGCCGCCCGTTCGGCGATGCTGACCGCCCAGATCCTCGTCATTGTCGCGACCGCCGCGCTGTTCTCCTGGATTCTCACCATCAGCGGCATTCCGCGGGCTCTCACGGAATGGCTGCAGGCGCTGCAGCTCTCGCAGTGGGGCTTCCTGATGGCGATCAACATTATCCTTCTGATCGTCGGCTGCTTCCTCGATCCAACATCGGCGATCCTGGTGCTGACGCCGCTTCTGATCCCGCTGGTGAAGACCGTCGGCGTCGATCCGATCCATTTCGGCATCATCATGTGCACTAATGTCGCGATCGGCATGTTCACGCCGCCCTTCGGCCTGAACATTTTCGTTGCGCGCACCGTGCTCGGTGTTCCGCTGGAAACGATCTATCGTGGCGTCCTGCCTTTTGCCGTTGTGCAGATCACGGCGCTGCTCATCATCACCTACTGGCCGGACCTGTCGTTAATTCTCACCCGTGCGATCTGAATCTGGGAGGACTACATGTACGTGACACGACACAGTCTATTCGCCGCGGCGATTGCCGCTGCGTTCGCTGTCTTGCCCGCCTCGGCGCAGGAAATGAAGCTGGCGAGCGCCACCATCAACGACGGCCAGCACGAATGGCAGAAGCTGTTCGTCGAGGGCGTCAAGGCGCGCATCGGCGACAAGCTGAAGATGGGGATCTATCCGGCGAGCCAGCTCGGCGCGATCCCGCGCATGGCGGAAGGCGTGTCGCTCGGCACGATCGAATCCTTCATCACGCCGACGTCGTTCGTGACCAATCTCGACCCGCGCTTCCAGATCTTTGAAGTGCCGGGTCTGTTCCGGTCGCCGCAGCACCAGTATGCGACCATCCAGGATCCGGCCTATCGCGATCACCTGGAGACCATGTTCCTCGACAAGGGTCTGCGCGTGATCGGCGCGATCTACAATTCGCCGACCGTTATCCTGTTGAAGACGCCAGCTCCGAAGATCGCGGATATGAAGGGCAAGAAGGTGCGCACCTTCGCGTCGCCGCTGCAGGTCGAGCCGATGAAGTCGATCGGCGTGATTCCGACGCCGCTCGCGCTGTCGGAAGTGATCCCGCAGCTGCAGTCCGGCGGCCTCGACGGCATGCTGGCCGGCATGCCGATCCTGACCGCGTTCAAGTATTACGATGTCGCGAAATACGTCACCGACCTGGAGTTTTCCTACATCCTGTCGATCGCGCTCGTGAACGAGAACTGGTTCAAGTCGCAGCCGAAGGACGTGCAGGATGCGATCCGCGCCGCGGGCCGCGAAGCCGAGCAGAAGGCCTTCCCGTGGGTGCTCGACAACAACAAGAAGGCGACTGACCTCTGGGTCGCCAACAAGGGCGAGATCCTGAAGCTGCCGGCTGCCGAGCAGGACAAGATGATGAAGGACTTCGTCGCCATCGGGACCAAGGTCGTCGACGCCAATCCGGTCGTGAAGAAAGAATTCGACATCCTGAAGAAGGTCGTCGACGCCAAGGCGCCGAAGTAAACGGCGTGTCATGCGCGGGCTTAGACCCGCGCATCCATCCGTTTTGAATGATGGATGGCCGGGGCAAGCCCGGCCATGACGGACAAGCGACATGACCACCTCTGAATTCGATTACATCATCGTCGGCGCCGGCTCCGCGGGTTGCACGCTCGCAGCCCGGCTGACCGAGGATGCAAATACGCGCGTGCTTTTGCTCGAGGCCGGGCCCTGGGACAGCGGCTTCTGGCTGAAGATCCCGCTCGGCTGGGGCAAGGTCTACAAGGAACGCCTGTTCGACTGGCACTACGACACCGAGCCCGAGCCCTATGCCGGCAAGCGCAAGATGGAAGTCGCGCGCGGCAAGGTGATCGGCGGCTCGTCCTCCACCAATGCGATGGCCTATGTGCGCGGCAATCGCGGCGACTTCGACCGCTGGGCGCGGAACGGCGCGCGGGGCTGGTCGTATGCCGACGCGCTTCCCTATTTCAAGAAGCAGGAGAGCTGGGAAGGCGGCGAGAGCGAATATCGCGGCGGCTCGGGTCCCTTGACCACGCGGCGTTCCCGCTACGCCGATCCGCTGGTCGATGCGTATCTCGAGGCGGCCGCGCAGGCCGGCCATCCGTTCAATCCGGACTATAACGCGGCGGATCAGTATGGCTTCTCGCGCATGCAGGCGACGATCCGCAACGGACGCCGCTGCAGCACATCGGTCGCCTATCTGCGTCCGGCACTGTCGCGCAGCAATCTGACCGTCGAGGTCAATGCGCAGTCGTCGCGCGTCTTGCTCGAAGGATCGCGTGCGACCGGCGTCGAATACCGCCAGGGCGGCGAGACGAAGACGGCGCGCGCCGCGAAGGAAGTGCTGGTCTGTGGCGGCACCATCAATTCACCGCAGCTGCTGATGCTGTCCGGCATCGGTGCGCCGGATGAACTCGCCGCGCACGGCATTCCGGTCAAGATCGCGCTGCCCGGAGTCGGCAAGAACCTTCAGGATCACGTCGCCGCGCTGATCGTCTACGGCCGCAATGGCGGCGGGCCGGTGCAGAAGAATTTGCGGCTTGACCGCATCGCCCTGGCGATGGCGCAGGGTGCGATGTTCGGCACCGGCTTCACAACCGATCTGCCGGGAGGCCTCATCGGCTTCCTCAAGACGCCGCATGCCAAAGACCTGCCGGACACGCAGCTTCTGTTCATCGCCGGTCCGCTGGGCGCCGCGCCCTATATGCCGCCGTTCAAGGCCGCGTTCGAGGACACCTTTGCCTGCCGCATCGTGGTGCTGCGGCCGGAAAGCCGAGGTTCGATCTCTCTCGCATCCGCCGATCCGTTTGCGCATCCGCGCATTCTGCAGAACCTGCTTTCGACCGACGGCGACTGGCAGACGCTGAAAAGCGCGATTTCCATGTTCGACGAGATCGCACGGCAGCCAGCACTGAAGCCGTTCATCGCGCGCCACATCATGCCGGGTGCGAACGTCAAGAGCGACGCCGAATTCGAGACTTTCATCCGCAATACGGTGGTCACGACGCATCATCCCTGCGGCACCTGCAAGATGGGCTCCGACGGCGATGAGACGGCCGTGGTCGATCCCACATTGAAGGTGAGGGGCGCGGAGAACCTGCGCGTGATCGATGCCTCTGTTTTCCCGGACATCATCGGCGCCAACATCAACGCCGCGACGATCATGATCGCCGAGCGGGCGGCCGATCTGATCCGGGGGCGGGCGTAGCCCTCTCTGTCCCGCACCCGCTTGCGGGGAGGGGGCGAGACGCCGATGGCGTCGAGCCGGGAGGGGCAGCTGCGCAATGCGGCGTCGAAACGGCCCCCACCCCGATCTCCTTCGCGTTCGCTCAGTCGATCGACCCTCCCCCGTAAACGGAGGAGGGAGAAAGCGCGTCGCCCTCGCGTTCAGACCCCCTTGCCCAAACCACAACCTGTCGTTATCTTCTCTTTTTGAAGCCACTCACTCCGGCGCTGCCGGAAGAGGGCTTTTTGCTTTTGTGGGGCAAGCTCATGTCCACGAACAGGGACGGTCATATCCGTCTCACATCGCATCCCGGCCATCGGACGCCGGGCCGTTTCCCGATCCGCTGGGGCGCACCGACCGCGCGCGAACGCGGGCCCGTGATCGGCACCGTCAATGCAGGACCGGACCGCAACGCCATCGGCGCGCATGGTGGCTCCTATGCATTGTACCGGGCGCTCGCGGTCTCCTCCGGGGCGCTCAATCCGATCGCGCGTCCGGACTTGTCCGACACCATGCCGGTCGTCGATATCGGACCATTCCCGCAATGGGCCGAGCCGGCGCGGATCGTCTCGCTGGACCCGTGGGGCCATCGCGTCGCCGCGGACTTCAGGGAGGAGATCGCGGAGGGCGTCGATATCCGGCCCAGCATCGCGATCACGAAGGCGCGTCTGACATTGCCGGAGCTCGATCGCTTCTTCGACCAGGGCTTCATCAAGGTCGACGGCGAGATGGTGCACAGCGCGCGTGACGTCGCGGTCACCAAGGCGGCCATCGATCCGGTCTGGTATCTGCCCGGCATCGCCGAACGTTTCGGCACGACCGAGGATAAGCTGCGCCGCACCTTGTTCGAGCAGACCGGCGGCATGTATCCGGAGCTCGTGACGCGCCCGGATCTGTCGGTATTTCTGCCGCCGATCGGGGGGATCACGCTTTACATTTTCGGCGATTCGGCGGCGCTTGCCGATCCGAAGCGGCGGCTTGCCTGCCGTGTACATGACGAGTGCAACGGCTCCGACGTTTTCGGTTCGGATATCTGCACCTGCCGGCCATATCTCATTCACGGTATCGCCGAATGCATTCGCGAAGCGCAGCAGGGCGGCGTCGGCCTCATCGTCTATAACCGCAAGGAAGGCCGTGCGCTCGGCGAGGTGACGAAATTCCTCGTCTACAACGCACGCAAGCGTCAACCCGGCGGCGATCAGGCTGCGACCTATTTCGAGCGCACCGAATGTGTCGCGGGCGTTCAGGATGCGCGCTTCCAGCAGTTGATGCCGGATGTGCTGCAATGGCTCGGTATCACCAAGATCGATCGCTTCGTCTCGATGTCGAACATGAAGTACGACGCGATTGTCGGCTCCGGCATCGACATCGTCGAGCGCATCCCGATCCCGGACGACATGATTCCGGATGACGCCAAGGTCGAGATGGAGGCCAAGAAGGCCGCTGGCTATTTCACGCCGGAAGGCGCACCGACCGAAGATGAGCTGAAGGCGACGGTCGGCCGCAATCTCCGGGATTTCTGAGCATCCCATGTCCGAAACCAACAGCACGTCATGGCCGGGCTTGACCCGGCCATCCACGCGCTTTTTTCCGAAGCAAGACGTGGATGTTCGCGACGAGCGCGGGCATGACAAAGCGGTTAACCCAATGGCCTCCCGGTGAACTGTCGAATGTCAAGCGCCGATGCCATGCTCACCGCCCAAGCCGTCCGCGAACGCGCCCATGGCATGATGGCAGCGGCCGAGCGCGGCGAGCTTGCGAATTTCACGCTGCATCTCGACAAGCTGAATGACACCGCGACCTTCGTCGCGCAGGTGATCCGTGAAAATTATCCGTCGCTGCAGGTGCCGCTGCATGCGCGCTGGCGGCATTTCCGGCTTTCGGGCACTGACCTGTGGCCGCAGCTTAGGGCCGCGCGTCGATGGGCGAACCCGGCAGAGGAAGCCCGTGCGGCCTTCGACCTGGCGATCGTTTCAGTGCTGCTTGACGCCGGTGCAGGACCGGACTGGCGCTATCGCGACGGTGTGACCGGACTGCAGGTCGCCCGATCCGAAGGGCTGGCGATCGCAAGCCTGCGCATGTTCGAGGCCGGATACTTCTCGGCCGATCCGGTCGATCCGTTGAGGGCCGACGCCAGCGAACTGGCGTCGTTCACCGCGGACGATCTCGCGCGCGGTTTTCAGGTCGGCGAAGGCAATCCGCTCACGGGTCTCGAGGGCCGGGCGGCGTTGATCGCACGGCTTGGCAGCGCCGTGCTGGATCAGCCAGCGGCCTTTGCCATGGAGGATCGCGCACGGCCGGGCGGCCTGTTCGATCATCTTGTGTCGCGTGCGAACGGTGCGGCGTTGCCTGCGCCCGAGATCCTGCGTGCCGTGCTGCATCACCTCGGCCCGATCTGGCCGGGCCGCATCTCGCTGGACGGCGTTTCGCTTGGGGACACCTGGCGGCATCCGGCAATCGTCCGCAGCGACGAAACCAACGGCCTGATCCCATTCCACAAGCTGTCGCAATGGCTGACCTATTCTCTGGTCGAGCCGGTGCAGGATGGCGGCGTATCGGTGAACGATCTCGACGGCCTGACCGGACTTGCGGAATACCGCAACGGCGGGCTGTTTATCGACGCCGGCGTGATCGCGCTGCGCGATCCGGACGCGGCCGGGCAGGGCCATGAGGTCTGGTCAGAGTTGGTGGTCGAATGGCGTGCGCTCACGGTCGCGCTGCTCGACAGGATCGCGCCGCTGGTCCGGCATGAGCTTCAGCTTGACGCGGCCAACTTCCCGCTCGGGGCGGTGCTCGAGGGCGGCACCTGGGCGGCCGGACGACGTCTCGCCAATGCCAGGCGTCCGGGCGGGGCACCACCGATTCATGTTATCAGCGACGGCACTGTGTTTT